>JAJDBQ010000171.1 GCA_029261255.1 Nitrospirales bacterium
GCCAACAATAGTAAGCAGAACACCATTTTTATGGGAAAGCCAGTCCAGAAGGTTGGCCAAAAAACAAGGAGACCTAATTTAAGATTCGACATGGGCATGGGAGTTCTAATGCAAGAATTCTCTATTAATAATCGCTGAAACAGTAAAGATCAGTATGAAAACCATAATGACGGTCCAACCAACAAGAGCAATGGGTCGCTTAAAAAGATTGCGTTCAGGCTTAGTATCGAGAAAGGGAAGGGCTGCCAAAAAAGCCATAAATGCACCGGGCAGTACCATAGCCCCCATTAATTGCCCCAATTCCCCACCAAACATTTTAAGACGAAGCAACTGAAACAGAAAAAGGAAATACCATTCTGGCTCAGGATGGTAATCACCAGGATCAGGTGTGGCTTGCTCCAATAAGACGACTGGCTCGATGAATGCCAACGAGCAAATAATAAGAAACACAGCAGCCATCGCTATGATATCTTTCCATATTTGACGTGGAAAGAAATAATCAGTCTTCGCCTTCAGCTCTTCCGGGGTCCCCCTAAAGGGACCAGCCGGCCCAGCTTTTCTAAACAAGAATATATGAAGGCCTGCTAACCCCATAAGCGCGGCCGGTAAAACCATCACGTGAATTACAAAAAATCGACTTAACGTCATTTGGCCAGGCGTGGGTCCACCCTTGAGAAATCTCGCCATAAAGTCCCCGATAATCGGAGTTTTGTCCATGATTTCTACACCCACGACGGTCGCCCAATAGGCTCGTTGATCCCATGGCAACAAATACCCAGTGAACCCAAATCCCATCACAATGCCGAAGAGGGCCAATCCAACTAACCATACAAGCTCTCTTGGCTTTTTATACGCTCCCCACAAGAATACTTGCGACATATGGGCAAACACCATCACAACCATGGCTGACGAACCCCAAAAATGGTAACTGAGGAGGAACCATCCGTAGTCAACTTCATGAATAATGTATTGAGTACTGTCGTAGGCATGGTCGGTACTGGGGACGTAATAAAACATCAATAGGATCCCAGTGACCACTTGAAGGATGAAAATAAAGAGAAGAACCGAACCAAAAGCATAGGCCCATCTGGATCCACCGGGGATCGGCTCATTCATCATTTTGGCCTGAATATTCTTCAGACCCACTCGCTCATCAACGAATTCTACGACCTTTTCTAACGGATTGAGTTGATTGGCGGGCTCAGTTTCCTGCTGCATGAAGGAATAATCCTCGAATTAAATGAATGCGACTTAAAGGAGGCGAATTTGCTTTTTAACGCCAGCCTTATATTCAATATCAATAATTTTTATTTCACCGGCTGAATTTACTTCCAGAGGCAAAACATCCAAACCACGAGGGGCTGGACCATCAATCACTTTCCCAGCTTCATCATAGAGACTCAAATGGCACGGACAGAGAAAGACTCCATCAGGATTACTTTTTGTTCTTCTCCACTTGTAGCCGCAACCTAAATGAGGACACTTCCCTGAAAATCCAATGTACGGGGAATTGGCCTTATTGACATGAAGCAACTCACCCTTATTATCGAAAAATTTTGAATCTTTCCCCCCATACACTGCCTTTTGGACTTCAGGGGTTGCATTGACAATCCAAATATTCTTTTCAATTTGCTGCTCTGGCATAAAGGCTTCCTTGAAACCTCGATTAAACTTAAATTGGAAGCCAATATTTTCCTTTTTTATTTTTTTCACATTCCCCACAGAAAACCAGGCGTTATCAAAGGGCTTATACATGGGCTTCATGAGATATTTCAGGACAGGATATGCCAATGGAAGCGCAATGAGAGTCCCAATTGCATGAGTCATATTATTAAAAAATGTTCGCCGAGGAACCCCTTGCTCAAGACAAGGGAGAGGCACCAAGACTTCCCCAGACTCAACATGAAGGTTATCTTCCAAATGAGCAATTTCCACATCATGAATGGTGACATACTGATCACGATTCAAGACAGGGAATTGCGCAAAATCAACTAGGGTCCCACGAAGAACTATTTCCTCTTCGCTTATGACGGCTTGGACCTGACTAATCGGCAGGAGTCGGTCCACACGATCTCCACTTATTTCCTTGACCACGACATGGCTGATTTCATGCGACAATGGGTCCATAATGACTTTTGAAATCTTGCCGATTTCTTGATTGTCACATACCGCTTTTGCTGAGAGTTTTGGTTGCATATCTCTGTAGTACCTAATGTCCCTAATTCATCTTAATCGGCTTTGGAGTTTCCACCGACGTATCTTTCAAGGATGCCAAAAATGCCACAAGAGCAACAATCTCTTCTTCAAACATCAGGTCACGGTATTTATCAGGCATCTTCCCCTTTTTATACTGCTTATCAAATCCTTCTGCCATCCAGCTTTTTGGATTCAGGATTTTGTCCCTAAGGGCCTCTGGAGTCATGAGACTGCCAATATTATCAAGGACAGGACCTCGTTTTTTTCCACCCGATCCAAACAACTTATGACAGTTGTAGCACTCTTGAAGCTCCCATTGCTCCTTGCCGAGAGCCAGAAGATCACCAGAGGCAGCACCGCCTCCCCCACCCGTCTCTTCAACTACTTCAACCTTTGCTGCACCTCCGAGCGAAGCTAACTGCTTAGAAATAGCCTTCGCCCTCTCATCCAAGGCTTTTGTCCTAGCAATTAACTCATCAGCTTTACCCTGCTCAGATGCAGCCTTTTGCCTTTTGAGGACTTTCGTAATTTTATCTGCCTCAATAGTAGGATCGAATTGCGGAAGAATGGAGGCTCCTGCGACATACATCCCAGACAACAAGATATAAAACGCCAAAAGAGCCCCAACGGCCTTTACACCCTCTAGCCTCTTCATTGGAGGCGCATCCAAAAGGATAAACACAACGGTCCCCAACATGGCATAGATAAAAAACATTATCTGGAAAATTTGAGGGAAATGCGTCTGCTGGGCAACCACCACCAAGATCACCCCAACGATGATTCCGATAGTCGCTTTCTTTAGGACATTTTTCGTCAAGCTTTGATTAGCCATACGATTCCTTTTCTTCCTAATACGCTCTATTTGGCATCAGCCAGAATAGGCAAATCCTAATGTGCCTCAGCCTTTGCACTTGCAGGCTTCAGCGTAACCAGAATAGCAAAACTGACAACAGCAAAGAACATGATCGTCACAGCTGTAATCCACCAAGCCGAATAAGACAACGTTGGCGTAAAGGCTTCAGCCGTGAAATCGGGAACAAGATTATAGACATGAAAATATTTTCTGGTGAGGGACCGAACCGTTCCCATCAAACCCATCGTCCAAATAGCACTGAATGCAAGGAAAATTAAGACAAACTGGGACGCAAAGTCTATTTTTCCCCAAATAATAGTTCCTTGTTTAATAGCCCTGTTGTACATGATGTAATTGACAATCGTCAGAAACACCAGCGTAAAGGCGGCCGCGTTTTTAGCTGGCATCAGGGCCAGCTCTTCGGCCCATTCAGGCAGCTCAAGATCATGAGTCGCCAGACCTTGAGTAGCCACAAACCCATGAGGCGTCATCCAAATGGCATCGGCCACGACAATCATCAAAAAACCAACCTTGATCATCGTGAACGCAGAAATCGTAAAATTCTTGAGCCCAGGCAGCCTACCAAGGATCATTGGAGCACCAACGATGGCCACTAAGTAAATGAGCGATTGCCACTCAGGCGGTGGAAACATCTTCCAAGCCACACCCATGACAGCAGGCATGATCAACACAGCTACGGCCACAAACCCTGAAATGCGTATATGCTCCACGCCCTCAATACGCTTGAGACTGAGCCAAATATAATAATTGCTCGCTAAAAAGATCAGCCCGATCATCGCCCCTTGCATTTCAAAGAACATCGACAATTGGTCGGCCATCATGTACGGACAAATTGACGCATCATAATCACAGAGTTCGTAAGCCAACAAATAGCCCATGAATGGCAGCAGCAGCAACGCACCGACCCCAATCATATTGCCGACAAAACCCATCCAGTCATAATAGGATCGCTCTTCGTCTGTTTTTGACCGCATAAACATATACGCCGCTATGAGACCAGCGATAAAACCACCAAACGTCACATTACCCACAAGCCTATGGAGATTTAACGGCATCCAACTAAAGTTGGCCATTTTATCCCACAAACCCGCATTTGTGACGAACTCGACAAGAGAAACCCCTTCAGCTGCTTTCGCAGGAGTATTCATAAAAGCTGTCGGCCCATCGATAACGAAGAGAGTCACAGTTCCTACAATATTCAAGAGAATTCCCAAGGCAATATGACGCCCTTTTAAGGGTCCCTTCATGGAATCCCAAGAATAGAAATACGTATAGAGAATTATTGTTTCCAGGATAAATAAGAGCGGATAAATAACCGCGAATACCAAGAAAAAATGCTGAATAAGCCAGGTTGAGAATTCTGGATAGGTTCCTAGGAGCACAAAGAGGAACAGGCCACCCGTCAAAGCCGTCATACTGTAAAGAATGACGGTAACCTTAATGACCTCCTTTGCCAGACGATCATACTTTGGATCGTTGTTCTTATAACCCAGCCACTCAGCGACGACGACAAAGATTGGCGCTCCCAAAATAAAGGCGGCAAATAAGATATGCAGGTTGGCAACGACCCAGACTGCCGTGCGATTTCCCGTATACGGGAAATCCACCTCTGGAGCAGGAACACTTTGCCCGTACGCCAGAGCTGCTCCACCGACGAGCAAGCCCAATACCATCCATATACTTCTCTGTAAGGTTTTCAAGGGTCGTCCCCCTCCTTTATCTTTCTTCTCGTTCCTGGAATTACGTTTCGGCCTTATTAGTGAGCCGCATCACCTGCTGGCGCTTCTGCCGCAGGAGCTGATCCGGACGCACCAGCTGCCACCCATTTCTTGGTTGCGACATCATACTCCTTGCCCTTAAGGCCAAACGTGGCTTCAAACGCAATGACTTTCCAGATTTCATCCTCGGAGAGCTTGCTCTTCCATGGCTTCATTTTGGTGCCCTTCACTCCCTCGTTCACTCGCCAAAACCAAACAGAATCAGAATAGAGCTCCATTTGCTCCGTTCGGCGAAAGTCCCTGGCACCGGCCTTCACTGGCTTCCCGTTTTTCCCATGACAACTAGCACAATTCACATCAATATTTTGCACTCCGGTATAGATAGCTTTCCCCTGCTCTAGAATCTCAGGGTTATTCCAGTAGCCATCAGGCATATGCTTGTCAGCATATTCGGCGGGAGCAGGCGGTGGCGGCTTTGGTGGACCTTCCCCACCACCACCACAAGCAGAAAGCGTCATCCCCACAACGGCTAATCCCATCACAAATAAACTTCTCAAATTTCGGTATTCGTTCATTAGTTCCCCCTCACGTACATAATTTCTTTTGTTCTTAATTTTTTCCGATAAACTTGATTCACTGCGCTTTCAAAAAATCTATACTTCAACTTTGTCATTTCTACTAATTCACCTCATGCAGGCGGGCTTTTAAGGCCTAAAAATGACCTGGATTTCTATCACAGACAAACGGCAAGCGTCAATTAAATCTTCTGTTCAAGATGATCGAGTTCCCTTCAAGGATCAAAATATTTATCTTGACATCCAATCTGAATTATTTTTGATTTCTTTGAGAAGGAGAAGGATAAAAGGAGGAGGAGGAAAAACAGATTTTGTCAGAACAATTTAACTCACCTGAGGCTTTTGCCATTTCTTTGCCCAATCTTCCCAGGAGTGCCCAAATGCCGTATCTTCACCACTAAATTCTAGCTCGGCAATATCTTGGTATTTCACCAAGGAAGGCTCGGACTGATTTGCGAGGAAAATTTTCACATACGGCTCGTGATTTTTTTCTTGGCGATCAAAGACATAACCAATTACCTGTTCGCCATCCTTGAGATGAATCGTCACATCGCCACGATAGTCACATGCATGCCCAATGGCCTCCCTGAGCATTGCCTCATCATCATGTACCCGCAATCGGCGCCCTTCCCATGATGGGGGATGATTATCCAAGACTTTGGCGTCACTCATCACTCAACATTCATTTCAAGGCTGCAGGGGAACTGAAGGAAGTGCATAATTTGAAAATCTCAATACGTAGTCTCTAAACCGCATTGGGGAAAAGCGTGGCCCTGACTGTTCCAAAAAAACCGCCCCAGGTCCCGAACGTATCCTTAACTGCTGAGGCTTCATAGCCACAATGCACCATGCAATCTTGGCACTGATCATGACGACCAGTCCCATAACGATCCCATTCCGTCTCTTCCATTAACTCTCGAAAGGTTGCAACATACCCTTCCTGCAATAAATAACAGGGGCGTTGCCAACCAAAAATGTTGTAGGTGGGATTTCCCCATGGGGTACATTCGTAATCCCGTTTGCCCATGAGAAACTCCAAAAACAATGGCGACTGATTGAATTGCCATGCCCGCTTACGCTTCGTCAGTAATTGGGAAAACAGTGCCCTCGTTCGATCACGCTTCAAAAAGCTTTGCTGATCAGGCGCTTTGTCGTAACTATACCCAGGGGAAATCATCATCCCTTCAACACCCAACTCCATCATTTCATCAAAGAACTGCCGCACTCTCGCTGGTGCAGCATCATCAAACAGCGTGGTATTCGTCGTGACGCGAAACCCTTTCGCCAATGCGGTACGAATCGCTTTCACGGCCACATCATAGACTCCGTCTCGACACACGGCATGGTCATGCTCTTCCTTGAGGCCATCCATATGAATACTGAATGTCAGATATTTAGATGGAGTATATTCCTCGATTTTCCGCTCTAGAAGAATGGCATTCGTACACAAATACACATACTTCTTTCGCTCAACAAGCCCTTCAACAATCGCTGGCATTTCCGGATGGATGAGCGGCTCTCCTCCTGGAATGCTGACAATCGGTGCCCCACATTCATCAGCCGCGGCCCAACATTGTTCGGGCGTCAGGCGTCGGTTCAAAATATGATCGGGATATTGGATTTTTCCGCAACCCGCGCACTCTAGGTTGCATCGAAACAACGGTTCCAGCATCAGGACTAATGGATAGCGCTCAACCCCTCTAAACTGCTTCGAAAGCGCATACTGCGAGACCGTATACATTTGCGAGATAGGTACGCCCATTATTTATTCACCTCCAAAGACAAGCCTAGTGCTCCTCTTTCCATACTCATGCACGTCACATTCATCATACTACGCGCCCTGCCATCACTCTAGACTTCATGGGTTTCTGCTATCAAACAGGAGGAATGATGGAGGCGCCGAGCGGGATCGAACCGCTGAATCGCAGTTTTGCAGACTGCTCCCTTAACCACTTGGGTACGGCGCCTTCGTTATTCATTATACGGAGTTGTTTTTCTTCTACACAACTAGGAATTGATTTAATTTTGTTATCTCACGCTACGAGATAACATCTCACTTGAGAGGCAATACGGGGATTTCCCTTGAGGACGGGCCGGAGCGAGCCACCACCACTTCTTCCAGCGGGCCAGTTAACGAAGAGGAGGCTACACCACCTGCATTCTCAGCATCTTGCTCTTTCGCCATGGCTTCAACTTCTTCGATTAATGTGTCCATCAACTCTTCTGACGGGACACGTTTATAGAGCTTCCCTTTTTTGAACACAATTCCTACCCCTTCACCTCCTGCGATCCCAATATCCGCTTCTTTTCCTTCACCAATACCATTTACCACGCAACCTAAGACAGAAACGGTAATGGGATTTGTTATGTGCGCTAATCGATGCTCCAATTCATTAGCCATTTTAACGACATCAATTTCCACACGCCCACAGGTCGGACAAGCAATCACATTCACTCCACGATGACGAAGCTCAAGCGACTTCAAGATCTCAAAGCCTACTTTGACTTCCTCAACTGGATCAGCCGCTAAGGAGACTCTCAGCGTGTCCCCAATTCCCTGAGAAAGCAACCATCCCAATCCTATCGCAGATTTCACGGCACCAGTGGCAGCCGTTCCTGCTTCCGTAATGCCAATGTGCAAAGGAGCATTCGACTGCTGCGCAAAAAGCCAATACGCATCAATAGCCATGTGGACATCAGACGCCTTCAAGGACACTTTCATATTGGTAAAACCCACATCCTCTAACGCATGAACTGCATTCAGTGCTGATTCAGCCAAGGCTTCTGCCGTCGGGTATCCATATTTATCTAACAAATGCTTTTCAAGAGAACCACCATTCACGCCAACCCTAAGAGGAATACCATTATCATTCACGGCTTTAATGACCTCTTCCGTTTTCCACCAGGGGCCAATATTCCCAGGATTGATACGGACACAATCCACCACTTCAGCAGCCTTCAACGCTAAACGGTGATCAAAATGAATATCGGCGATTAACGGCACGGTTGTTTGGGCTTTGATTTTTGGAAGCGCATCGACCGCCTCCATATCAGGAACCGCCAGACGGATTAATTCACACCCTGCCGCTTCCAATTGATGAATCTGTTCAAGAGTTCCAACCACATCCCGAGGATGTGGAATGGTCATGGATTGGACCGAAATCGGTGCATCTCCACCAATTTTCACCCCTCCGACCAATACCTGTCGTGTTTTTCGTCGCGTAATATGCATAAGACAATGCTACCGTAAAATGGCTTTCAAGGAAACTCTATCATACAGGGCCTTCGCTTGGTCGTAAATTCCCTCTGCTGTCAGACCGTATTTCTCTCGCAGTAATTCCTGTGGACCTTGTTCAATATACCAATCGGGCAATCCTAGTATTTTCGTTGGGAGCTCCCAACATCCCTCTTCTGAGAGAAACTCTAACACAGCAGAGCCAAAGCCACCCATTCGACAGCCTTCTTCTACCGTGAGTAGACATTTCACTTTTTTTGCCAACTCGCGGATGAGATCTTTATCCAAAGGTTTGACAAAACGTGCGTTCATGACTGCCACTGAGACGCCTTCCTCTTTTAATTGCGCAGCGGCTTTCATGGCTTCTGATACGGTGACGCCAATCGCTAGAATTGCGACATCTTGCCCTTCGATTAATAATTCACCTTGGCCAATTTCAAGCGGAATCGGTTGAGGGTCCAATGGAACACCTAAACTACTCGCTCGGGGATAACGAACCGCGATCGGTCCATCATGCACTAAACTCGTTTGCACCATATGCTGCAATTCATTTTCATCTTTTGGTGCCATGATCACCATATTCGGCATATGACGAAGATAGGCAAAATCAAAGGCACCATGATGCGTCGTCCCATCTTCTGCTACTAATCCTCCTCGATCTATACAGAACGTCACTGGAAGGTTTTGAGTCGCCACATCATGCACGACTTGATCATAGGCACGTTGCAAAAATGTTGAATACATGCAAATCACTGGACGCATATTCTCAGCCGCAAGGCCCGCTGCATACGTCACCGCATGTTGCTCAGCAATACCGACATCTATGAGCCTCTCTGGGAAAGCCTTCTGAAATTCAGACATTCCCGTGCCTTCACACATTGCTGCAGTAATCACAACTACACGGCTATCAAGTCTAGCCTGACGAATCAATGTATTCGCAGCAATCGAACTATAGGATGGAGGCCCCGTTTTTTTGATAGCTTGCCCGGTTTTTTTGTCAAAAGGTGAACAGGCATGAAACCACACAGGATTGCTCATCGCAGGTTCAAATCCCAACCCTTTTTTGGTAATGACATGCAGGAGCGTCGGGCCCTTGAGCTTTAATACATTATCCAACGTTGGCAACAAATGCTCAAAATTATGTCCATCAATCGGACCCACATATCGAAACCCCAATTCCTCAAATAATAGGCCCGGGAGGAGCAAGCCTTTGGCTAATTCCTCAGCACGCATGGCCATCTGATTCACATTCTCTCCAATTTGAGGAATCGTCTTTAACAAGTGGGAAGTTTCCTCCCGAAATCTCGTGTAAAATTCCCCCGTAAAGGTTCGGTTCAGATAGGCAGAGATAGCCCCAACATTGCGGGAAATGGACATTTGATTATCATTCAATACCACCACAAAATCTCGTCCCATATCTCCGGCATGTTGAAGGCCTTCTAATGTCATGCCAGAGGTTAATGCCCCATCCCCAAGCACACATACGACTTTTTGGGAACCTTGCAACTGCTCTCGAGCTTCGACAAACCCAACAGCAGCAGATACTCCCGTCCCAGCATGCCCAGCATTAAATGTGTCATACACACTTTCTTCTCGTTTGCAAAATCCACTCATCCCTCCAAATTGTCGAATGGTGTGAAATTGATCACGTCGACCGGTCAACAATTTATGCGTATAGGCTTGATTACTGGTATCCCAAATAATTTTATCGTCAGGAGCATGAAGCAAATAATGCAGCGCCACCGTCAGCTCAACAACACCGAGATTTGAGGCCAGATGCCCCCCCACTCCAGAAATCACGTCAATGATCTGTTCTCGAATTTCCTGACAGAGTTCAGGGAATTGCTCAGGAGAGATTTTCTTTAAATCGGCGGGACTTTCAATCCTCTTCAACAAGGACATCAGCAATCCTTTCTGAAAACACTTAAAAAATTTGTCAGGGAATAATGGAGAGAATACCGACGACTACGTAAATTCAGAAAAAATTCTCTCATAGCAACTATACCTTGTCAACAAAGCTATCAGCGCAAGCAATCGTCATCGCACAGTTGAGGAACTTCGCGTTCAACCACATGTAGTTGTCGTAAGAGATCTCGAGCTTGAGGTCGATGAATTCGCTCCCAAATCCACATCTTTTCAAGTGGTGGATTCTCTACCACCAACATGAATTCTCGCACGGCTTCGGCTTCGTATCCTTGGCTCAGATACCATCGACCCAGATCAAGATGCCCTGGGACATAGTGGCTATCAAGCGAGACCGCTTTCTTGAGATGTTCTCCTGCACCATCTTGATCTCCACCTAAAAACCACGGCAACTCCTCGTACATTCGCCCTAACATATGATGTGCAGGTGCGTACGTTGGATCAAGCTCCAAGGCTCGACGAACATGGTGCTTTAACTCTTGTATCGTCAATGCCCCAGACATTACACCCTGTAACTCAGTCGCACTACCCAGATTGGCTGCATACAGAAAATGGGCATCAGCTGACGCTTCTTGTTGCTCCAAAGCTTTTTTGGCTAGTCGAGCTCCCTCTTGAAAAGCACCTATTTTTTTTTCCTGGTCAACGTACAACCCATACCCCAAGTCCAAATACAGACTCGCCAAACGACACAACTCCTCAAGATTTATTGATTGGGCCATCCCCAGAGAAAGCAAATCTTGGAGTTCCTTCTCCAGTTCGCCTGGAGAATCGGAACTCTGAACCGAATCGCTCAATCCCCATCCTAAAGATCCCAAAAGCCCCGAGCTTAGACCAAAGACGAGAATGAACAGCACTTTGCAGTTAAGATTCATTTCTCCCTCAATTTTTACAGATGCTCAAAACGGATAATCTAACCCAGCAAAAATAGCTCCACCTTCCTTACTGTATCCCCAATCGACGCGACTAACTAAATTGGGCCGCACAATGGCTCGAAAACCCACACCCGGGGTGATTTTCCAGTCATCAAACTGCCGATAGGAAAAATCTCGATAGGTTCGTCCCATATCAACGAAGGGGGCAACCTCCAATTCCGCATTGACATGTAATATTTTTATTTGAAACATATGAATACGCTCCTCGACATTGACCACTATCATATGCTTATCAATGAATCGATCTCGTCCGTACCCTCGAAGGTTGTTTTCTCCTCCTAAAGAACTTTGTTCAAAAAATGGGATACCATTCCCAGAAGTTAATCCTAATTTTCCTCGAATGAGAAAAATATACCGTTTTGATGGACTGGGCATGAAATGACGAGCCTCAAAGCCATATCGAAAATAGAGCTGATCATCAATTTGTCGCCTGTCAAGATTTTGTGCCAATTCCCCAAATGCCTCAACCCGTGTTCCCGCCGTGGGTGATGTCAGATTGTCTCGCGAGTCGTATTGAAATACCAACTTATGTCCTAAGATCGTCGCGCCACCTATTCCGGCCGTATTAGGGAATTGGTTTTTTGTAAAAGGCTCATCATCAATACCGCCAGGTTGAATTTCGACGTCGCGAAATCTCTGATAGACGGATATCCGTGTCACATCGTTGAGATGAATACCGAGATTCCAGTGGACCTGAATTTCGCGCCCAGTATAGTTGCTTTCATTCGATTCTGGCGTTGTTTGGCCTAAGCCAAAAAAACGCTTCGTCGCATTTTTAAAAAACTGTGCCCCAATATCTACGAAAAATAAGCCTTCAATAAATCCTGGATCTTGGTAACGAAAGATGAGCTTTCGCTCGATCTCTTCCGTATAGGACCCCACAGCCTCAAGTTGTTTTCCCCCTGACCAATAATGATAGTAGTTCGCCGTCCCTCTCACACCTAAGAATGAATTATGGATCAGCATCGGCGCGAAGACCGAACGCAAATTTCCATCCTCATCTGAGTCCAATACGGGAACGATCAACCCAAAATCTCGCCCAGCATTTTTTGATGTGGAAATGGCTGGAACAACAAAAATTGATTGTTCCGCACTGACCGGATAGGGGCTGATACTTCCCGCTAACGCTAAGCAGACCATTGCCGCCAAGCACGACACACGGAAAGACATCATTCAATTCTTTCTCTAGGACGAGGAGGCTAAATCCGCCTTTGAACGAAGTTTGTCAAGAAGTGCTTCAAATGAGGAAGACTTGATGATTCTTGAGAACTGCCCTCGATAATTTTTTGTCAAACTGACGCCATCAATGATGACATCATAGACGCCCCACTTGTCGTTTTCTTTGAGGAGGCGATAATCCAAGGGAATCTGGGATTTTGGCGAAACAACTTTGGTCTGGACTTCTGCGAAGTCTCCTTTCAATCGTTCCTTGATATACTCCACCTGCTGCCCAGCATATCCATCAATGTTTCCGGCATAGGATTGGGTTAAAAACTGCTGGAATAATGCAACAAATTCTTCCTGTTTTTCAGCACTCAATTTCTTCCATTCTCTTGCAAGTGCTCGTTTAGCCATTTCTTCATAATTAAATCTTTGTGCAATAATGGCTTCGAGTTTCTCTCGCCGCTCCGCGGCTCGCGTCGGATCTTTCAATGCGTCATCACTCAAAACGACCAGTACCTTATCAATGGTCTCTTTAACGGCTTGCGTTGGCGTACCCGCTCCCCACGCCACAGAAAACCAAAGGAGCGAGAGGCTGACCCAAGTCAACACAACAACACATCGAGAACAGGTCGACCATCTATTTAATGGCTTAGACGGCCAAACAATCCCTTTGTGTCTTTCCTCAATTTGTTCCATAACTCCTCCCTCTACCATTTCATCACAATACGATAACTCTTCATCTTTACTTCAGATAAACTGACTTATACCCTGTTCTAATAGTGAACTTGATTCCGTGTCAATCATCGCTCCCTCTATTTAGCAGCGCGCCTCAACTCCAAGAGAGCACAGTCCATAAATTCCCCCAATGGACCATCGAATTTCCATTGAGGCAAGAGCAGCATTATAGCACCAGAGCCACCTGGTATTAAGCGAGGCTCAACATTTATGGTGCTCCTAATATTGGGGGGAAAAGATATTGAAACAATACGTAAAGGCCGAGACACAGCAAAGGCTAAATTGTAACAATCAACGCTCAAATACCCACAAACCAGGCATGATCATGAGTCGCAATGCTACTCCCATGTCCGGTCACCTGCTTTAAAGCTTGCGCGCATATGTCTTGAATAACATTCATCATTGACTATTTCATCGCCTAAGACGTTGCTGAAATAGGTAAGGTCGGGATCGTGGAGAAAAATTCTTCAAAAAAACAAGTGAGCTCTCGGGATGCTTGCTTCGAATGCTGATAAAGATCAAGGAAACCCTTCCACGACCTTGGGGTCGAAAGGATAGACAGTACTCCAGGAATCCATCCGGATGGCTTAAGAAAGAGATTAAAGTCTACAGGCAAATCTTCATTGACGCCATCAGAAATCGTGCGAACAATTAGAAATGGTAGGCGATGCTCTTGCGCGACTCCCGCGATGGCCGCACTTTCCATGTCGACTCCTACCGCGCCAGTTGAGGTTTTCAATTTATACTTGTCAACCGAATGGGTGAGCACATGATCCACGCTCACAAACCTTCCGGTCCGTAAAGACTCTCGCCCCCCCCATTTAAGGTTCAACGCGACTTGGACCCAATCAGGATGGCATTCAAATCGCTGTGGGCTTAGCGAAGCGCCAGAGGGCATACAGGATTCCTCACATACGTCATGCCCGATCAGTACGGATCCGATAGGAATAGAATCGAGAGCTCCTGCAAAACCCGTGGAGATAATGACATCCCATGAAGCACCGGAGAGTAGTTTTTGAGTATTTATTCGAGCCTTACCAGGGCCAATACCTGACTGAATGAGCATGACATTCAAGCCGTGATCAGTACTGGCTAATGCCCGATGACCATACTGGGAAACTGGGTGAGAAACTCGTAGAGCACGAGCAACGGCATTAAATTCTATTCTAGTGGCCGTCACTACCGCGATGTTGGTCAGAATTGGCTCGCTCGTAACATGATTTTTTGAATTAGACAGAGTGGACTTTGAGGAAAACTTAACCCATTCTTTTTTTTTGCCTTCGAGAGACCTGAGCCGTTTTTCGCAACTGGTCAGCTCTGGCTTCCCCATTTGTTTTCACATTCCGATACATGCCTAATGCCCAGATAGGGAAATACTTACAATAACCGTGATACCGCAAATAAAACACCCTTGGAAAGCCTGTACCAGTATGGAAAGGCTCATCCCACACACCATCATCCCGTTGATGACGAATAAGCCAATTTACCCCACGGACCACACTGAGGGAATCGAATGCGCCAGCTTGAAGGAGCGCCATCATCGCCCATGCGGTCTGCGAAGCTGCGCTTTCTCCGCGCCCAGATTTTTTAACATCTTCGTATGATTCGCAGGATTCCCCCCAACCTCCGTCAGAATTCTGAACAGATTCCAACCAGGCCACCGCTTTTTGAACCCACGGGGCTGTCATGTCCTCCCCAATAGCCCTCAGACCAGAAAGCACGCACCACGACCCATAAATGTAATTGACCCCCCATCGCCCATACCAACTACCATTAGGCTCTTGTTCCTTACGAAGAAATTCTAGAGCAGGACCGATAGCCTGATGTGACTGGTCATATCCTAACGTGCCCAACATTTCCAAGCATCGTCCTGTTAAATCAGCGGTGCTCGGGTCCAGCAACGACTGATGATCCGCAAAAGGAATTTTATTAAAAATCAGTTTGTTATTGTCTCTATCATAGGCACCCCATCCGCCATCAGACCCTTGCATAGCCAATACCCAATGAACCCCCCGCTGTATGACTACGTCACCGTCTGGCGTTTCAGTTCGATGAATTTTAGCCATCGCGGTAATGACAGCCGCAGTATCGTCGACATCTGGATACCAGTCATTTTCATATTGAAAACCCCAGCCTCCTGGCTGGGCTTCAGGAGATGAGACAACCCAATCACCCACCTTTAGCGATTGCCGCGTACGTAACCATGCATCAGCCTGAAGCAAAGCTGAATGATTCAGGGCGACTCCGCCTTCAATAAGCGCGTTCATCGTTAAAGCCGTATCCCACACAGGTGAGTGGCAAGGCTGCAAGTGCAACATACTCGGTGTCGTTGAGTTCACTGAATTTGAATAGATTTCAAGTTGCTCAATTTCACCCAAGGCTTTTTGAATTAACGGATGATCCGTGGCATATCCCATTGCCCTGAGCGCAAAGATCGAATTTGCCATGGCTGGATAAATAGCGCCAAGCCCCCCCTCACCATCCATATGTTCGACCATCCATCGTTCTGCCTTTTTCAAGGCTTTCTTTCGTAATGATTGAATGGGATAGGCCTCATACAGTCGAAGAAGACTATCAACCCACACGAAAAAATTACGCCAACTCAGTAGACCGGAATCACGGTGCAACGGTGGCACCTGCGAAAACTCTACCGCTTTCAGTGGCTCGAGAAAGAGTTCAGCAATACCCTGTTCCTCAGAAACAGAACAAAGAGGCCGATGTGCAAAAATAATTAAGAGAGGGATAATGACCGCACGCGACCAATAGGATACGGCATACAGATTAAAATAAAACCATTTGGGTGCGAGGAAGATCTCCGCGGGCATACATGGAATCCCTCGCCAATCATATTGGCCAAACAACGCCAATGTAATCTTTGTAAAGACATTGACTTGCACAACCCCGCCTTGCTGTAGAATAAGATCCTTCGCTCGTTGCATCACAGGATCCCGAGCCGACATCCCAGCCAATTTCAAAGCAAAGTACGCCTTGACCGTCGCACTCAGGTCAGCCGGCCCACCAGAAAAAATTGGCCAGCCTCCATCACTTCGTTGTGTATGGAAAAGATATCGAACCGCTTTTCGCTCTCGCTCCACATCAACCACACCTAAGAATCGACGAAGCATGACATACTCCGACGTCAGCGTTGTGTCGGCTTCTAACTCCTCAACCCAGAACCCTCGATCAAGATTCTCCTTGCTCAACACCCACTGCTCTCCTTTTTGGAGGGCAGTTTCCAATGCCTCCATATGTCCGATATGGGCACTACGTTGAGTCTGTGCATCCGGAGATGCCACTGGATGCAAGTTATGAGAAACTAGCTTCAAGGAAGGTGCGGTCTTTCTTGGACGTTGCGGACGTAACTGTGGAACCACGGTTTGGAAAAAATTACCCGTGACCCGCACGATGAACTGCCTAAGCAACCTCATATTCTCGTACCGTTAAATCTTTCCAACCTCTAGGAGAGTAGATTTGGGAGGGAATCACTGGATAGAAACTATGCAAAGGGTACAAAAAAGGCCCAGTCGAACTGGGCCTTATACCGAATAGGGCAAAGGCTGTCAAGAAAATGTCCCTCAACAACAGAGCCTTTATACATGTGTGACGGATTACGTCGAAAGCAGCACAATCTTCTCCCGTCGTTGTTTGACTTCTCGAGTGCCATTTCTCGTATCAAACACCACCGGAGCATGATCCACAATCATCTGGTAATCAAAAGCCGAATGCGCTGTCAAAATTAACGCACAGGCGCTTTGTTCCAATAGTTCTTGAGTAACAGGATGCGATGTATACTGCTGATCACCAACCGTCAAAGAAGGCGTATACGGGTCAACATATTGTAAGACTGCACCTTCCTTTTGAAGCAATTCCATCACTTTAGTCGCTGGAGACTCCCGGGGATCTTCAATGTCTGCTTTATATGTGACCCCGAGAATGACTATCTTTGAACCCTTCAAGCATTTCCCCATTTGGTTTAAGACACGCTGGAGCTTGGTCGCGACAAAATAGGGCATATTTTCATTGATTTCCCCAGCTAACTCAATGAACCGCGTGTGCACATCATATTCCTTCGACTTCCATGCTAAGTAATACGGGTCTAAGGGAATACAATGACCGCCAACCCCTGGTCCAGGATAAAACGCCATAAAACCAAAGTTCTTGGTGGCCGCGGCATCGATGACTTCATACACATTAATATCCATCCGCTCACATAACAACGTCAGCTCATTCACCAATGCGATATTGACTGATCGAAAGACATTCTCAAAAACCTTGGCCATTTCAGCCACTCGCGGGGAACTGAGAGGGAACACTTTGACAATAGATTGTTCGTAGAACAATTTGGAGACTTCCTGGCAACCTTCCGTGACACCCCCAACGAGCTTGAAGGTATTATGTGTCTTGAAATCTGCGTTCCCCGGATCAACACGTTCTGGCGAAAAAGCCACAAACAAATCTTTTCCAGCAGTAAAGCCTTTCGCCGTCAACGCCGGCAAAATCACTTCCTCTGTCGTTCCAGGGTACGTCGTACTTTCCAACACGACCAGCATATTAGGATGAGAATAGTGAGCAAGTTGCCCCACGACTTTCACAATGGCGGAGATATCGGGTTCTTTGTTCCGGGTCAGTGGAGTTGGCACGCAGATGAGGACAATATCACATTGTTGCAGAACCGAAAAATCTGTTGTGGCTACCAAGAGCTTCTGGTCTACGACCTCTCGTAGTTCAGCATCGTCGACATCCAGAATATAGTTGTTGGCTTGATTGACCATCTCCACTTTTGCTGCGACTTCATCGACCCCAAAGACATGATACCCCGTTTTGGCCTGAAGTACGGCCAAGGGCAGACCCACATATCCCAATCCAACAACTCCAATTTTTGCCGACCGATTTTGAATTTTTTCTCGAATATCCACGTACGCTCTCCTCTTGAGGGTTTTTCTCCTAAAAATATTTTATGTACCTATTTCGGGGAAAACTCAAAGCTTCTTGAGTTGATTTCTCTAATTCATGAGACCGAACGACAATCTAGGACGACACATCATTTGTGACGTTGTTTAAGACCTTTTGATCGTCAATCGTCCAAACATCACATGTCGCATCCCCATCGATATTGCCAATCGCGACTGCAGTAAAGCCCGATGCGCTCACAACGTCCAAATTCGAAGCCGTGCAGCCAGGAGGCAAAGTCCCCAACGACGCATTACCCAATTCATAATAATAGCGTTGAGATGCTCCACTCACTCCAAAACCAACAGCATTAAAGTCATCAATAAATCCATTATTTTCAGCGAAATACGCGATTTCAGATGTATGGAGTGCCACTAAATTACTCTTCGCCTCAGTCTGTTTCGCTTTCGCCTGATAGCGTAAGAAATTGGGAATGGCGATCGTTGCCAAAATACCGATAATCGCGACCACAATCATCAGCTCTGTCAGACTGAATCCTTGCTGCTGTATTTGTAGGTATCTACGGTTCATGCAATGCCTCCAAGGAGGGTTGACCTCCACTATATAGTTGTTTAGTTGTACTGTAGTCCTTTTCCAATCATCATACACACGGCATGATCGTGAGACCAGAGGGCATTTAAGCAATAACTCTTGGTAGGATTTCACCAAGTGCAACTAACGCACTGAAATTTCTAGAAACCTCACTCTTCGTCCCCATCAATAGCGACACTCATCAATTATTAGTCTTCGCAGTATCTGCTTGATGATCTGATCGCCAGAAGTATGACGAATCTTAAGGAACTCTTTTATAAATGGGAACCTGTCGGTCAGTAAGTCTCTGCTTAGGGGAATTGTATGAATAGATGAGGACAGGATTCCCTAGCCATACAGCTGTTAAAAAAAATCTGGTTACGGCGTGTAGGTAGATTGCTGAGAAAGAGTCGAGCCGGGTTCCCCAAAGCCGCTATTCCGAAATCGTTCCTTGAGCGATTCGTTTGTCGAATCCAATTGCAGAGAATGACTCCAAGCATCACGGGCTTTCTCATGCTCCTCTCGCAGCAGAAAAATTTCGCCTAGATGCTCATAAATCACGGGATCATCTGACACCAATGCCACAGCACGTTGCATCGCTTCAAGGGCTTCGTCAATTCGTCCAACTTTGTACAAGGCCCAAGCTAAGCTATCGACATAGTAGCCATTATGGGGCTTTAACGTGACCGCCTGCTGAGTTAACGTCACCGCTTCTTCTATATTAATGCCCCGGTCAGCATAACTATACCCCAAGTAATTGAGTGCATCAGCATGCTCAGGATCAAGAGCTAATGCCTGCTCCATTTCCTTCACCACCTCATCAAAACGATTCAATTTGTCATATGCCGTACCAAGATTAAAATGCAACTCAGCATTGGAGGGATCCTGATGAATACCATCTTCTAATCTGGATTTAGCTTGTTGATATTCCTTCATCTGAAAATGCGTCAACCCTAACAATAAATATGGCTCGGGACGTTTCGGGCTCAGCTTCACCGCTTGATCTAAATACGATAACGCCTCTTGATTCTGCTTCAAACGATACGACACAAACCCTAGATGTAAAATGCTATCAAAGAACGTCGGATCGATCTCTACATTAGCTTGGTAGGCTTCAATGGCCTTCTCGTAATCTTTCATTTCTTCATATAATAGGCCTAAAAAATCTCTCACTCGTAATTCATTCGGCCGGTCTCGCAACACCGCATTTAATTCCTCAATTGCTGCGCCGAAATTTCCCTGCTCGCCATAAATCTGGGCCTTCCGCACTTGGGCATGAAGATCACCAGGATTGTGTTCTAGCAAATAGTCTAAATGGCCAAAGGCTTGATTTGAATTCTTCTGAGCGACATACAAACTTACAAGACGCAAACGATACTCTCGATGATGCGGATTCACGTCACGAAGAAAGCCTTCCAACAACTCAATGGCTCGTTGTGACTCCTCTGTCTCTTCTAACAGTCCGACCAACTTGAGATACGCACGCTCAAATGATGAATTCAAAGAAATGGCCTGCTCAAAATGGCCCACAGCGTCCTGCTTCAAACTTTGCTCTAACGAAATGATCCCCAGGTAATAATGAGCCTCAGCTGAGTCTGGCACATGTTGCAAGAGGTTACGGAAAACGGTTCCTGCCTCCTGGTACTCTTTCTCAGCCAACAAGAGCGTGCCGTGAGAATGATATAACCGGGGTTCTAATGGAAATCGTCGCTCACCTTCTTTCAAAATCGCTAGAGCCTGAGGATGCTCTCCGGCATCAAAGAATATCTTAGCCATCTCCAAGAACATGGGAACTGTTGTAATTCTTTCGGCGGGAATTTGCTGAGCCATTTCCACAGCGGCCAGCATCTGAGCCAACCCAAAATGCAATTTGGCAATACGAAATTTCAAAAAGACTGAGTCAGGGTCAAACGATAACCCAGTCTGATAGGCTTCAAGCGCCTTCACACCATCATTATCAAGTTCAGCTAAAGAACCTTGCAGAAAATGAAAGTAGGCTTGCGGATGAGTCGTTTCCTGAATGAGAGTAGAAGAAGAATCCTGACCGAGCAAACTCAGTTGGGGAGCAGTGCCACACGACACAATCAGAAGAGGAATGCCTAACACGCAAGTGCAGATGCGCCCTAGCCAAAGAGGAAGCGTGCCCAGAGGATCTACCAAACGAGTGGGTCGCATGGAAGAATCCATGACGTTATGACATTTCCAAAAATATCATTGATCACAGTATACCAGACTATCTGGCTAAATCATTAAATTTTGCATACCGATCGTGAAACTGAAGATCCACTTCCCCAATGGGCCCATTGCGATGCTTGCGAACCAAGATATTCGCGATGCCCTTGTCATCGGAATCTGGGTTATACACCTCATCACGATAAATAAACATGACGACATCCGCATCTTGTTCTATCGCCCCAGATTCCCTCAAATCCGCGAGCATGGGTCTTTTGTCCGTTCGATTTTCCACAGCACGACTTAGCTGTGAAAGCGCAACAACGGGAATGTCTAATTCCTTAGCCAACCCTTTTAAGGCCCTTGAAATCTCTGAAATTTCCTGCTGCCGCGATTCTGAAGACCCCTTTCCATCCATCAATTGCAAATAATCTATAATCAGAAGGTCCAACCCATGCTCGGACTTAAGACGTCGTGCCTTCCCGCGCATTTGCTGAACACTGAGATTTCCCGAATCATCAATGAAAATTTTTGTCTGTTCCAGCCTACCAGCAGCCTCTGTCAAAGCCACCCAATCAGTCTGTTTTAATTGCCCAGTCCTCACAGCATGTGAGTCGAGATGCGCTTGGGAACTAAGCATTCGTAACACCAACTGCGCTCGAGACATTTCCAAACTGAAAATACCAACAATAGCATTACCTTTCAGTGCTGCTTGCTCAGCCATCCCCAAAGCTAAACTCGTCTTTCCCATACTCGGTCTTCCCGCCACAATAATTAAATCAGATGGCTGGAGACCGGCGAGCAAATTATCTAATTCGGTATAACCGGTCGGTACTCCTGTTATTTTCTCTTGCCGGCTATACAGTCGGTCAACAATTTCAATACTGTCGTGAATGATATTGCTAACTGGAGCAAAAGTACCGCCTAAATGTCCTTGAGCCAAGCCAAAAATTTCACGCTCAGCAAATTCGAGTAATTCATCTGTTTGCGTCGTACCTTCGTACCCTTTCATGACCACTTCAGTGGCCGTTCGCACTAAACCGCGCAACAAAGATTTATCCCGAACAATTTGGCAGTGATACCGAATGTTGGCTGCACTGGGCACCAATTGTACTAATTCAGCAATATAGGACGCGCCGCCAACCTGCTCTAATTCACCTGTGCCTCGCAAATAGTCAGTTAGCGTAATTTGATCAACCGGTTGATTGCGCTCAGATAATCCAATCATGCTGCGATAGACCATCTGATTCGCTGTCCGGTAAAAATCCTCTGCAGAAATGATTTCCATCGAACGATTAAGGGCAGCATTATCCAAGAGAATCGCGCCAAGAACTGATTGCTCAGCCTCGAGATTCTGCGGAGGGACTCGTACTCCAGTGATTTCAGAAATCGCCATCTATTTCCGCTCGCAACCGTTGAGATAATTCCTGGATAGCCACACGCGATTGCCGCGGCTTCAGAACAGACTTCAAACATTCCAACAAGATTACCGATTCTCCGGAATTTTTCTTATCCTCATAAAGAATGACACGTGAGATAGCTCGACGACGTGCCTCGGAGGTCGCCCATGCAAACAAAGATTTTTTCGTGATTTTTGTTGTTTCCTCAATGACACTTATCCCGGCTGCACGTAATGTTTGTGCTAGCATAAACGCTTTGTGCTTTTGACGGCCTGATGCCAACAAAAGCACAGGAGTAAAACCATTACCATCGACGATTCCATCACGTTCTAATGCTGAAAACAGCCGATCCAAATCCAATCCAAACCCAATGGCTGGCACATCTCTCCCAAACCGACCAACCAAATGATTGTACCGCCCTCCACCACCTATTTCAGTGCCGACGGATGACGTAAAGACATCAAAAACGACACCATCGTAATAATCAAAACCACGAAATTCTCCCAAGTCCAACAAGACGTGCTGTTGAACATGGGTATGTGCCAGCTGCTGATAGACTTCCTCCAAACGTTGCAAGGGCTTCAACAATTGCGCGTCTTTCCCCGCAATCGACTTCCCCCATTCCAACACATCATGCTGACCACATCGTTCAGGAACTTGAAGAATGTTACGCACCATAGCCCGAGGCAAGCGTTCAGTAGTTAAAATCTGCTCTAATTTCGGCAAATCTTTGTGTGCAGCAGCCAACTCCGCCTGTTTTTTCCCAACCGCCGACAATCCTGATCGATTTAATAACGCCTTAAAAAACCCAACATGCCCCAACGAAATTTTCCATTCTGGCAGCCCTACTCGCTCGAATAGGCCTGCGAGCATCGTCACCATTTCGGCATCACTGTGGGACGTATCACTGCCTACGAGCTCAATCCCAACCTGGAATACTTCTCGATCTCGTCCTCGGTGTTCTAATTCATGGCGAAAAACCGTGGTCCTATAGGAAAAACGCAAGGGAAGCGCTTCTCCACCTAAACCCATGGCGACCATTCTAGCAATCTGTGCTGTTGCGTCAGGACGCAGCACAAGCATGCGCCCCGATGTTCGGTCCGCAAATTTGTAGCACTTGTCTAATACTTCAGGGGAAAGTCCAACTGACAGGACATCAAGATACTCAAAGACAGGAAGAATAATTTCCTGATAACCCCACCGGGCTAGATAAGCTAATAGCTGATCTTCCAGCTTCCGGACACGCTGAGCCGTCTCAGGTAATAAGGTCGCTGTGCCAATGGGGATAAGGGAACGAGGCGGTTTCATGGGAATGTTGAACGACAACCTACCATCTCGAGCCGCTTGGCCAAGGGTAGTGAATGCAGAAGTGACGTCACACTAGTCAAGGTCGATCATGCGAACGGATAGAATATCTTTCTCCTGCTTGAGAAGGTCGACAACCGGAGCGGCAAGCGGGCTATCCAGCCCTATAATGAGGAGCGCAGATTCTCCACGCTCAACTCGTGAGCATTGCATCCTGGCAATATTGACTTCGTATTTACCTAAGATTTGTCCAACCATCCCAATTACACCTGGACGATCGACGTTATCAATTAAGATCATATGCCCTTCTGATGCCACCTCAACTTGAAACTGATTGATTTCCACAATACGCGGTTCTTGCCGGTGAAAGAGCGTCCCAGCCAAGCTATACGTCTTTTGCTCAGTTTCAACTTTTATTCGAATCAAACTTGTAAAATCACCGGCATCGCTACTCTTCACTTCTTTGACTTCAATGCCACGCTCTTTCGCCACAATTGGAGCATTCACAAAGTTAATGACATCTTCCAAAATAGGAGCCAGGAGCCCTTTCAATATTGCGACCGTAATGGGGGCCACTCCTAATTGTGAAACCTCGCCCACATATTCGACTGTAACGGATTTAAGCCCACCATCTAACATTTGCGCTTGAAAGCGGCCCATCCGTTCTGCCAATGACAAATAAGGTTGAAGTTGAGGCAAAACCTCCGGTGCTACCGATGGCACGTTCACCGCACCGCGAGCGATACCACGCTTAAAATAATCCACAAACTGTTCGGCAATGCCGATGGCGACATTCTCTTGGGCTTCTTCTGTTGAAGCGCCAATATGAGGTGTGCAGGTAAAATTATCCAAACTCAACAGTGGATGCTTGGGATCCACTGGCTCTTTTTCAAATACATCAAATGCTGCAGCTGCCACTTTTCCAGATTTCAAGGCCTCACCTAAATCCTGTTCGTTAATAATGCCCCCTCTGGCACAATTCACGATCATGACGCCATCTTTCATCTTCGCCATTGTCTCAGTATTAATGATGCCGCGTGTCTCGTTCGTCAACGGAGTATGAACAGAAATCACATCCGCACGATGAAACAATTCGTCAAGCTCCACCACTTCAATGCCCATTTTCTTGGCTCGATCTACAGCTAAATAGGGGTCATAGCCAATGACATTCATCGACCACCCCTGAGCCAATTTCGTGACATAGGAACCGATTTGACCTAACCCAACTAGGCCTAACGTCTTGTTATACAGTTCGCTTCCCATGAACTTACTTTTTTCCCACTTGCCATCTTTCATTGATTTCGTCGCTTGGGGAATTTTTCGACTCATGGCTGCAATCATCGACATCGTGTGTTCAGCCGTGGTGATGGTATTGCCGCCCGGCGTGTTCATGACCACAATCCCTCGACGTGTCGCGGCTTCGGTGTCGACATTGTCTAGGCCAGTGCCTGCACGTCCCACAATACGAAGGCGGCCTCCTGCTTCAATCACCTCTTTTGTGACTTTTGTCGCCGAGCGCACGATGAGCGCATCATAATTGCTAATTTCCTGCAACAACTCTTCTTTGGACAATTTGGTCTTCACCGCAACGGAAAAACCTGCCCGCTCCAACACTTCCACTCCTTTAGGAGAAAGACTATCGCTCACTAATATATTCATGATCACTCCGTTGCAAAAAGAACCAAGAGGCTCAAAGATTCATTCGTTGATTAGGCTTTTCGCTTTGCGAAATCAGCCATATATGCGATCAATGCATCGACGCCCGCTTCAGGCATCGCATTATAGATACTGGCACGCATGCCCCCAACTGAACGATGGCCCTCTAAGGTCGTTAAGCCGGCAGCCAATGCACCAGTTAAAAATTCTTTATCCAGCTCAGCATTGGCTAAAATAAATGGAACATTCATCCAAGACCGTGATTTTTTTTCAACAGGATTACTATAAAAATCTGACTCATCAATAGCCGTATAGAGCTTTTTCGCTTTCCGTTCATTTATGGTGCCCATGGCCGCCAATCCTCCTTGGGCTTTCATCCATTTAAAGACCAAGCCAGCGAGGTAGATCCCGTAAGTGGGAGGAGTATTGAGCATCGAATCGGCGTCGGCTTGTTTGGCATAATCAAACACACTGGGTGTCGTTGACAAAACATCGCCGATGAGATCATCCCGCACAATCACTAACGTCACACCTGCCGGCCCTATATTTTTTTGAGCTCCGGCATAAATGAGACCGAACTGACTCACATCAATCGGTCGAGATAAGATTGTTGAGGAATAATCAGCGACTAACGGCACGTCACCGGTATCTGGCACCCAATGAAATTCCACCCCACCAATAGTCTCATTAGGCGTATAATGAACATAGGCCGCATCTTTTGTGAGAGACCAACTCTCAAATGGCGGAATGCTAGTAAACTTACTACCTTCGGAAGTGGCTGCAAGGTTGACCGTGCAATACTTCTTGGCATCGCTAATGGCTTTTTTCCCCCACGCCCCTGTCAGAATGTAATCGGCGGTCGTCTTTCCACGCAGCAGATTCATGGGGATGGTAGCAAATTGAGTGGAGGCCCCACCTTGGAGAAAGAGCACTTTATAATTATTGGGGACTCCTAATAACTCGCGTACATCACGCTCGGCATCAGCTGCTACCGAGACAAATTCTTTGCCCCGATGACTCATTTCCATAATTGACGCACCAGCGCCATGCCAATCTGGTAATTCTTCTTGAGCCTGCTTTAAAACGGCTTCCGGCAACATAGCCGGCCCTGCACTGAAGTTATACACACGTGACATAATTGACGATATACTCCATCCTTAAAAATGAAGGCGCACACGGCAGGAAAAACATGAAGCACCGCGCCGAAAAGGAGGCTACGCTAGCATAGGGTCCCCAACCAGTCAAGACGATCGAATGTCCTTGTCATGGCAATTCCTAATGCCCTACAATTGCCCCCATATATGGAAAACTTACCTGAAAATTCAACCAGTTCTGAAATTCCTGAGACACCAATTGACAAAACAGTGAAGCCCAAGCCCGGCCTACGACTGGAACTGCGAGGAGCAGGAAACTACTACAAGGGCATTCTTCACATTGGCTGTACGCTAATTCCAATCAGTGATGATATTCTCGAGGAGCTCCAGGCCAATACGGCCCTCTCAGTTGATGAATTTTTCCGCCTCTTTGTGGAGAAGGTTGGCTACTCATCGTACTTACAAGAGCAAATCCAGCAAGAAGTGAAAAGCGCTGGAGATCTCCAGCCTCAAATGTCCGCCATTCAGCAGACCCTCCGCCAATATTAAATATTCCTTACCCGAATATTTTATCCATAAAGTTGATGATCCGCATTTTACGATCTGGGTTTTTCTCTAAGGACAACGCCTTCTGATAATGCTCCACAGCCAATTCAGGCATACGCTTTTCCTCATAGATACGTCCCACACCAAATATCGCATCAGCATCGTTGGGATTCGTGATTAAAGCTTTACTGAAGGAATCCATCGCAAAATCATTCTGCCCTTTATCATAAAGAAACCAACCAATCGCCGTTGCCGCTGGCCCGAAATCTGGGTCTATCCGTAGCGTTTCCTCATACTGACGTTTTGCAAGATCGACACGACCTTTATTTTCATACAACCCACCCAAGGCAAAGTGAACTTCAGCATCTTCAGGAGCAATTTTTAAAGCTTTTTTATACTCTTCAATAGCCGGATCAAGCTTGCCTTGCTCAGCTAGCGCACACGCCAAATTCGTATGGCCCACCGTTTCATCTGGACGAAGCTTCAGCACTTCCCGATATTGAGGAATCGCCATCTCCAACTGGCCCTGTTCTTGATACACCACACCGAGTTTGAGCCGCGCAGCCACATATGAAGGATCTCGTTTAATCGCCTCTCGAAACGCTTTCACGGTTTGATCAATACGCCCTTGCCGTTGGTAAATCTGCGCGAGAAAAAAATGGGGGTACGGAGACTCTGGCGTCAGAGCGACCACACGCTCAAAACAGGCAAAGGCGTCATCAAGTAAACCCGATTGCGTATGGAAAATCCCTTCGAATAAGGCAAAATACCCAGAATCGGTACATTGCTCCTTGAGAACATCAACCCATTCCCTGACCGATTGGGCCTTGGCTTCATCACCCAGAGCTTGGGGATAGACTCTCCAAGCTTGGGCAAAATCCCCACGCAATAAACACACAACATTCAACGCAAAAAAAGGCAAGGGCCCACAATCGGCTTCTTCTGACCAGCGAGTCGCATCATCATAGACGGCATCCCACTGCCCACCAGCAATTGCCGATTCAATAGATAGTTGGTATGAAGATGTCATGATGGCAACCTAATTTCCTTCAGAGAGAACTACCGAGTCAGAGAATCTTCAACGTCAGGGGAGGTTGCCTGAATGAGGCTTCCCAAATAGGGATGGCGCTTGAGCATTTGCTGCTTCATTTCCCACGCCACCGTGCGATACGACCAATGGCCCTTCACGCCTGAACGCAATTTCGAAACATATTCCACTTCAGCAAAGTCCATCTTAAAGAGACATCGCACGCGAAACCCAAAGGGAATGGCATACAACGCCGCTTCTTGATTATCCAGCCGCAAACGCTCGATATCCTGCCGAACGGCATCCATCGCGAGTCGATATTCGTTTTCCACGCCAGCCTCGGCTAAAATCGACGGGACCTCATAGCCATGAATGGTGGTGAAATTCTGTTGCACCTGCTGACATCGTCGATGCCGATGCATATCTCGCCATCCGCCAATATCCATGAGCACATCAAAAATAAAGGCATAGCCTGTCCGAAATTCTTTCGCCAAATCATCATGTGGACCTCGGCTTTTAATGGCGGCATCAACGACAGCCTGCTTCTCTTGCTCCGACCACTCCTTCACCCACTCCAACAGCACACGATAAGGGGCCTGACTCACACGATACACAAATGTGGTGACTAATTCATCCAAAGGGGCATGCGGCTCAAGCAAGTCCACAGGCTGACTATGCCCTTTCCAGGATTGAGGATCATCAAGCCCTGATTTTTTCAAGGCACCTTTGACGTGACGAAGCACATCTCGATAGACCGAACTTTGATACTCATTTGGACCTGCATAGCGAGCTAATGTGGGCGCCATCGCTTCGAGTTTTGGAGCCGCCTCTTCTTCCAATTCAGCCCACGTACTGGATGGCTGACGTGCACACGCGTCCTTTAGATCTTCACCAATGCCGAGTAGCTCCGGAAGGGACCCCGAAAGCAAGCGCGTGATTTGCTTTTCCAAGGTACGAATACTCACCACTTGTCCAACATTCGTTTTGGCCGCCAATGGCAGTAAATAGCGAACAACATCGTATGTACGTGCAGCAATCGTCCGGTCATAATCGGCTGGTTTCATACTATCTGGACGAGGATACTTTTCAGTCAAATGCGTTTTAATCGGATCCTTTAGCAACCGATAGATGTTATACAAGCTCCCTAAGATTCCGCGGTAGACCCCTTCGGTCTCACTATTCGTAATCTCACTGGGCACATAACAACCGGCCGCTGCAAAATTTTGATATCGGCTGGACTTCGCTTGGCCATCCCACAAGGGTTCATCCTCCAAGCGAATGGCCGCCAGCTCAGAAATCTGCTCAAAACAAATGGTCACATGACCCAAATCTGCAATTGACCCATGCCCATAGGCAAAATAAAATTGTTCCCAAAATTTCTCTGACGAATGCGCATGCACCCACTTCAAACTCTCTTCAATCGAATCGGGTGATCGGCTATACCGTGCCAACGCATAGGCGGACTTCTCCGG
Organism: Nitrospirales bacterium; assembly: GCA_029261255.1. GTDB lineage: Bacteria > Nitrospirota > Nitrospiria > Nitrospirales > UBA8639 > Nitrospira_E. The sequence goes on from JAJDBQ010000171.1 coordinate 29,506, forward strand.
CGGCATCGGCGCCAACGCAATGACTTTTCGATCTCGTCGTTCATCGCTCATCGAGACATCTTCCAAAAATAAAAGGAGAACAGAAGGCCTGCACTATAGTCACAGGAAGGCGTTCACCTCAAGTTCAATTTTCCAGAAACCGACGGCATAGTCAAAAACCCTTGAAAGCGAGATAGCGCCTTGACTACACTCTCTAAACCCCCTACGGAACTTTCTTCACATCCATGAACATTCCTGATCGTCAATCCATGCATGGCCAATGGTCCTCCCGATGGACCTTTATCCTCGCGGCCACGGGCGCCGCTGTGGGCCTGGGTAACATTTGGAAATTCCCCTATCTTACGGGGCAAAATGGCGGTAGCGCCTTTGTCTTGATGTATATTGTTTGTGTCGCAGCATTGGGCATTCCGCTCATGATGGCCGAAATTCTACTCGGCCGTCGAGGGCGCTCCACTCCAATTCGCTCGATGAAGGTCCTGGCGGAAGAAAACAACGTCGGGCAATGGTGGCAGATTATTGGTTGGGCGGGAACCATCGCTGGCATGCTCATCCTGTCGTACTATAGCGTCATCGGCGGATGGACGCTGGCCTATATCTTTAAATCCATAGCCGGAACATTCACTGGCGCCACAGGCGAATTTGCCGCCAGCACGTTCAATAATTTTGTTGGGAGCGCCAGCAGCTTATTCATCTGGCACACAGTCTTCATGGTGATCACCATGGCAATTGTCGCAGGCGGCGTCCAAGGCGGGCTGGAAAAAGCTGTTCAATTTCTCATGCCAACACTCTTTGCGCTACTCCTTCTCATGGTTGGGTACAGCATGACGACGGGATATTTTGGGAAAGGACTGGAATTTCTCTTTACCCCGGACTTCAGCAAAATTTCTGGCACCAGTATGTTGGCCGCAATGGGGCAGGCCTTTTTCAGTCTCAGTCTGGGCATGGGCACCATCATGATCTACGGCTCGTATGTGCCAAAAGATACGTCTATTGCCAGCACATCTGTGATGATCGCCATCGCTGATACCGGAGTTGCCCTGTTGGCCGGTATGGCCATCTTTCCCATTGTGTTTGCGAACAATTTAGAACCCGGCTCAGGCCCTGGGCTAATCTTTCAAACCTTACCGGTCGCATTTGGCAATATGCCCGGCGGGACAATATTTGGCTCGCTCTTCTTCATCCTACTGCTAGTGGCAGCCTGGACATCCTCCATCTCTCTCATTGAACCGTTCGTCACCTGGCTCATTGAAACTTTTGGTCTTTCCCGTATCACGGCATCGCTATATTCCGGTTTAGTCACCTGGTTCCTGGGGCTAGGCACGGTCTGGTCATTTAACCTATGGGCTGATTTCAAGTTTTTCGGTCTCACGTTTTTTGATTTACTCGACTTCATCACCTCCAATTTGATGCTCCCCCTCGGTGGCATTCTCATTGCGATTTTTGCCGGCTGGCTCATGTCTGCCGAAAGCACTAATGCCGAATTACGCATTGCCAATCCCACCATCTATAAAGCTTGGCAAGTACTTGTCCGCTACATCGCTCCGGTCGCCGTCTTCATCGTTCTCCTCAACGCTGTCGGTCTTTTGTAGCATTCTACTTGGTGCACAATAGCAGGCCTGGAGCGCTCATTGACGACTACAGCACCAAATCCTCAATCCTCTGAATCAAGGTCATTTGGATGGAATCTTCTTCTGAGGATACTTCAGATTCTAATTGGCGGGATCATCTTTGGATCAGCCTTGGGGAAATCTCTAGATTTCCCAGGATTCGTGGATGTCTTGGCAACATATCAAGCCTTTTTTCCCTCCATCCTCTGGCCTCTCGCTACTATTGTCACAATTGGAGAGTTCTTTCTGGGAATCTGGATACTTTCCGGATATCGGTTGAGGATGAGTGCTTTTGTCGGGGCAGGGATGAATACGGGCTATGCAGGATGGATGACCATCAGTCTCATGCGAGGGTTAGATCTCCCTAATTGCGGATGTTTTGGTGTCTTCTTTCCTCAACCCTTAACCTGGCGCTCGCCGATTGAAGACTTAGTGTTGGTCGCCTTGTGCGGCCTCTTGGCTAAACTAGCCAACGCAACAACGACTCAACGCTGAGTTTGTCTTGTTCTCTTCGATTCAAATCATCGCAGCCCTTAGCTTGCAATCATAGAATAGACAAAACATGTGGGGTGGGAAATTTCCCTCTCAGATTTTGAGAAATACCTCTGTGATTTCCGGAAAGTCAATTTTTCATTCACGATAAATAGTTCACCAACATTAAGATCAAGCATAGCCTCACCGACAAAATTGCTTAACGCTTCAAGAAAGGAGAATTTCACAATGAGTCAAATTGCTGGATTAGCTGCTGCAACTGTCCTTCCGCAAACGGCACTTCCCGTAAACCAAGGAGCTGCGGCTCCTCAATCACCGGGAAATGCCTCTTCGGCCCCTGCATCTCAGGATACAGTGTCGATTTCATCAGAAGCGGACGAGCTTCAGAACAAAGAGAAATAATCTCAATCTGAAAATGGCTTCAAGCCATCCCGATGTTCCCCGCCACGGATGGCGCGGAACATCCGGGATCGCCATTCATTCCATCAATCAACAAACCTTTCCGAATACAATCTACCCAATCATCCCTGACAGAATTCAGCTTGTCGTGTTCTGTTCTTGCTCATCTCATCAATTTCTCTGATGTTAGCTACTTGGGAATGAGACGAATGTTCAAGTTGCCCCACTACCTACCGATATTTCTATATGTAGCAGGCAACCTATTTTCCACAACCTTCACGCCAAAGGAACTCGTCCTATGTCACAAATTGGTGTCCTGAATACCGCAAATGCCCTGGCTCAACTAGCACTTCCTCTCATTGATTCCGCCACGCCTGCAGTCCAGAAAAAATCCCCAGCACCCTCAATCGACGCCGTGCAAAACCTGAAGGATACTGTGTCAATTTCCTTAGGTGCCCGCGCAGCCGCCTCAAAACAAAAAGCCCCCCTCGCTTAATACTTTCTGAACTCGCATACATCTTATTTGTTAAGTGAGCCCACTTGGCTGTAGCGGCCAGGTCGGCTCCCCCATCAATAATCACAAACAGTCTCTCTTCGTTATTCCGGAAAGTTATTGACGAGAATCTCGCCATCGCACTGCCCTAGGCAGCTTCAGGGATTAAAGTCGGCACATTCCTCCGCACAGAACCCTTTCTCCCCTTCATCAACCTGCCGACATCCAACGGCTCCCATTTGGGATGATTGCCAGGCCCCTCACTCTCCCATGCTAGAAATACTGAAAATTTCTCGCCGAAAGCGAGGGGCCGGACCTTCTATTCCCCATTTTTACTTCAAAGGATAAAATCCATGAAACCTCTGTCCACCCTTCACTCTCACGTATTCGTCGTGTTACTCGCCTGAGCCGACGTGTTGGGCCTGACCACCACCAGCCAGGCCATTCCCATTGACCAAACCATCACCCAAAATAACGACCAACTCCCTAGCGACCCTATCCTTGATCAAGCCTTTTCCTTCAGGGAACTCAATACTAACCCCACCAGTGCCGCGTCCATTACCTTTTCGGTGCAGGGAGATTTTGATGGGGACAACGACAATATCTCACTTTCGGTAGACGAACTTAGTTTCGGTACCTGGTTAAACCGCAATCTTGTGGACGACGCGATGACTCGACCTGCTAATGATCGGGGCAACCAATATCTTTCAATTCTTATGGAGACGGCTGTGATTCACTTAGTGACTTTCAGCGGATTAGTCCCTGACGGAAACTTGGATTTTCTCTTTTATTATTTTAGCTTGATCGAGAACGCTCCCAACCGCTTTGGAGATTTTGACCCTGCACAAGTTCGGGTCCAATACGAGGCAAGCAGCCCCGCCGTCCCTGAACCAGGAGCGACCTTCCTCTTAGGCTCTGGCTTAGTCAGCCTCGCCACCTGGCGCTACCCCAACAACACAGTGAAACTGTTTGAATCATAATCATTAGGCCTTTGTGCCAAATATGAAAAAGCCGGCCTCCTGCAAGGAGGCCGGCTTTTTCGATAATCCCCTGATAGAAATGATCAGCTTAGAGCCTAAACCAACTTATCGAATACCCCGCCGGGTTTCATAAGAGAGATCATAACTACCCACTCCATGATTGGAGGCCAAGACGGAACCATGAAGGTTAACCCGGTATAGGCCGCTTTCCTGAATAGGGAAATTTATGGTCCCATTTCCACTTTCGGAAATTTTTCTATAGTAAGGTGTGTCGTTTGGGGGCATACTGCCTAGTTTGTACAAATGGACGATGAGCGAGCCTTTCTGGATAGCTGTTTCATATTCAGCAAAAAAATTTTGGCCCTTGGTGAAATAAAATGTCTTGAGCCCAAAGGAATAGCCCGACTTCGTACTAGTAAGTCCGTTGCCTCCAAGACCGCGAGATTCATAGCCAAGAACTTCCACTATCCCAGTAGAAAATCCCACGGCTATCCCGACGACCAAAACCAACAAAGCCCCAATCCCCCAACAACGACTTTTTCTGAAATTTCCGCTCGTCCGCCTGAAACAACTACGTTACCCGTAGTACCCTCTTTGCCAATCTGTAGTTGGGACTTCTCGCTAATCCGGCAGGATGGCTCTTTATAAGAGCTTATCAGGCTAGTTCTTGATTCCCGTAACAATTGCAGTTGAGGCCCATCGCCTAGCAATTTCTGTCAAACAATTCGCCATGTCTCGAATGAGTTAGGGTGAAAAGAATGAGAATCCCAGAGTAAACAACCAGGCATTCAACCCAATATTCCGTCCACCGAGGCCCGCATTTGAAATATGGTGAAACCTAAAGCCAGCCGTGATCGCCCAGTTTTCTGAGACGAAATACGAAACACCAGGGCCGGTCTGCAAGATGAAATTAAACTGCGTGCTTTGCTCCGGAATTCGTGGCGCCAAGTCTGTCCACAATACCCCCGCACCCCCATCCCAAAACGGCATCCAGCGACCAAACGAGAGAAGATTATATTTGAGCACTAATGATCCGCCAAAGGCCGAAGCACTAAATGGCTGAGAGTAATGGGCAGCCATGGGTTCGATGAGCAATTCCACATTGCCTGCCGCCAAACCACTGCCCAGTTCATCAGTCAACACCTTGCCGATTCGGGGCAAAACATAAATAGCGCGACGGTTTGTCGAAGGTGCGTTCTTGAACAGATCATTCCCATTCCAATAACCACCCAATACACCATATTCCACGGTGCCTTTGAGTACCCGCGTACGAGAATCAAAATCATCAGCCGTGGCAACTCCGCACAGCAAGATGAAACACATCACACCCGTCACGCACATTACCTGATATATCTGTTTGGTCATTATGGCTGCATCGCTGTCTTTACAAGGCTGGGGTGATCGATTGATTGAACAGAACTTGGGGTGCGGAAACATCCCCATCGATCTAAAAAATGTGTCTTAACGAAAGAGAAATACTCATTCAGCCTTCACCACTCTTCCTGAACATCAAATAAAATAGCAGGCGAACATATTCAGAAAAAACGAGGTATTTTCTTATTTCGTCATGATGATTCGACGTTTTCTGCAGTTGAATTTGTCGAAGAACAGATCCACCTCTCAATCACATGTCCGCAACAATAATTTTTAAACGGGTTGGATCCAAAGTATGCCTGTTTACGCAATAACATGCAGCAACCTTGCTAAAAAAGCAGAAACCCATCAATGATCTTTTATCTCATGTTGTATATAATAGAGAACACTCTATATAGGTGATTCATGAAAACGACACTCCCCACCCCAGCTCCTACCACGCCAGTCAAACAAGACCCTTTCAAACGACTGTCCTTAGCCGTGAAGAAATTAGACCAACTCATTAATCGCACTCACCAATTAGGTACGTTTACGAATCAACTGCTTCGCGAGGACACAACGGGACCCAGTCAGCCATATTCAGAGACCAAGCTGACTCAAGCACTGTCTCCTCGATCCTCAACGACGGTGAGTGCAACTGAAGAATTGCGGAATAATATTAAGCCCGAAGAAAAATAAAGAAAAGTGGGGTGAGTGACGGGTTTCGAACCCGCGACCTCCGGCTCCACAAACCAGCGCTCTAACCAACTGAGCTACACCCACCACTAAGCCATGTGATCAACTTGAAGGGAACGAATCTTATCAGAGGGATAGAAGGCCCGCAAGCCTCAAGAAAAGAAATGAAATTCGTAAACTCCAGCCGCTTTTTTTAACTGGATCCCAAGCGCCAAATGAGTTAATCCCATCATCTTCACACAGATTTTGGGGAACGCTTTCAGTTGACCGAATTTGAAAATCTGTGGTACATAGTAGTCTTATTCTTTTTGGAGGACCTTATGGCCAATCGTCATCACTCTGCAATAAAAGCCGCTCGGCAATCTTTGACCCGGCAAGAACGCAACAGATCTATCTTACGCCGAGTTAAGACCTTCATGAAAAGGGTGCATAGCTCCATTCAGGAAAATAATGGCGATGCGGCAAAGACTTCTTTGCAAGAAGCCACTTCTGAACTCCACAAAGCTGTGACCAAAGGCACTCTTCATCGGAACACCGCTTCACGATGGATTTCGCGTCTCGCAGCCCGCGTTAACGCCGTGTAATCATTTCTTTGGTCTCGACGGCCTCAAGTCTCGTATATCTCATTTGAACTAGCGGATTATTTATCGGACAGCTTGCCCTTGCTTTCCCGCACATAGTTGGATCACCAGGTCATCTAATATCAATTTTGGCTGCGTCGCACGACCCCCTTTGAGGGCAGAATCGGCATCCGCAAATACCGTCCATGCTTGACGGAGATGCGACTCTTCCCACCCTTGCACTTGTTGCATAAACTCACGGGCGCGAAATGGCGGGATGCCAGCCTGTCGAGCGGCTTGGCTTTGATCCTTTCCTTCTCGCAACATCGCTCTCGCTTTCCAAATACGCCGCATTTGCCACAAAAACGCGCCTAGCATCCTCAAGGGTGCTTCACCTGTTTCCAAATTTTTCGCCACAATATCCAAAGCGCGCGCGTGATCTCCTCTGGCAACCGCTTCAGACCAATCAAATACTGAAATTCCAGGCAATTTCCCTCTAACCAGTTCGACGTCCTCTACCTTCACACGTTGCCCGTTCGACAAATAGACTGACAATTTTTCCAATTCACGCATGACCACATATAAGCCTTCATTAGCCTGATCACTCAATATCTCCAGAGCCTGCGCTTCTAACTGTAACCCCATATCACGTGCTTGCTGAGTCACCCACCCAGCGCGCTGATTTTCGAACAATGGCGCACAATCCACAACCACAGCTTGTTTTTTTAAGGTTTGCACCCATTTTGTACGCCCATCTAATTTTGGTGCAGCAAAAACCAGCGTGGTCGATTCATTTGGACTCTTGAAATAGGGAATGAGTAACTCCCCATCGCGTGCTGACAGTTTGTCTGCCCATTTCACAAACAGCCGACGCCGAGACGTAAAAAATGAGACTTCCTCGGCCAACCCGATAATTTCAGACGCACTTGTTTCATCGCCATACACCACATCAGCTTGAAACATGCTCGATGACTCATCTGGCGTGGACCCAGCGGCTACATCATGAGGCTCTTCATTCTGAGCCGCCAGCCTGAATATTTCGAATGCTTGATCCCGGAAAAACGGTTCCTCTCCAATAATCAAATAGAGTGGTCCCAGCGCCTGTGACTTTATCTGCCGTTGAAAGTCTTGAACATTCATCAATCACTCGACCTCCAAGCGCGAGCATCTATAAAAAAATTGTTACGGCACTAAGTCATTAGGAACGGCAGGCTGAAACCCATTCGCTCGACCAGAAGAAGATCCATCAGCTTCTGAAGCGGAAGCCGGCAATAACGTTTTCGTTTCAACATCGAATTTTCCTTGATCACGTGCCGACAAAAACTGATCAGCAAGATCTTCTGCCACGCCCTGCCCGGCTTGCTCTAACGCGCGATCTTGTAGGACTCGGTTGAATTGAAGCCCACTAGCTGCGCCACTTGAACTTGCGGAAGCACCCACAAAAAATTCGGCAGAATTGGTAGTCGTTTGCGCCCACCGAGTCTTCCCTGTTTTCCGATGCTTGACACTCACCGCGACATTCACGCTGACCCGACTCTCCTGCGTTTGTGATTGGGAAAAAGCCACTGAAGGGAGTACCACTGAGACAATAGCGCCATCTAAAATAAAATCTGCCGAGAGATCATCTTCAACAATTTTGGCACTCCCCGCCGATTGCAACGCTTGCCGGAGATACCTTGTATATTTGAATTCCAAGTTCGGTTCAAACGTATTGTTTCTCAATGTATGCACGGCTATTCTCACAGTCGGCCCTTCTACACCACGCCCAACCCCTATTGACGGGCCTGGGCCCTCCACAGTGAATTGATACCCGCAAGCAGCGACACCTAAGCTCATCATCAGAACAAGAGCAAACCATGCTGCCCGGCTTCGCATGAAGCAAGAAGATCCGAACATTTCCGTGTGGCTAAATGACAAAATTCACCAATTTTTGTTCGACGTAAATTACTTTGCGAGCCGTCTTGTCTTGCAACCATTCCTGCAGTTTGTCATCGCCCTGCGCTATGGCAATAATCTGATCCTTCGTTGTGCCCGCCTGCACGGTTATTCTACTTCGTAGCTTTCCATTCACCTGAATCGGAATCGTCCATTCGTTACTCACCACTAAGTCGGGATTAAAGACTGGCCATGGTTGTCGTGCAATACTTGCGGCGTGACCGGTCATTTCCCACAATTCTTCAGCAATATGCGGAGCAAAAGGCCCCAGAAGTAGCAGCAAGCATTCTATAGCCGATCGCCACCCAGCACGTTCATCCGCAGACAACCCTTCCAAGGGAGCGTCTTTCATCAATTTATACAGCTGATTCACAAACTCCATCAGAGCCGCAATCGCCGTATTGAATTGAAAGTCTCGGTCGAGATCGTGAGTGACTTTTTGAATGGTTTGATGAGTGGCTCGATGCACATCTACTAAAAGCGTTGTAGCCGCTGATCCAGAGGTGCTCTGCACTTCTTCAAACACAAAGCGTTGTTCCTGCACGAGACGCCACACGCGATTAAGAAACCGGCTACAGCCCTCTACACCGGTATCGCTCCATTCCAAATCTTTCTCCGGCGGAGCCGCAAACAGTGAAAAAAGACGTGCAGTGTCGGCGCCATATCGATCACACAACTCTTCTGGCGAGGCGATATTCTTTTTGGACTTTGACATTTTTTCTGTCCGCCCAGTCACGATCACCTTTTCGCATTGAGTGCATAGACGTTCTCCATCTACTTTTTTCGTGTCTGAGGGAAGCACCCATCGATGTTCTTCGCACCAATAGGTTTCCTTGGTCACCATCCCCTGCGTGAGCAAATGCACAAAGGGCTCATCCACCGTCGTCAGGCCCAAATCGCGTAAGACTTTCGTGAAAAACCTCGCATAGAGCAAATGTAAAACGGCATGCTCTATACCACCAACATATTGATCCACCGCCATCCAATGTTTGACTGCGTCTGGATTCACCGGTTGCTGCGTGTCTTTCGGAGAACAATAGCGGAGAAAATACCAAGAGGAATCGACAAAGGTATCCATGGTATCTGATTCGCGACGAGCCGCTCCGCCACACGTCGGACACGTCACCTTCGCGAAGGAGGCCGAATCTTTAAGCGGAGATCCGCCTTTCCCCGTAAACGGTACATCTTCGGGTAAGAGAACGGGTAGTTGATCTTCTGGAACAGAAACGATCCCGCATTCATCGCAATACAACATCGGAATCGGTGTTCCCCAATAGCGTTGTCGCGCCATTCCCCAATCCCGCAACCGAAAATTGACGGTGCGTTTTCCCCAGCCCTGCGTTTCAACATGCTCACCGATGGATTGCTTCCCATCAGAGACAGATTGGCCGGAAAACGTACCAGAATTCACAAGGACACCAGCTTCGGCTTGCGCTTCATAGGCAGCCTCTAATGCATCAGGCACAAGCGTCCCTTCAGGGCTTTGAATAACCAGTCGAATCGGAATGGTGTATTGTTTGGCAAATTCAAAATCACGTTGATCATGAGCAGGAACGGCCATAATCGCTCCAGTGCCATATTCATACAGCACAAAATTCGCCACCCAAATGGGGATATGTTCTTGTGTGAATGGATTGATGGCATAAGCCCCTGTGAAGACCCCTTCCTTCTCTCGGTCCGCCGCCGTCCGAGTGGCTTTGTCCAATCGCGACACACGCTCAACAAACTGGCGCACAGCGTCTGCTTCCGGTCGTCCCGCAATTAACTGTTCAACCAGCGGAGATTCAGGGGCCAAGCTCATAAATGTCGCCCCATGAATGGTATCCGGGCGTGTGGTAAAAATTCGGATAGCCGTTAAAGCCTCACGAACATCAACAACAGGAAAATCAATCTCCACTCCCTCGCTGCGACCAATCCAATGCCGCTGCATCGCCAAGACACGTGCCGGCCAACTGGTCAAGCGATCACAGCCATCTAACAGTTCTTGCGCATATTCCGTAATTCTGAAAAACCACTGCTCTAATTCTTTCTGAATGACGATCGATTCACATCGCCAGCACACGCCCCCGTCTTTTCCTTCTTGCGCCAACACTTGTTCATTGGCCAGCACGGTTTCGCAAGAAGGGCACCAATTGACCGCAGACCGCTTACGATAGGCCAATCCTCGCTCTACCATTTTGAGAAAGATCCACTGACTCCATCGATAATAGTCAGGTTGAGAGGTATTGACCTCACGATCCCAGTCATACGACAAGCCCATTCGTCGCAATTGCTGCTTCATGTACGCAACATTTTCTTGCGTCCAGACATTGGGATGCACGCCCTTCTCGATAGCCGCATTTTCAGCTGGCAAACCAAACGCATCCCATCCCATGGGATGCAAGACATGAAAACCGCGCATCGTTTTGTACCGGGCCACCACATCCCCAATAGCATACACCCGCACATGTCCCATATGAATCCGTCCTGACGGATAAGGAAACATTTCCAAACAATAATACTTTGGCGTGGTCAACTCTTCCTTGACCTGGAAGAGGCCAGCCTGTTCCCAATGGGACTGCCATTTTGATTCTACGGCTTGATGATCGTACGTCTGCGCCATGATGAAACCTTATGGTAATTGTGAAGGGAAAATTATCCTGTCGATTGACGTATGAGGGGAGAGAAAGAAAGAGGCCTTATCTGGGCCATTCCTTCCCTAAACACACGTGTAAGAATTTAGCATAGAGGGACCGACCCGACAAGCAACGGACAGGGAGGCACACGATCAAAAACACTGTAAATATAGACTACGTAAGAGAGCAGGAAAACTGTAGAAAAAACGGTGTGGCGAGGCTTAACGAGACTTGACGGCTACCGGTGCTGGAGGGCGGGCAGACGATCCAGAAATAGCCCCAACAATCTCTTGATGAACTTCCTGCTGCTGACGATGACTCTCAATGATCGGATCTATAATTTCACCACACATCAGACATCGCCATCCGGGCATCCAAATCTCCCCACTCGTGGCCATATCCACAAAGTGATCAACAATCATCGTTCCCTGACAGCGCGGACATTCCATACCAAATCATCTCCAGAAAAAAGGTTGTGATTAATAAATCGGCTGTTCACAAAAAAAGCTTAAGGGGAACTTTGTCCAATAGGAGGAGAAAAAAACAAAGCCGCATACGCCTTCACCTCATTATCTCGTTGTAACTCCTTACTTTTCACGCCTTACTTATGAAAGCTTGGCTACGGAGCTTGCGGTGGTAAGTGATAGCGAAGCGGTGGGCTTCGTCTCGGATGGTTTGCACAAGACGGGTGGCAGGAGATTTAAGTGGTAAAACAATTGGGGTTTTGTGGCCGGGAAGATAGATGCGTTCGTCTTTTTCCCCTTTCGCTTTCGCTAACCCGCAAACTTCGGTCTTCGACAAGCCGAGGTCCGCCATCGCCTCCATGGCCGCACCTAATTGACCAATACCGCCATCAATCACAATGAGGTCCGGCGTTGGTAATATCTTCTTAGCCTTAGTGGCCAAGCTGCCACCATATCGGCGTTTCACGACCTCATGCATACTCGCAAAATCATTGGCGCCTTCCACGGTCTTGATTCGAAACCGACGATAGTCGCTTTTTTTCATGCGGCCATTCTGCCAGACCACCATCGACGCCACCGATTGTGCCCCCATGGTATTAGAGATATCAAAGCATTCAATGCGATGAGGCAAGACAGCCAGACCCAACAATTCTAGCAATTCTTGGAGCGCTTCTCGTGATTCATCTTGCAAACGCAGGTGCTCATTCAGCGCAGCGGTAGAATTTTCTTGCGCGAGTTGCTGCAATTGATGCTTGGCTCCTCGTTCAGGGACTAACAGACGCACAGCCTCGCCTTTTTTCTGCGACAACCACTGTTGCATCAATTGTTGGTCTTCAATCTTAACGGGCAGCAAAACCTCCTTCGGCGGCAGAATGGCTTTATCGTAAAACTGCTCGAGTGTCGTCCGAACCAGCTCTTCATCTGAAACCCCACCCGCATCGGGCCAGAAAAAATCTCGCCGGCCAATCAATAGCCCGCCTCGCACAAACAAGAGCTGCACATCGACTCCGGCTCCAGCCCTGGCGAGGCCCAGTACATCCTGATCGATTGGACCAATTTGTGCGACTCGTTGTTTCTCGAGCGTCCTCTCAATTTTGACAATACGATCCCGCAGACGAGCCGCATCTTCAAACGCCTCCTGATCGGCCAAGACGTGCATGTCATCTCGAAGTGACGTCAATAACTCCTGATCTCGCCCTTCTAAGAACCACCGCACTTGGGACACAATCCGATGATAGTCTTCTTTCGTTTGATTGCCAGTACAAGGTGCCATGCAGCGTTTAATTTCAAATTCCAGACAGGCTCGATCAGCTGTACCATTGATCTCAATAGAACAGGTAGCTAAAGGAAAAACTTTTCGTATCACTCTCAAGGTCTCACGCATGGCCCCGGTTGGGACGTATGGGCCAAAGTACAAGGCCTTGTCGTTTTTCACCCCTCGCACAATGGACAGCCGCGGAAAATCGTCATGAATTGGCAGTCGAAGATAGGGGTACTGCTTGTCGTCTCGCAGGACAATATTAAAACGCGGATGGTGCCGCTTAATGAGATTACTTTCTAGCAGTAAGGCTTCCAGCTCGGATTTCGTAATGATCGTTTCCAAATCCACGGCATGTGCGACGAGTGCCCGTATCTTCGGACTTAAGTCGGCTCCTTTTTGAAAATAAGAACGAACGCGGTCGGCTAACACGGCCGCCTTACCAATATAGATAATGTCATCTGAAGTATCCTTAAACAGATACACACCTGGCTGCTTGGGAAGATTCTTAAGCTTCCCTGCCAGGTGTCCGCTCAGCGGTTCGCGGTCCGCTCCCTGGCGATTAGAAGATAGGGTAGTTGAATTTCTCATGGAAACGACTTTGTCGAGAAGATCACACAATCATGACGCCTGGGGCTCGTTGAATCAATTCGATTTCATACCCATCAGGGGCATCAATAAAAATAAACTGGCTCCCGGAAGAGGATTGCGTCGGACCATCTGTGATCGGCACCCCTTTGGCTTGTAATTCTCGAATGATCTCATCCAAATCTTCCACTTCAAACGCTAAGTGCACGAGATCTTCCTGGACTGTCACCGGACCACTTGTCGGGAAGCTACAGAGCTCAATCAATTCTTCACTATTGGGCACCGAAAGGAAGGCCAGATGGGATCCCCGAGGTGAGACCTTTTGCTCCACCACTTCCAAGCCCAAGACTTCACGATAGAACCGTAAGGTTTGCTCCATATCACTGACACGCATTCGCGTATGTAAGAGTTTTTTTACCTGCATTTCACTGTCTCCATTCTTTATGAACTGCCTTATTAAAGAAACAAATATACCACCATTTCCGAGAACCTTCGCATGCTCTCATCTTGGATTTTGTGGGACATCATTGCTATAGTCACACACATTCCGTACACTTGCCCCGTTTTTCAACTCTTCACCTGCCCCCCCCTATCTCATGGAGGAGATGTGACAACTCAACAATCGCAACGATTTCTTTTCTCACTTCTCATTTCTTTTCTCGTTCTTCATATTTTTCCTCAGAGAGTCTTGGCTGATGGGTTTCGCGTATTAGACCAAAGTGCTGCCGCGACGGGGCAAGGAGCCGCCGTCTCCGCTCAGGCGGATGATGCCGCCGCAGTTCATTATAACCCAGCAGGCCTGACACAGTTGAGGGGCATCCATCTTTCAACCGGGACTCTGATCATCGGAGGTCACACCACGTTTAAAAGTGACTCAGGCGCCACTGTCAGAGGTGATTTAGGGAAAGGCTTTGCGAATCCACCTCCCAGTACATTCTATTTAACGACCGACCTTCCATCCCTTGGGTTGACTCAACTTCCAAATTGGCGTGTTGGTTTCGGCGTGAACTCCCCTTTTGCGCTAGAGGCCAATTACCCCGACAATAGCGCGATTTCTCCTGTGGCAACCAGTGCAGCGATCCCCCTGCTCAACTTCAAGCCCACAGTTGCCTATGAAGTCAACACGTATGTGTCTATTGGCGCAGGGCTGGATATCTATACCTTTTCAAGTTTAGTCGGCGAAGGTCATGCAGAAATTCGGCAAACGGCTGCGCCTGGTAATCCATTTGGTCCAGCCGGAACGAGCATTGAAGTCAATGGGAAAGATACCGCCATAGGATTTAATGCCAGTCTTCTGTGGACTCCGTTCAGAAATTCTAATGACCAACCCCTTATCAATCTCGGCTTTGTCTACCGACATGGCGTTGATCTGAATCTCAAAGGAGACTTTATTGTCGGAGGGTCAAAGCTGGCCACTGCAAAGTCCACCCTGGAACTTCCCAATGTCTATACCTGGGCCATCGCTGGCTGGCCTATTCGAAATAGCGCACGTGAATGGAAAGTCGAAGTCGACGTGGAATTCGCCGATTGGTCAGACTTTGAGAATCTTGATGTTGAACTTTCTAATGGGATAACCATTCCCCAACGCCGTAACCGTGATGATGCATGGATCATCATGGTAGGCACTGAATATACTGAAATCTCCCCAGCGTACCTCCCTGATTGGGATATCTCTGTCCGGGCCGGATATGTCCGATCAGGAACCCCCGTACCAAGTCAAACAGTCGAGCCCGCTAATCCTGATAGTATCTTTAATGCCTTTTCTGTGGGCTTAGGATTTCATTGTCATGGAAGTGCGAAATTCTTGGGATTTATCCCATGCACCGCCTTTGGAACAAAATCTCTTGGATTGGATCTCGCCTATCAAGCAGTGCTATACCAAGCCCGTGGAGTGAACAACAACCAGCAATCTATACTCAATGGAGAGTGGGATACTATTTTCAAGGTAGGTGCCATATCGCTCAACGCTGAGTTTTAACCCCATTCTTTCCAAGAAATTCCTGCCCTACTTCACCATTGTAGGCTTTTCGAGTACAGTGCCTTGATCAAGGCCCTGTCATGACGCAACTCCTTCCCCACACACATCGCATACTAGAGCGACCCTCTATGGACTACCGCCCCTTCGGGAGCGATTCCGACGGTCGAACGATCCAAGATGTCAGCGGCATTACCGTTCGCGCCAATCTGGAATATCTGAAAATTCTGGTCACTCGGCAACATGGTGCCGAGGCTGCTCACACCACACTAGAAAAGCTTATACGTCTCCTCAATGAACGAATACCAGACCGGACCTACCATGTGACCGTCGATTTTCTGAAAAATCCGTGGAATAGTTATTCGTATGAATTTGTGATGTTCTTGGCAGAATTCTCAATCCAGCTCTCCGAACAACCTGACTACCATTTCAACATGGGACGGGAACAGTTTTTATCTCCTATCGTGCAAATCCTTGGTCGTCCTTTTTCGATCGTACAAATTTATCGACTGTTTCCATACTTCGCAGAAAAATTTACTAAAGGATCTCTTCACACCGAAGTCATCTCCGTCACAAATGGTCATGCGGTCATGCGCATGCAATTTTCTGAGTCGTCCTTAGCACAATTTGGCCCCTATCTCCGAGGTTGTGCCGAACGAGTGTGTCAGACAACAAAAGCGACGATCTCTCAAGTCCCCGCCAGTATGTTTGGTCAAGAGCCAGCCACCATCCAAGACACCTGCTGTATCGCTGAGGGAGCTCCCTATTGCGAATGGACTTTTAGATGGACTCCACAAACCCCACCCCTCTCGATATGGGTGTTAGGAGCCGTCGCCCTCAGCCTTCTGACCCTCGGCCTGACCATCACGTTTGTCCCGCATTATCCTTGGTGGGGCCACGCTGGGCTCTCCCTTTTCCCACTGATGATCATCCCATTAATGGGACGAATCTGGACCGATCGGAAAGAACTCGAAGAACGTGGCACCATCATTCAAGAACAATTAGCCTCGGCAGAACAACAGCATGAAGAACTGCGAAAAGCGTATCTTGAGCAAGAGCATAACCTGGTAGAAGTTCGCGGACATGTTGACGACTTAACCGTACTCCATGAATTGACCCTCAAAATCAGTTCGACACTTGACCAGAAACGCATTATCCAAGCTGGATTGCAGGCCGTTGCTCAGTCCGTTCGCTATGACCATGCCTGGATCGCGCTATGGAATGAAACACGCCAACAGTTTGAAGCGATCGACACCTATGGAGGGCCCCAGGCGTGGGGCTCCAAACTTCAGAATGTGACAATTCCCGCTACAGCTCACGATCTCCTCTATGAAACCCTTCATGCGCCAACACCGATTGTTATTGATGATGTCCAACGAATTCTCGAGCAGACTCATCCCAGCACCGGACGAATCCTCACCGAGGGAAAACTCCAGAATGGGATCGCACTCGCCCTGAATAGTCCCAATCAGTCGTTGGGTGTGCTGGTAGCTGGACATCACGCAACGAAGTCGCTCACTATTTCTGAAAAAAACTTACTTTCGACAATTGCGCACCAACTGGCCATTGCCCTGGATACCGCTCTGGCTTATGACGAAATTGAGGCGCTCAACCTCGGGCTAGAAACCAAAGTCCAAGAACGGACAACTGCACTCCAACAGGCCAATCAGGATCTTGAAACAGCTAATACCCGGCTCCAGGAGCTCGATCGGATGAAATCGCAATTCCTTGCCCATTGCTCTCATGAATTGCGCACTCCACTGACATCGATCAAAGGGTTCACAGAAAATATGTTGCTTGGGATGGTCGGACCCGTGGCAGAGCGCCAACATCTGTACCTCACGAGAATCAGTGCCAATGCCAATCGGCTCACACGAATGATTGGCGACCTGTTAGATCTTTCCCGCATTGAAGCTGGGACCATTCGACTCGACCTTCAATCTGTTGCGCTGCCAGCTCTTCTGGAAGACGTGACTCAAGAAATCATGCCCTTGACCCAAACAAAGCACCAAGAATTGCAAATAGACACCACGGGAGAAGATTTAACGATCTGGGGAGATCCGGATCGTCTTCACCAAATTGTGACAAACATCCTCCATAATGCGCATAAATTCACCCCAAACCATGGACAGATACGAATGACCGTCCGCCAGGACCCGCCAAATCATATTCTCCTTTCCATCGCTGACAATGGACCGGGCATTCCTCAAGAGGCACTATCCAACCTCTTTCAACCCTTCTATCAGGCTCACCGAACACCAGAAATTGGAACACAAGGTTTGGGGTTAGGACTCTCAATCGTGAAACAATTAGTCGAACTGCATGAAGGAAACATCACTGCAGAAAGCACGGTTGGCGTGGGAACCACGTTCCACATTCAATTTCCGAGAGTAGCACCTTCGACTTCTTCGCAATCATTCTGACATCACGCCCCAGCCATCCTTACGTCGGCTTTCGACTCACCTCATTACAGAAAATTTCCCATACAGGTCGTGTTGAATAATGACGATCTCCCTGGGAAAATACGCCTTCAGCATCCCTAAACATAAAAGGCTTCGGGTCAGTTCAATAAAGTTCGTCCAGCAAGGCCGCAGCCAAATTCAGGCGCGGAGCGTACCTTTCGTATGTGAGCACCGGAATTTGGCGAGGACGCAGCTGGCGGCTTTTTTCAACTGACCCGTACGGAAATGATTGCCGTGCACTGAACTTTTTGCCGTGCCATTTTGACCGCCCAGGCAAAAATTTCCGCAAAACTCTCATGATTTTCGCATGTCTGCCGATAAACCTGAACAGAATTACTTACACACTTTTTTAAGGAGGTGATCTCATGGCTAAAGTTGCCAAAAAGAAACCAGCAAAAAAAGCAACTGTTCGTGCGAAGAAAGCTGCGCCGAAGAAAAAAACGTCACGATAGCTTCTCCGGACGTCACAATGTGTAACTCCGGGGAGTGGATCCCTACTCTCCGGAATACACCCTTCCCTACTCACCATTCCTTAATCCCAATCTTCTGTTACCAAACTTCGTGAAGCGTGAGTCGTAAAGCGACTCAGGCTTTTCCCTCATCCCACGCCCTACTCCCCACGCCTTACGTCTTAAATGGTTGAGTTTCCCAACTCTAATATGTGATAACGTTTCCGAACTTTGAAACCTCGAACTAGTCGAAGGAATAACATGACGATCACAGCACAAACACAGTTGTGTGGCCTTTTAGGAAACCCTGTCGACCACTCTCTTTCCCCAGCTATTCATAACGCCGCTTTTCAGGAATTAGGGCTAAATTTTGTCTATCTGGCATTCCCAGTTGAAGATGACAACCTAGAAAAGGCCATACAGGGTATTCGTGCTCTTGGACACGTTCGGGGATTCAGCGTGACCATTCCCCATAAGGTGTCTGTTATGCCACTGCTAGATTCTGTCGAGACCACGGCCAAACACATTGGCTCGGTCAACACCATCATCAAAGACCGGGGCCTGTTAGTCGGATCGAATACCGATGCGTCAGGCGCACTACAAGCACTGCGGCAAGGAGGCGTCGACCTCGCAGGTCAGCGAGTAGTTCTCCTTGGATCTGGCGGAGCCGCACGGGCCATTGCATTTGGCTTATGCGTGGAGGGAAATATTGAGCATCTGACACTCCTGGGTATTGACGACAAGGAAAGAACGGCCTTAGCCACTGATCTCAGAACAAAAACTCAAATCTCGATAACCGATGATCAATTAGACGCCTCGACACTGGCTACTGCTATAGCTGAAGCTCCACTGTTAATTCATTGCACCCCTATTGGTATGCACCCCAAAGTTGAACACAGTTGCGTACCAAAGGAATTACTCCATTCTGGATTAACTGTCATGGATATCGTCTACAACCCGCTCAACACGAAACTTCTTCAAGATGCACAAGCAGCCGGATGCCGAACCATCCAAGGCATTGAAATGTTTCTGCATCAAGCGGTCGGACAATTCGAACTCTGGACGGGCCAAACCGCCCCAATCGACACCATGCGAAATATCCTCACCAAACATTTCTCATGAACATCGTCTTAATTGGATACAGAGGCACCGGCAAAAGCACCGTGGCAAAAATCTTAGGCCAACGCCTACAACGAACCGTCATATCGACCGACGCGGAAATCGTCAAAGAGGCAGGACAATCCATTCCACAAATCGTTGAGGAATCCGGCTGGGATCATTTTCGAGAATTAGAAACCCAAATGTGTCGAAAATTACAGGATCAAACAGACTTGGTCATCGACACCGGCGGGGGGCTCATCTTAAAAGAGAAGAATGCAACAATCTTAAAAGACAATGGCACGATATTTTGGCTCACAGCCGAGGTCTCAACAATCGTGAAACGCATATCGGGTGACACCCAACGCCCGTCACTTTCCGGCACCAAGACATTCGTCGAAGAAATCGAAGACATCCTCAATGAGCGCACCCCCAAATACCAAGCTGCCGCCGATCACTCCATTCCCACAGACCAAACAACTCCACACAAGCTAGCTGACACTATTCTTTCCCTGATAGAAAAGTAGCCTGTCCGCCAAGACTAATTTCGTATATGGAAGACATCTGGCTAAGACCTTGGGTTATCGAATGGACCCAACATGTACTGGATAACTATGTCCACTTAGTTAAACAGGAACTCATCCCCCGAGAGGGAACCATACAAGAACAAGCAAAGCGTCTTTTTACAAGTCCGTTTGTTGTTGCATCTCATGGTCTACAAGACGATCCAATTTTAAATTATGGGAATCAGGCGGCTCTAGAGTTATGGGAGATGGATTGGGAGCAATTTACTCAAACGCCCTCACGGTTGACTGCTGAACCCATGAATCGAGAAGAACGGGCGCGCATGTTGAATCAAGCCAAAATTCAGGGATACATCAGCGACTACAGAGGAGTGAGAATTTCGAGCACCGGAAAACGATTTTTAGTGGAACGAGCAACAGTCTGGACTATCCAAAAACCCGATGGAACGCCCCTAGGCCAAGCAGCAACATTTTCAAGTTGGACGTTTCTATAGCCTGAATTTTTAGAACTTTTTAATAAGACTCAACTAAGTTAGAAAAATTCTCACAGCAATCATCCGCATGTAACACGACGCCGGAGTCGGTTACATTTCTGAGGGTGTTAGAGTTCAGTGATTTGCACTTTTCCCACCGGGTCCGTTGAGAATGCCTCTGCGAATTCAACCACATCCTGAAGTGATTCATCTGGGTGGCTCGTTGTAACAATGAAACGCTCAGAATTCGAGCCATCTCCCACAATAAGCTCATCGATGATGTCTTCTATTTTTTCGCAGTCCTTTCCTATAACGGCAACCAACGCGACTCCGTCTTCTAGGAAATCCTCAACCATTTTGTCCAGCGCTAGTTTGTACCCAAATGGACATCTCAAGACGACCTTCTTCTCGTAAGCCACTAAGTTGAACCCCAACTAGTAATTAAATTGGTCAGTATTCATTTTTCTCCGACGTAATATATCCTACCTGTAGACCAACCTTATGCAAGAGGTGGGGGCATCCATGTAACACTATGCAGTATTCTGTTACTAATTTGGCTGCTTTACGTATTATCACTTGCCCTTTTTTCTTTGCATTCGTCCGCCCAATCTTGATCATCTTCGCTGCTGGCGGCGGCCAAAATCCCAAACAGAAACATGACAAAATCCCTACTGGTTTGATCTAAATCTGGTTGTTTTCGTACATAGTCTAATCCATTCACAAAACTACGCATGTGAGGTGAATCAAGAAAACCGTCGCCAATTTTGAAAAGCTCTGCAAGCCGAGCTCGTTCCGGGAACTGTTCGGCGGGATAAAATAAGTCATTCCACCCATCAACACCCAACTTCCACAATAACTCGAAAACCTTCATGCAATCTTGTTTATAGTCAGCGAGGGCTTCGCCTTCCAAATCCTTGCTATTTTCATCACCTGGTAGGGGGAATAGCTCCAGATCATCCACTGTGGCTTTTAAGCGTTTAAATAGTTCTTCTTCTGTCAGAACCTTCGGTGTAGAGGTTATTCCATTCTCGTCAACCATGCGCACTCCTATTCTTTTGCTCAATGACGATGTTCCCATTTCCTGATTCATCATCTAACATCATTTTTGAAGGCCCATGTAACAGAATGGGCCATAGCGTTACATTTTCAAGGAATCTCTGGCTTTTAACGAAATAAAAGTTGCTTCAAATCAATACCTTATAAATTCACTATGTTTGATGATGATGGCCAAAATCAAACCGTTCGCCTAAGCGAAGTGTTACATGATCCCCATTTTTTGTCATCTCATTTGTCCATCAGTTTGATTAACTCCTAGGCTCCTCTGCTAAAGCTTTAAGCACTTCCCAACGACCGACGCCTGCTGTCCGGCTCTCGGGATGAACGCTCTTATATATCTAGCGGGCCTTGTCTGAGACCAGCGAGTTGGTCCGCCCTCCTCCCTGCGTTTATCCTCTTTAATCTGGTCGGGTTGGGCGTCAATGGTTTTGTCCACTTTTGCCGAAACAAAAGTGGATCGGCTGCCGGGCCGAAACCCGGCCCTACGTCCCTTGCCTCAACGATTTTATCTAGGCTATGGTGGATACGCATTGCTTCAGACCTTTTACTTACTGACTGAATTGAGAAATTTATGATTTTAGCTGGCGATATTGGTGGGACAAAAATCAATTTAGCCCTCTATGATTGGGAGAACGAACGCGTCGAGCCGATCCGCGAAGACTCCGTGTGGACCGCTGATTACGAATCTCTCGAAGAAGTACTGACAGAATTCCTCGAAGATTCCGCACCAACAGAGTCTGATTTGGATGATGAGACAGAAAACGAAGAGGATGCCTCGACTAAAGCTCCCCCCGCCGAGAGCCCGTTGACGGCAGCCTGTTTTGGTGTCCCTGGCCCTGTACTGAATAACACCTGCCGTACCACGAATATTCCATGGACAATAGAGGGTGACAAGCTTGCGGAATTTTTAAAGGTTCCCAAAGTACGATTGCTCAATGATTTAGAAGCTACTGCGTATGGGCTTCCACTGTTGGAACCAGATGAAATTGAAGATCTCAACCCGAATGCCCCATCCCCGCCACCTGACGGGAATCGAGCACTGCTCGCGGCAGGAACGGGCTTAGGGGAATCGCTAATTGTCTGGAACGGCAAAGATTATCAAATTTGTCCGTCAGAAGGTGGACATGCCGACTTTGCCCCAAACAACGACATGGAAATGGAACTACTGCGCTATATCCGCACCAGCTATTTGCATGTCAGTTACGAACGTGTGCTTTCTGGACCTGGGCTCCACCTTATTTATCAATTTCTACGTGATACTCAGAAAAACGAGCCCACATGGTTTGCAGAAAAAATTCCCGCCGGTGACCCCGCTTCATTGATTGCAGAAGCCGGACTATCAGGCAAGCCTGATATTTGCAAGCAAGCACTCCAACTATTTGTATCGATCTACGGCGCAGAAGCGGGGAACATGGCACTCAAAACACTGGCGATGGGCGGTGTGTATATCGGAGGAGGCATGGCGCCAAAAATATTGCCAGCGCTTCAGGATGGCACGTTCATGAAGTCATTCTTAGCCAAGGGACGATATAAACGATTGCTCGGGAAAATCCCTGTTCGCGTGATCTTAAATCCTCAGACAGCTCTGCTTGGTGCGGCTTTCGTCGCCGCCGGCATGACCGCCTCCTAACATTTCTCCCCACCTGATTTTCGAGTATTAATTTTTGCTTTCTTAATAATCTCCTCTAGCCCTTTGAACGCAAATCGGACAACCTCATTTGAATATCCCCGCATCTAGGTAAGGCAATTTACTCACATTTATGCCGTGAATCTCTTTATTGCACCCTAGGCCCAAAGGGAAATGATGCTTCTGGGCAAGAAGCGCAAGACAACGGGATCATGAAGAATGGCTTCAAGCTATTGCCGACCCGCATTTAGCCCAGACAAACACCTATCGTTCGATAGGGATTAAGATATTCAAACTTCCTTTTCTTCAAGGCTTTCTCACAGAGCCTAACCCTTTCATCAATATCTGTTATTTCGTCTACTGTGTTCTTTTCGACACATCAGATTGAAATGACTAGAGAAACTCCAATTTCAATAAAACTGAAGATTCCTCCCTATTCAGATCATTTGCTTTTTCTCCGAGAACAAACAAAGTAGTCGTCACATTTGAACGAAATGTCGCTCAACTTTGGCCAGATCGGCCATAGAAGCCGGAATCTCATAGATACGGACGTTCAATAAGAAGGAGGTCATTCCTGTGAAAGGTGTCGTATTCAATCTGTTTGAACAATTTATTTCCGAGAACTGGAGTGAGGAGATCTATGAACAGATTTTGGAAGAATGCTCGCTTGAGACAGCCGAACCATTTGTTGGCCCTGGGACCTATCCCGATGCCGATTTTCTTGCCTTAGTTGTCAAGGCAACGGAAACAGTTGGTGTAGAATTACCAGTTGCGATTCGAGCATTCGGAAAGTTTTGCTTCCCAAAGCTTGCAGAGGTGTTTCCGCACTTTGTCCAGACACACCAACATCCCAAGGACTTCTTAAAAACAATTGATTCCGTGATCCACGTGGAGGTGAGAAAACTCTTTAAGGATGCTGAAACGCCAGAATTTCGATATGAAGATCCCGGGCCTCAGCAATTAGTGCTTATCTACAAGTCACCAAGGAAGTTGTATGAATTTGCTGAGGGTTTGCTCGAAGGCGTTGGTGAGTATTTTCAATCTCCGATCCAATATACCCGAACAGTCCGAGTTGAGAATGAGCAGGAAGTTGCCATATTCGAGCTGACCTTTTCAGAAGCGGCGGTGTGTGTATCGTGATAACTGACGTGTCTGAGCGAAAACTCGCGAGAGCTCAGAAACAAGTCCAAATCCTTGAGCAGATGATCGAGGACAAAACACGTGAATTATTCATTACTCAGGAAGAATTACGATCAGCCAAAGAGTACTTTGAAAGTATTATTCGCTCCATGCAGGACCTATTGATTGTTCTTCGACCGGAGGGAACGATTCAGAGTGTCAACGAACGAGCCGTCAGCCTTTTAGGATATCAGCATGAAGACGAACTGATCGGGCAATTCATCACAAAAGTGTTGAATGATCAAGAAGGTTTCCATGAACTCTTTTTGAACGTAGACGATCTAGAAGGACCGTTTAATCAACGCGAGTCGTCATTCATCGGGAAGGCGGGGAATAGTTTCCCCGTGTTGCTCTCCGGTTCAACCTTACGCGATAAGAAGGGAAAATCTTGTGGCCTCGTCCTGTTGGCTCTGGATATTCAGGAACGAAAAATTCTAGAGCAACAACTGCTTCAGGCACAAAAGATGGAATCAATTGGCCAATTGGCAGCTGGAATGGCTCATGAGATCAATACGCCCATTCAATTTATCGGTGATAATACTCGCTTTCTTCAAGAAGCCTTTTGCGAGCTACAACCCGTACTTGATCACTCCACGACTCTTGTAGAAACCACCGAAAGTGGCAGTATCTCGATCAAATCCTTAGACGGGATCGCAAATGCGGTCAAAACAGCAGACCTTCCATACCTCTCTGAAGAAATTCCAAAAGCCATCGCACAAACGTTAGAAGGCGTTGAACGGGTGTCCAGCATCGTTCGTGCCATGAAAGAATTTTCACATCCTGGGGTGGAAGGAAAAACTTCTGCCGACATCAACAGTCTGATTGATAACACGATCGTGGTTTCGCGGAATGAATGGAAATACGTCGCCGACATCAAAACCGAGTTTGCCCCTGACCTCCCGCAAATTACATGTTTTGCGGGACAACTTAGCCAAGTTTTTTTGAATCTCATCGTGAATGCAGCTCACGCTATTGCTGAGATAGTCGAAGGGAAAGACAATGAAACAGGGACCATCCGGATCGCCACACGGATAGATAACCAGTGGCTCGAGATTAGCGTCTGCGACACAGGCGGGGGGATCCCTGAACAGATTCGTGACAAAATTTTTGATCCGTTTTTCACGACGAAACCAGTGGGAACCGGAACAGGACAAGGTTTGGCGCTCGTTCATGACATCGTTGTCGAGAAGCATCAAGGAACCATTGTCGTGGAATCTTCACCTGACATGGGAACGACCTTCTTATTACGCCTGCCGATCAATCCTGTGTTAGAGGACAGCCTCCAGGAACGGATGGACACTCAAAATGAGCACTCTACGGCTCACATGAAAGCGATAGAGGTATAACGATGGAAAACCATGCAACTTCGATTGATAATATCGAACAAGACAGCACGCAACAGGTACGGATTTTTTCGGATTCGCTACCCATTGGGGCCTTCGAGATCAATGACTCAGGTATGTGTGTGTATAAAAACCCAGCTATCGATGACATTCTGGGTCGCTCCATGAAACACATCTTCGATTTTGAATCCTCTGAAGACTACGATGAAGACTGGTTAGATTGGTTTCATCCAGAAGATAGAGTGTTACTCGAAGAAAAATTGACGTCCTTTCGAAAGTCTTTACAGAAATTTTCTATTGAGTATCGCCTCAACCCCAGCATTTCAGCCAATAGGTGGGTCCAACTCAGGCTCCATACAATTGGGACAGATGAGGGTTCTCGTTTCTTTGGAACAATGGAAGATATTTCCGAGCGGAAATCTGGTGAGGAGGCTCTCAAAACAGCGCTTATCGAAAATGAGGAGATCCTCTCAGCTATTTCTGCTGTACTCATTGGCATTGATAAACAAGGTCGAGTCAAAAAATGGAACCAAGTGGCTGAGGCTGCATTTGGTATTTCCTTGGCCGGAGTAAAAGGACAACCCCTTCAGCGTTGCGGCGTAAAGTGGGACTGGGATGCTGTCATGGAAGCCATAGAAACCTCTAAATTACAAAAAGAGCCGGTGCAAATCGAGAATATTCGATATGAACGCGCCGATACGAAAGAAGGGTTCTTGGCTTTTACGATTAATCCTATCATAAAAAATGTTGCGACCAATGAAGTCAGTGGATTCCTCCTGTTGGGCAAGGACATCACCGAAACGCGGCTCCTAGAAAATCAACTCATGCAAGCTCAGAAATTGGAATCCATTGGTCAATTAGCGGCAGGAGTGGCCCATGAAATTAACACCCCAATCCAGTTTTTGGGGGACAATTCTAGATTTCTACAGGAATCCTTCGAAGACCTCCAGAAGGTATTGGATGGGTACTCCAAGCTCATAGACGACACCCCGCAGACAAATACTCAGAATGAACAATGCCAGAAAGTCAGATCAATCATCCAAGAAGTGGACCTAGATTATCTAATCCAAGAAATTCCTAAATCGATCGAACAATCTTTGGAAGGGATTGAACGAGTGGCCAGTATTGTCCGTGCCATGAAAGAGTTTTCTCATCCAGGAGTGGAAGGAAAGACTCCAATCGACATTAATGCTGCGATCGAAAGCACGATCACCATCTCTCGAAACGAATGGAAGTATGTGGCTGAGATTGAGAAGGATTTTGATCAAAAAAAACCAATTGTTTCCTGCTTTGCTGGGAAGATTAACCAGGTCGTGTTGAACCTTATTGTCAACGCGGCACACGCCGTTGCAGATGTGGCAGGGAAAGATGGGAATGTCACCGGAACGATTCGCCTCAGTACCCATGTCAATGGTGAATGGGTAGAGATTCAAATCGCTGACTCTGGTGCCGGCATCCCAGACCATATCTGCAATAAGATTTTTGATCCGTTCTTTACGACAAAAGAAGTCGGAAAAGGCACTGGGCAGGGATTGTCAATTGCTCATAATGTCGTGGTGAATGAACATGGAGGCACGATATCTTTTGAAACAGAACTGGGGAAAGGGACAACGTTTATCATTCGACTGCCACTATTGGAAAAAGAAGAAACTCAGGTGAGCGAATGAGAACATCTCCTAACTCCAGCGTGGCTGGGCCCACAAGCAACACAGACCAATCGAGAAAAGAGTGAGGAATCTAGAATGCCAATAGAAAAAAGAAAAGTACTGTTTGTGGATGATGAACCGAATGTCCTTCAAGGACTTCGTCGAATGCTCAGAAGCATGCGGGATCAATGGGACATGTCTTTCGCGGAAAGTGGAAAGGACGCATTGGATCTTCTGCAAACGAACAATCATGATGCCATTGTATCGGACATGCGTATGCCAGGAATGGATGGAGCTCAACTGTTGCTTGAAGTCAAAAGTCGCCATCCGCAGATGGTAAGAATCATTCTGTCAGGTCAGTCTGAACAAGAAAAAATCCTTCGTTCCATCGGCCCAACCCATAGATTCTTATCAAAGCCATGTTTACCAGAGACCCTGAAGCAGACACTTGAATCTGCTTGCATTCTTCATCAAACGATTCAAGATCCAAATCTCATTCGTATCATCTCTGACTTAGAAACCCTTCCTAGCTTGTCAGGGATTTATGAAAAAGTGATGGCAGAAATGGAAGATCCGTCTTCATCACTTGAGAAAATAGGTAAAATCATTTCGACAGATATAGGGATGACCGCGAAAATTCTTCATGTGGCAAACTCGGCCTTTTACGGACAACATCATCACGTTTCAAATGTTGAGCAAGCCGTCATGTTGCTCGGAATGAATACACTCCGTGCCCTCGTATTGCACACACAAATTTTTTCGACGTTTGACCAGAAGACAGTCAATAACTTTTCCATGGATGCCCTCTGGAATCATAGTATTACCACGGCGTCTTTTGCGCGAATGATTGCATCAGAAGAGACGAAGGATCAATGGATTATTGAAGACTCATTTGCCTCAGGACTCCTTCACGATGTTGGAGAACTCATTTTCGCAACC
This sequence comes from Nitrospirales bacterium, assembly GCA_029261255.1. Classification (GTDB taxonomy): domain Bacteria; phylum Nitrospirota; class Nitrospiria; order Nitrospirales; family UBA8639; genus Nitrospira_E. The sequence continues at coordinate 57,717 of JAJDBQ010000171.1, forward strand.
AATCTACCTATAAAGTACGATGAAGCCTTAGCACTTGCTCGAAACGAAGGACTTGTGCGTTGGGAAGCGGAACAAAGAGTCCTCGGAACGACCCATATGGAAATAGGGGCACATCTACTCGGACTCTGGGGATTGCCAGACTCAATCATCGAATCATTGGCATTTCATCATCAACCCAGCCGTAGTGGGAACCAAACATTCACACCGCTCACAGCCGTTCATATTGCTGATTCACTTGATAAAGATGATCAAAATGAAACGACAATTAATGACCATGGCCAATTTGATTCCGTCTACCTGGAACAACTTGGCATCACAAAACGAATCGATCAATGGTGTATGGCATAGCCTCTATTAGGAAGGAAGCGGATCATGGAAGCTCCGACTGAGAAAATTCTATTTGTTGATGACGAATCCAATGTGCTTGAAGGAATTCAAAGACAACTCCGTAAGCAGTTTCAAATTGAGACAGCATTAGGACCAGAAAAAGGGTTGGCAACTGTCGAAAGTCAAGGGCCGTATGCAGTCATTGTGAGTGACATGCGCATGCCCGGCATGAACGGCGTAGAATTTTTCACTCAACTACAGCTTCGTAACACAGATAGTGTTCGCATGATGTTGACAGGTAATGCGGACATGCAAACAGCCATTGATGCCGTGAATGATGGGCATATTTTTCGATTTCTGACGAAACCCTGCCCGTCTGAATCACTAACAAAAGCACTTGAAGCCGGGCTACAACAATATCGCCTGATCCAAGGAGAGAAAGAGCTTCTTGAACAAACGCTGCGCGGCAGCATCGAAGCCTTGACTGATATTCTCGCGTTAGTCAATCCAGAAGCCTTTGGTCGATCTTCTCGAGTGACCCGATACGTCAAGAACATGGCCACATACTTAGAAGTTCCTGAAATTTGGCGTTGCGAAATGTCGGCAATGCTGTCGCAAATTGGATGCGTTATTCTGCCAGATGGCGTCCTCAAGAAAGTGTATGCAGGGGAACCCTTAGAAGCGGAGGAATCTCAACTCTATGCTCAACATCCCTTCATAGCCTCAGATCTTCTCGGAAAGATTCCTCGCATGAAGGACATGTCAACAATCATTGCTTTTCAAGAGAAGCATTTTGATGGCACAGGGCCCCCGCATGAAAACTGTGAAGGAGAAGCCATTCCTATGGGGTCACGATTACTTAAAGTCGCCTTGGACTTTGATGCTCTTGATACAGCAGGAATGGACAAAACGCAGGCATTTGATGAACTAGTCGAACGAACAGGGTGGTATGACCCTTCCGTTCTCAAAGCCTTGAAACTGACTTGTGCAACCGAAATGGGGTATGAAGAGAAAAGCCTGAAAGTCAGAGAACTTCATGAACATATGATCCTAGCCGAAGAACTCCGTGGGACAAAAGGGGCTATCTTGCTCGCTAAGGGACAAGGTGTAACGAAAACCTTGATCAGTCGCCTTGAGAATAGTCTGCATGCGGGTCAGGTTCAAGAACCAATAAAAGTTTTAGTCCCGATATCAAAAATCATGGAACCTGTGTAAGCGACAGTCTGGGTTTTTGAATATAGGAACCATACGGCTTAGACCTAGATTGTTATTTGTGAATAATGAACCCGCTTTTCTCGAAATCCTCCAAGGTCCATTGCGAAAAGAACCATCTGTGATTCTGAGTGCGAACTCTGCAAAAGACGATTGAGAGATTCTTAAGACTCAGACTATTGATGCTGTTGCGTCAGACCATTTCATGCCTGGAATGACCGGCATAGATTTCCTTCAACATGTCAAACAGACATATCCAGATATTTGAGATTAATTTCAACTGGCCATGAAGACATGGTACTCGCTCAGCAAACAACACGAAATGGAAGAGCTTATCGATTTAACGACACCCTGCCACCCCTTTGATTACGTCATTACGATTCAACTAGGCATTGAAAAAAACTCTTGAAACGACCACCCATCATCTGCATTAGATCCTTAACTGCGCCTTGTCCACTCACCAGTTACAGGAACGATCTCCAGTAATGAGGGAACTTATTTCAACAGATTCTTGAAATAGCAGCACTGAATTCAACTAATCTCATCACTGGTGAGAGCGGCATAGGGAAAACAACGGTCGCTCGAATGATTCATCAGGCGAGTCCACGTCGTTCTTATCCATTTATTTCAGAGAGCTGCACGGCCTTGCCTCGTGATCTGATTGAGGCGGAATTGTTCGGTCATGAGCGAGGAGCTATTGCAGGGGTAATCTTCAGAAGTGGGCATTCAGTTTTTCATCATTAAAATGACGCTGCAGAAGACAAGAGTGCAGTGAAATCAGTATAATCATTAAGAAATGGCGATTTAAGGGAATCAGAGAATTTCCTGTTTTATGCTAGGACATCATGCCAAGAGCACGCCAATATCAGATGATAAATAGCCCAATTACCTCAACAGATTGAGTCCATGACACCTGATCAACACAAAGCCCAAGCCGCACAGAAGGCCGTTGAGTATGTACAAGACGGACACATTCTCGGATTAGGCACAGGCTCAACTGTCCTTCATTTCCTCACAGCCCTAGGAACACGAGTACAAAACGGCCTTCACGTTAAAGGAGTCCCAACCTCTCAAGCCACGGCAGATTACGCCACAAAACTTGGCATTCCTTTATTGAATGATGATGAACCCTGGGATATCGATGTGGCTGTCGATGGGGCAGATCAAGTTGATCCACATCTGAATCTTATCAAAGGAGGTGGAGGCGCCTTACTTCGAGAAAAAATTGTGGCTCGAGCCGCCAAACAATTCATTGTGATTGTGGATGCGGCGAAACAACGGCCGCAATTGGGATTACCGTTTCCGCTACCCGTGGAAATTCTCTCCTTTGGCTGGAGTACAACGCAACGACATCTGGAAAAAATGGGTTGGAATGCCCCCAGGCGAGAGCAGGCGGGGAACCCTTTTATGACTGACAACGGCCATTACATTGTTGATGTGCAAATTCCAGTCATCGCTGATCCAGCTTCCCTCGAATCAGCCATCCTTCAAATCCCAGGGGTCGTTGAATGCGGCCTCTTTGTCAACATGACCTCTCTCGTCATAACCGGAACCGATAAAGGTATCCAACTCAGTCAGACTCCTAATCAGCCTAGCCCATAATCAGCAATATTGCTTACCCATCCTTAGACAGCAGGGCAGTTGAATATTCCTCAAAGATCTCTCGTAAATGCTACAGGAAATTGTGTTGCCAACAGCTGACGGGAATAGTCAAAAAAGTCAGCCAGCAAGGCCACAGCCGTTTTGGCGCGCGGAGCGTACTTCCAGTACGTGAGCACGGCAAAAGGGCGAGAACGCCGCTGGAGGCTTTTTTCAACATTACCACAACGTGTTCCGCCCGCGTGCACGAGGATGGTATGATGAAAAACTCTTATTCTTCAAAATTCGAACGCCCTCGTCTCATGACTTGGGAAACGAGATTCGAAAACCGACATAGCTAGATAAGGAGTTACCCATGAGGGAGTTTGTCAGCGGAGGAAAGCAGGTAGGAGGAAAAAGCATGCAGTTGATTGGTAAACTGACTATCTTGGGGTTGCTGATATTTTCGCAAATCCAGTGTTCAGAAGCCCCCTCTCAAACGCCATCTGCCACAACCCCTACTGACGCGCTCGCTACAGTCGTACCTCAACCAGCGATGGCGATGGCTTCGGATGCCCCTCCTGCCGTCACAGTCTCTACCCCGCTTCTCGCCTCTAATGAGACATTTATCAAAGTTTCGAAAGACGCAATGGCGTCGGTGGTCAATATCTCCGCCACCAAACGTGCCGCAAAAGCACCAGATAGTCCACTTTCCGAGGATCCGCTGTTCCGCCGATTTTTCGGAGAAGAATTTGAACGCCGCTTCAAGCAACCTCGCCAGCAACCAGAGCAAGGCCTGGGTTCCGGCGTCATCGTCTCTAACGACGGCTACATCGTGACAAATAATCACGTCGTGGAAAAAGCCGATGAACTCATGGTGCTCTTAGGAGACAAGCGAAAATTGCCAGCCAAACTTGTTGGCACCGACCCGAAAACAGATTTAGCCGTCATCAAGATAGACGCCACGGGATTACCGACTTTGCCCTGGGGCAACTCTGTAACCCTGCAGGCTGGTGAACTCGTGCTAGCGGTTGGCAACCCCTTTGGACTCAACCAAACCGTCACGATGGGTATTATTAGTGCAGTTGGTCGGGCTAATGTGGGCATCGTCGACTACGAAAATTTCATTCAAACTGATGCTGCCATTAATCCTGGCAATTCAGGCGGCGCCTTGGTTAATTTGCAAGGGCAACTGATTGGCATTAATACGGCAATCTTTTCCCGATCCGGTGGCTATATGGGCATTGGCTTTGCCATCCCCAGTCAAATGGTGAAACGCGTCATGGAAAGCCTCATCGGCCATGGCAAAGTCATCCGAGGATGGTTAGGTGTCTCAATCCAGGAATTATCTGAAGATCTTGCGAAACAATTTGATGCCCCTGACACACAAGGCGCATTGGTGGGCGACGTCTTTAGCACCAGCCCTGCAGGCTTAGCGGGCCTGCAACGCGGCGATATCATTCGAGCCTACAACGGGGGTCAGGTCAAGAATCCTACCCACCTTCGTTCATTGGTCGCAGATACTGCACCTAATTCTTCCGTTCCAATGACCATTTTACGAGATAGCAAGGAAGTCACAATTTCTGTCTCGATAGGCGAAATGCCTAAAAATGTGGCATCCTTAGCCAAAGCTAGCCCTGAGTCTCTCCAAGGCGACCATGCGTTAACAGGGCTCTCGGTTGAAGCCGTGAAGCCCGGGCAAACGACTGAAGGCAGCGGTGTGACTGTCACGCAGGTTCTACCCAATTCCCCTGCTGACCGCGCAGGCATACGTCCAGGCGATATTCTAGTGGAGGTTAATCGTCAAGCGATTCGATCTGTGAACGAATTTGAGCAACTCGCGCAAGAGCTTGATGCGAAAGCTCCCGTGCTGGCGCTTATCCAACGAGGCAAAGGCACGATTTTCATCACAATCAAACCATCATAATAATCACCTTATTGAGCCACAAAGATAATCAATAAGAGCCTGCTTTTTAGAAAACAATGATATTCATCGGAAAAATAGGCTGGAGCCTGGTACTCAGCGGATTGATGATCGTACTTTCAGCAGATCTGGCCATGATAGGTGCCACTCCTTCTCGAGACATTTCAATTTTCACAGAGCCGCCGTTCTTTTCCCCCAACCAAGCAACTATTTCATTAGGGACACCGCTCGCCTGGCAGAACCGAACGGGAGAACCCCACTCCATCGTTTCAGATGACTGTCGCTTTGGAAACACTTGTTCTTTCGATTCTGGATTTTTATCCCCTAACGCCAGTTTTACGCTTCCCCCACTCAAGCCAGGACGCTATCCCTACCACTGCGGCATCCATCCCTTCATGCGAGGCCTCCTCACCATCCACCCCCCTCAATCATTCTCCTCTTCTGATATATAATCCACAAAAAATAGCAATTGAATACGAGAAGCCCGTTTTCAGTATGTGATACGTGAGCACGAAAAAATGACGAGAACGCCGCTGACGGATCTTTTCAACAACCCCTCTGTCATTGCACGGAATACGAGTCGAATGGTACATTCGCACTATCCGGTCATAATAATTGATAAATTTTGTATTTCTAATACGCAAATGACTGATCCCATCGTCTAGCCTGGTCTAGGACGGCACCCTCTCAAGGTGCAGACACGGGTTCAAATCCCGTTGGGATCACCATTTTTCCGGCAAACAATATCCCTCCCTCAGTCGTCTTTGCTGGCCTCCCGCCTGACTGAGTAATAGCCACTCATGATTCATGAATCACTGAAAACAGAATAGAGAACAAACCAATGACTGAACGAACATTTCATGATGGTGAAAGTGATGGACTCGAAGCCCTGGAGGCCCTTGACCCTGAAACGATTACCTCTTTTTCTGACCTACTAGGAGCCATGAAAAAGACGGCCTTTGGCGGTCGGCGCCTTGGCGAAGGATTTGAAATTCTCTCGAAAATGATTCAGGACCCGGACTGCGCTGTGATCATGACGCTTTCAGGTGCCATGACGATTGCTAAAATGGGAAAAATTATTTGCAGCATGCTTGATCGCGGCATGGTACAAGCCGTCGTCTCCACCGGTGCGTTGATTGCTCATGGCCTGACCGAAGCTGTCGGCAAAACGCATTATAAATACGATCCCTCGATGACCGATTCAGAATTGTTTGAAAAGGGCTACAACCGGGTCTATGACACGCTGGAGATGGAGCTCAATCTTAATCATGTCGAACAAGTGGTGGGCGAAACACTGAAACGTCTCACGCCTGAAACGACGCTCTCATCCGAAATACTCACACGAGAATTAGGTAAAACATTGCACGATCATTACCCAGGCGCCGGCATCCTAAAAAGTGCTTATGAACAGTCTGTACCGGTGTATATTCCTGCGTTCACGGATTCGGAACTCGGGTTGGATGTTTCGATTTGGGGAATGAACCCCAAGCACTCAGACCAAGCAGCACCAAGCACCGAAGGGAAAACTGATCAAGAAATATGGAATCAGTTGCGACAGTCCTGCCCAACATTCAATCCATTCTTGGATTTAAACAGTTACACAGAAAAGCTACTTTCAGCGAAACGACTCGGTATTTTCACGATTGGTGGCGGCGTGCCCCGCAATTGGTCACAGCAAACGCCTCCCTATATCGAGATCCTCAACCTTCGTATGGGCACACAGCTCACACCACCCCGCTTTCACTATGGTGTCAGAATTTGTCCCGAGCCGGATTATTGGGGAGGCTTGAGCGGGTGTACCTACGAAGAAGGCGTTTCCTGGGGAAAATTTGTCCCGAAAAAGGAGGGCGGCCAATTTGCGGAAGTCCTAAGTGATGCCACTGTCGTATGGCCGTTATTGATGATGGGCCTCTTGGAACAAGCCAAAAAGAAAGACCAGTAACAAACCTGTTCTTTGACTGCACACCAACGCTTAACTCGACAAGCTCAGCCCCACATGAGACAATAACGAACGAAAGAGAATACCCCATGAACACCAACACCCACAGCGTCAAGATTCACCTGTTCCTGAATATTTGCCTAGGACTCATCTTGTCAGTCGTGCCCGTCCAAGCCAAGGCTCCGGATTTTTTACTCCAGGCCGATGATGTGGTGCGCGGGGATCCTCATGCACCGATTACCTTGCTGGAATATTCGGATTTCACCTGCCACTTTTGCAAAAAGTTTTTTCATGACACCTTCCCGAAATTAATAACGGAATATATTGAAACCGGAAAAGTCCGTTTTGTGTATCGAGATTTCCCACGAGGCTTAGGCGCTCCTCTTCGCACAGCTGATGCTGCTCGATGCGCCGGCGAGCAACAGGCTTACTGGCCCATGCATGACCGTCTTTTTACAGGTGATGGCCAGTTTAGTAATGAAAATCTAAAAAAAATTGCCGCCGACCTACAATTGAAACCAGAGCAATTTGCGCAATGCCTCGATACCCATAAATATTTCCCAGATATCGAAAAAGACCTGAAAGATGCAGGCTCCTTAGGTATTCGTGGCACCCCATCTTTTGTTATCTTTCCGACAAATGTTCCAGATGACCCCAATCTCATTTTGATTCCTGGAGCGTTCCCTTTCGAAACATTTAAAGAAGAAATCGATAAGTTATTAAATCTTCAATCCACCTCAGACTCGCTATCCCCCGCTTCGTCCTAACAGGGAATAACTTGATTTCTAGGATTAACGTTGTCAAGGCATGGCCTCATTGATCTTCTTGCGTTAATCACGGTACATTGCTCTTCTGACGAACAGTTTTTTTTCGATTCTTTACCTCAACCTTGCAGGGAACATACATGACTGAATCATTGTCGTTTTGGCCGGTTGAAAGTCAGGAAGGTGAACCAGATTTGTTTGTCTGTCTTACCTGTTTCGAGGAAGTCTTTCGAGCGAAAGTTCCGGTTGAAGGCTGCCCTGGGTGTGGAGCAATTGGCGCCTTCGAACCATTCACTATCGCAGCAATCAAAGATTGGGGCTCCGAGGCGCTCATCAAAAAAGCTGAGCAAGAACCTGCTTCTGCAGTTCAAGACACAAGCTCCGACCAACCAGTCGGGTAATCCAAGCCGTCGCATAACCAAACCTTTTCGACTCATGACCGTCAGCACGGCAAAACCCATTCTCGTCAACGGCCAATGGGTCCAAACCTCCTCATCTGAACCGATCTATTGCCCCTACTCAGGGAATCTGCTTGCGACCGTGTGCCAAGCGGAAACCCAACATATTGAGCAAGCACTGGCATCCGTCAAGCAGGCCGCACAAGAACTCGCGGCCATGCCAGCGTATCTCAGGGCACAAGCTTTAGTACACATCGCCAACGGTATTACTGCTCGACATGAAGAATTTTCAAAGACCCTCAGCCAGGAAGCTGGCAAACCCCTGACGGATGCTCGCCGGGAGGTCGACCGAGGCATTCAAACATTTCGCCTAGCCGCTGAAGAAAGTACCCGAATTCCTGGGGAAACCATACCAATGGATCTCACCCCTGGAGGCGAAGCCTACACAGCCACGGTAAAGAGGTTTCCACTGGGACCAATACTTGGAATTACGCCATTTAATTTTCCCTTGAATTTAGTGGCCCACAAAGTGGCTCCCTGCCTCGCTGCAGGAAATCCTATTGTCCTGAAACCTGCACCGCAAACACCCTTAACCGCATTACTGTTAGGTGAAGTGTTTTTAACGACCAACCTCCCACCAGCCGCTTTCACGATTCTTCCATGCTCAAATGCCTTGGCGGAAGGCATGGTAGAACACCCAGTTTTTCAGGCTTTGAGCTTTACTGGTTCGGTGAACGTGGGCTGGATGTTAAAGGGAAAAGCGGGGCACAAGCGTGTATTGTTGGAATTAGGCGGCAATGCGGGAGTCATTATTGAACCTGACGCGAATATTGAAACCGCTGTTACTCGATGCGCAGCAGGTGGATTTGGGTATGCCGGCCAAACGTGTATCTCAGTCCAACGGATTTATGTGCAAGAATCCCAGTATGAACATTTTTTACAGCTATTTATCGAGAAAGTGCGAACGGTATCGATGGGGGATCCTGCGCTGGAGACCACCGTTGTTGGACCATTAATCAATGAACAAGCCGCTATTCGAGTTGAGACATGGATTCAGGAAGCGGTATCCAATGGCGCAACAATTATGGCAGGAGGTCGTCGACACGGTCCGGTGATGGAACCGACCGTCCTCACCGACGTCGACCCCAACATGAAAGTCTGTTGCGAAGAAATATTTGGGCCAGTCGTCACAATCAGCCCTTACGCTCATCTTCAGGATGCCCTAGCACTCATGAATAATTCCCCGTTTGGCTTGCAAGCTGGCATCTTCACCAACAATATCGATGCGATGACTCAAGCCTATGCCAGCCTGGAAGTTGGAGCGATCCTCGTGAATGAAATTCCCACGTTTCGAGCTGATCATATGCCCTATGGCGGGATCAAACAGTCAGGATTAGGACGGGAAGGTGTGCGTTATGCCATACAAGAACTCACCGAACCAAAATTACTGATCATTAAATCGCCATCCTGACACATTTCTCTTTCGCGGCTTCTGTTCCCGGCCTTGCGCCCTTCGCCCAACTCTTGTTAAAAAAGGGCTTTCAAATAACATGGAGAAACCAGAAATGATTCACTTCGTGAATCATTTAGGTCCACTCCTTCAGTCATCGCCAGCATTTTACACGCAACAAAGGAGTCACCATGGTCCCAACACATATGTTTCTCACCAAGGGTGTGGGCATTCACAAAGAGAAACTCACGTCTTTTGAAGAAGCATTGCGTGACGCGGGGATTGCCTACTGCAATTTAGTGAGTGTATCCTCCATCCTTCCTCCTGATTGCAAGATTATTCCTCGCAAACGAGGCGAAAAGCTCTTGAATCCTGGAGAAATCACCTATTGTGTGATGGCGCGAACTGACACCAATGAACGAAACCGCTTAATTTCCTCTTCCGTCGGCGTTGCGATTCCATCCGGGAGAAAAGATAACTATGGCTATTTGTCAGAACATCATGCGTATGGGGAAACAGACGAAGAAGCGGGCGAATACACAGAAGATTTAGCGGCGCAAATGCTCGCCACGACCCTTGGTATTGAATTCGACCCTGACGTGGCCTGGAAAGAACGAGAACAAGTATTCAAAATGGGCAAAGATATCGTTCGGACACAAAACATCACACAATCAGCGATTGGCAAACCTAATTTATGGACGACAGTGGTGGCATGTGCCGTATTCATTCCACTGGAAAATATTCCACCGGAAAGTAAATCTCGTAAAGGGAAGTCCAAATAAGGACTTCCTCAAGACCTCTACGTTATTTTTCCTGCACAAAAATGGAAAAATAAGCATGAAAAAATAAAGACGACGGTGCCACGGCAAATAGTCGAAGGCATTCCAGTGGCCTTACGCACTCTTCATGCCTGCCTTTTTTTTTACTTACCCTCGCTAAACAGAAAAATCTGCCCACAGAATCGTATGGTCTGATGGCTGCTCCGCCTTTCGAGCATTCACATCGACTTTGATGGTCTGAGAATGCGGCAAGAGCGATCGCGTCACCATCATATGATCAATTCGCCATCCACGATTCGCTTCCATCGCATCAGGTCGGCGGTAATCCCAAAACGTAAATTGCTGCTTACGCGGGTAATGGTGGCGAAAGACATCGACAAATCCCCAAGACATAGTTTCCTGATAGGCTTGTCGGACATCTTCATGAAAACACACATGTTTTTTATGTTTTTCAGGATGATGGACGTCAATGGGTTCAGGGGCCACATTCATATCCCCACACCAGATCGCAGGCTTGTTGGCTGAAAGATTTCTCGAAAAATATCGCTTCAACCGCTGAAACCATTTAAGTTTATACGCATATTTTGGAGAATCCAGCGCAAACCCCTGAGGAATATATGTATTGATAATGGGAATACCTTGAATGACCACCCGAGCAAGACGAGTAGTATCTTCCTCCGCTTCTCCATCTTGGAATCCAAAGGCCACGTCCTCCGGCTCAGTTCTGCTCAATATCGCCACCCCGTTATAAGACTTTTGTCCACAAAAATTGATGACGTACGGTAAATCCGCAAAAGCATCCAGCGGAAAGTCGTGATCTTGTACTTTGGTCTCTTGAAGGCACATCACATCGGGCTTATGCCGACGAAGCCATGGAAGCAAAATATCAAACCGCTTTCGTATTGAGTTCACATTGTAGGTCGCAATTTTCATTTGGCCACTGCCCTCCAAAAAACAAGCGAATCCATCAGCCGCCTGGTATGATGCATGCTCTCACGCTTCACACGCACGAATGAATTATTCGATGAACGTCAACAACTCGCTAACGACCGATGAATGGCATGTCTTTGCCAACCATGATTTCTTTCTGAAAAAAGCTGGTATTTCGGCGAAACTGAAAGGAACCCTGGAACAACTCCACTTGGCATTACAACCAGATGTAGCTGGCTGCCAGCTTCTGGCTCCAAAGGGGTTTGACGCTGAAGCCTTCCAATTCGTGAAAGGCGAACAGCTGGAAGACTGTCCTTACCAATATTTAGACTTTCCTCGATATTACACCCGGCAAGATAAACTGGCGTTTCGCTCACTCTGTTGGTGGGGGCATCATCTCGTCTTCGCGC
>JAJDBQ010000172.1 GCA_029261255.1 Nitrospirales bacterium
CACACCATTACGCACAAACGACCGCACGCGACAGGCATGCGTGTCATTGGGTGAACAGACCCAAGTGAATGAGCTGTCATACCGATATTGATCGTGATAGACCCGCTCCCATGAGCGATCTGGGTATTCCCCGAGAGGATTCCCCACTTCGATGACGGGTTGCAAAGCAGTCAAAGCCAACGCTTTGTCCGCTAAGGCTACGGCCGCCACGGTCCCCGCAGAGACCTTTAAAAACTGCCGTCTAGAAAGAAACATTGCTTACACCTCCTAAGTAAGTGCAGGACATAAAGTCCATGAATTCATTAAAAAAAACCGAACGAATAATTAATAATCACCCTCCTTTCCTTATGAATTTTTTGCAAAATCAAAAAACAATTCTGCTCCACGGATGTTCTTTGAATGAGATATATTGCAACTCAGAGTCCAATTTTTAGGCATATGGGTTTTTGTGAAAAACATTGAGAAAATGCAGGATTTAAAAATAAAATGATCGACTGAATAAAAACATATCCCGCAAATTTTAAGGATATACCCGTTAAAACCCGCAAATATTTGAGGGCACGGAATGATTAGAGTTTTGATATTGCGATTTGGCGGTTTTAAGTAATTTTCATAAAAAATCCTGTCAGTCTATCCTGAGCAGATGACGTACAATTAGGAGTAGAAAGTTTGTGAAGTCTGGAAAACAGTTTAGAAATTGCGAGCACCTTAGAAAATTTGGAGCCGAGAGTATGTCGTTTTTTAAAGCCTGGACTCCTGTATGTACGAACCTATCCGAACAGAATCGAAGATGGCTGTGGGCAGTTATGTACGGAGGCGAGCAAGCAAATCAGGAAAGAAGGGATAAATAGAAATAATAGTCGGGATGATAAATGGCGAATTCAACCCATAAGTGCACCACTGGTTGGCACTGGCCTCTGTGTTTGAACCCATTGCATGAACACTGACCAGGGCGTTTGAAATCCTAGACATTTGCGTGGGCGATGATTCATCGCGTCAACCGCCGCGTCGACTTCCTCTCGGGACACGGCAGCCAGCCGCCGCCGCTTGGGGAAGTAATGACGAAGCAATCCATTCGAATGCTCGTTGAGTCCGCGCTCCCAAATGTGATACGGACGTGCAAAGTACCCTTGACAGGTCCCATACCGCCACTTTCTCGTCACGCCCACGTACTGTCTGATTGTCTATCGTGGCTACTCGACCATAGACAATGTCGCCTCGGTTTCAGTTCGGCAGGGGTTTGTGCTCATTCGCTATAATCCGTTTCAACTCCCTCTGCACGCAGCCCACGGCAAACGGATGGATATCGCTCGGCTCTTGGCTCGCTGGCCCGCACGTCAGCAACGGCGCATGTAACGGTGTGCGGTGGAGCATCCTGAGCAGGGACGAATTGCAGGCCGTTTGCTCGCGATTTGCAAAAGCCAGACGACTGCCGCGCTGGGCACGAAGCGAGCCCTACGGCAGGCTTCTCGCCAGCAATATTCGCTCAAACGCCCGGTGCTGGAATATGTAAATACATCATGGTCTTCACCACCTTGCCCTAAGACGGGTTCGATACTGACCTGTGTTTACAATGGTATCGGGTCTGCTGGAAAATTGAGTTGCTGTTTAAGCATTTCAAGTCGCTGGCTGGACTGGGGCATCTCCCCAAGCATGATCCGGAGAGTTCGCAGGCAGGGTTGTATGGCAAGCTCTTCACCGGCTTGCTGACTGAAAAACTTATTCGATACGGGAGTCTATTTCCCCCTGGGGCTATGAGGTAGTCGGCTCCTCACCGCCAGCCGAACCGGTGGCGTGAGTTTGCCTTTGCCTTCCATCAAGTGCAACAGGCCATCACGCCTTCCCTCTCGTTCGAGCAGGTTGCCACGAATTGGCCATCCATTGCGGCAACACTCGCAGAACCTTCCAGGAGGAGAATAGCCGTAACTCTATGCATAAAGTTAGCGCTTATGGGGAGAAACCCGGCAACAACACATAACCACTAAAACAGAAGAGGAAGGTTATTGGATGCGTGGGTGTTGACAGACAGGGTTGAAGAATGATGGACAAGAAAATAGGAATTTCATTTGAGTGCGACCTCTACATATCTTTAAGGCTGATGTCTCATCCTCCTATTCCTCCATGGATTACCTCAAAGCACAATATGCATGTGCCAGCTTTTCTCACGCCTCGCACTGTAGTCGTTCTATACGATTGTGAAGGCTTCTGGATGACGAAGAATTTCGTAAGCGAGGCTCTGAGTATGTGATGTTCCCAAATGAAGCATTTCGGTCATCTCAACAGCAGAAGTCTGCCCTCGTAAAACTGGGAACGTAAGCAAAGCATCGTTAGGAATCATGACATTCCTCACTCGTACTAGGAGCCTGCCAGACTTATGAAGAATCGGCTGCAAAAGTGTCTAAGTGGTTAATATTTCACCGATTTCTTGGACCATCGTCCCACTATGGGCCGACGAAATCGTCAAAATTTGTCCTCGCTCAGCAGCTTTTTCGCTCTCGATTCCCTAAGGCCAACAGACTCCTAGTTGGCAGAAACTTCATTATGTCAGAGTCAATTGCGGTCTTCTGTTTTTCGTGGGTTATTCATCAATAAAAAGTATTGAGGACCTTAATCTTATTGTGCGGGGAGTGTAGATGAATGTTCTTCATTGCCCCATAGGAAAGCGGAGACTATTCCCACGATGAATCCAAATAGATGGCTTTCCCACGAAATGTAAGGGTTCACAGGCAACACCCCAAAAATTAACCCCCCATATCCAAACCCAACGAACAGTGAAATCCCGATAAGCTGTATTTCTTTACTTAATATGCCAGCTAACAGGAGGTACGCAAAGTACCCATAGATCAGGCCGCTGGCGCCGACATGAATCGCACTTCTTCCAAGCAACCAAGTCAGTAAACCCGAAACCAGAATACAAACAGCTGTGACTCGTGCAAAACGTCTTACTCCATGCTGGAGCATAAAAAATGAGAATATGGCGAGTGGGATGATGTTCGAGACAAAATGGAGAAAGCTCCCATGGAGGAAAGGTGAAACGATGATTCCGGGCAACGACGGTAGGCTTCTTGGAATGAGCCCGAATTGGTTTAAATATCTACCAGTAAATAGGTTAACTAATTCAATGCCAAAGAGGAGCATGCAAATAAACAGCACAATTTTTATTTGCAGATCGAGCCCTACTTTAATTTTTTTGACTCTCATATGGGGAAGGGAATAGGAATTATGAAAGTAATGGGGTTACCCATTTCCATCTCTGACTCGGGCCGCGCGAATGCAATCTCCTCTGGTCGCATCACTGACGTACTGTACCATTGCGCTATGCCGAGCGCGGCTAGCACTATGGGGGCCTGGAGGGAAGCCGCGCACTAGTCCGTGAGCACAAACACGTTCGAGGCATCGACGCCGTAGCCGTCGACATGAAGCTCATGCTCACCCATCGCGTAGACGAGCTTCCAGTCCCCTTCCTCGATGGAGGCGTCGAAGAAGTAGAGGCCCTGGAGGGTCCGAGCACTCGGGACGACGCTCTCATCATCGCAAGCCTCTTGAATGTTGTTGTCGATCACGGCATTGATCGTATCGAAGCGCTTACAGATTTCTTGGAAGAGTGCGTGGGCCGGCGCCGGCCCCTTGGGCCCACCAGGGATCGAGATGTCGATCTCGTTTCGAGTAGGTATAAAGAGGAGACGCCCATTCCAAGTTCCACCACCTCGGCTGCGCGTCCATTCGAGCTGACCGAAGAGTGGGTCGGAAATGGGATCTGCGCTGCGTCGCAGAAAATTAAACATTAGTCTCCTCCAGGTTTCGAGACAGGTTGTTAGACCCGCATCTTCAATGTTGGCGCGCTAGGGGGGCGTTGATTAGTTAATAGTTTTATTCAGTTGAAGGAAAGTTTCCATTGATCGTTGCATCACTAATTTATTGAGTGAGCATGGTCTGGGTAGGGATTTGATCCAGGATTGTTGAGCGAACTTGGTAGAGGCCTTTATGTCCCGCTCCTTTCGCAAAGACTAACCCTTTTTCTCGTTTTCCAAGCCTTAATTGTCCGCGTTCTTGCCCTTGGCGATTTCGGCCTTGAATGGTGACCGTTGGGGAATCTAATCCTGTTTGAATGGATGCCGTTGAGCCTTCAGGGTGGGTAATCTCCGTCGGGAGATCGACGACGCGACTGACAAATAGGTTGATCGATTTTTGGTTCAACGTGGTCTTGGGGTTGTTCTCGATGATCCAGTCGTCGTGCTGTTTGACGAGTACGTAGTGGTCTTCTGGGGTGGTGACTTCCAGTATCACGATATCGTTGATTTCCATCCCGAATAATCGTTTATCCTGGAAGTAGAAGGTGCCTCGAGTAATAGGCTTGAGGATATTTGGGAGAATTTCGTAGAGCGGGCCCTTCCTGGATGTAATGGCGTAGGCTTTTTCTTTATCTTCAAATTGATAGAGACTGACGTAATGGGTCCGTGGTCCTTCCAGAAGCGTGACGCCCACATGCGTGCGACTTGGTTGTCCCAATATCCGCTCTTTTTCTGTTTCTTCATCCACAAAACCCGTAGCCCGGAGTCCGCTTAAATCCATGAGGAGTGTGCCGACCGTAATTTTATCGGCAGGAGCCTTCATCGGACTGGTGAACATCCAATTTGGGGAGAGGCTATGGACGCCAGCCGCCCGGGCTATCACCATGTTTGAATCAGCATGTTGAATGTGTACTTCTTGGACGCGTTCGCGTTCAAAAAATAAGAGGTCCTTTAACCGAAAGTCCGGCAAGGTCTTTTGTGCGAAAGTCGTGACATCGAGAGTTGTCAGAACAACTTGGTCGTCCGCTTTGGTCTGCACGTACAGTGAAGGGGCAAAAGGTCCACGATCACCCAGCGCTAGTTCGTGAGCGGTTGTTGCTGTGGTGAGTGTGAGTGTGAGGTAGGGGGGGGCTAACCCATATTTGTCTAATGTGGTCGGTCCGTCTTGGATGGTTTGTTTGATTTTTCCTATGGTGAGCGCACGTAATATTCGTCGGACTTCTTGGTTGTCTGCTGGGAACCGGATGGGTTTCGTTATGGTCCATCGAAAGTGCTTGTCGCGCTCCAGTTGAATCGTTTCTGTGGCAGTGGCCCATGTGATTGCGGTGATGTCTCGATCATCAAAAGGAATGAGTTGGCGTTCCTGTGTTTCTTGTTTGGTGAATTCACGAGTTTGTGGAATGTCGACAAACAGAATATAGCCCCCGAGTCCAAGGACAAGCAGTGCTAAGACGATGGTGATTCGTACCGGGTTGTTTAACATCTTAGAGGCTTCGCCGCCTTTTCCATACCGAAAGTCCTAAAAATAGCAGGAGTAGCGGAAGGAAGAGCACTTGAAAAAATACCAGCGATTGCTCCTGGGATGGATTGGGTACAAATGGGTGAAACGCGGGCTCTTTGGGTGTAATTGACACTAAGGCTTCCTCTTTCGCTAACCATGCCATGGTTTTTAAGAAAAAATCGGTGTTACCAGGATACGTGAGCCACCCATTCGTGGCAAACGCGGCGTTGCCCACGATGACAATAGCCGACTCTGGTTTCTGATCTTGTCCCACACGTTTTGACGTTAAGACCCCAGCCACGGCAAAGGGGCCTTTTGTATCTCGTGCTTCATCAAAGACGGGTTCTGTGTCGTTGAGTGTCGTTTCTTCCCAACTTTTTTCAGACGTATGGGCGAGTGTTTCATAGTCCCAATGTTTTCCCTGATCGGCATCAAAGGTGACCGAACGTGAAACTGGAAAAATGATCGGTGTGGTGAAATTTTCGGTAATATCGTGAGTGGTGAAGGTTCGCACCATTAATGCCGTGGGGCTCCCACGACCTAAGCGATCTTGTTCATCGGCGAGAATGCCTGATCCTGACTGAATGCCCCATTGTGAGAGGAGTGGGTCCAACGAATCTTGGCTGCTCGGATCATTGAGGACCAGAAGTCGTCCACCATTTCTGAGGAATTGTGTAATCTGCTTGACGTCTTTAGGTCGAAGCGATTGTGTCGGCGAGGGGATGACCAACAATGAAATTTTGCTCGATAGGATATTGTCCCAGTTGATGGATGTGACTTCATACCCTTGCTTATTGAGCGCGTCAGCTGCACGAGATAATCCAGGCGTTTCGTTATCCGAGACGCTTTTTTCGGAATGCCCCGTGGTAAACGCAATGCCTTTTTTGATGTCTTTGGTCACGCGAAGCAGGGCATTGGTCACATCGGCTTCGGACGCACGCTGTAGATACACTTGTTGTGACTCACTTTCAATGACAGCTGTATCAATACGCGTCACGTGATAGGCTTTCGCTTTGTCTGGATGCCGTTCGGGGTCAATGAATTCCACTGTGAGCAGAGGGCTTTCTTTATCATAGGTCGTTAAGAGATCTTGATATGCGCCATAGCCTGGGCTGCCCATGCGTGTAAAGACATGAATCTTGACTTCGCGTGGCAAGGCACGAAGGACTTGATAGGTCTGTCGGCTTAATGTGAAGTTTTTGGTTTCCGAAAAATCCCACTCTGGCCCATGTTTGTCGGCGAGAAAATTGGTGAGACCCAAGGCAAGAGCTGCCAAGATAATCGCGAACATGCTGTGTGCACCAAGTCGTGTCGAGCGTTGCCCTGATCCTCTGATCAATCCTTTAAAATGAATGCCGACATAGCCCAATAAACACAGGGTACCAATCCCGAGCACGATGGATGACATGTGTTCTGCTTCTGGAGCGAGGAGGGGTAGCCCAAACCCTCCGATCGTGAGCAATAGTCCGAATGCCCCCAGTATGGTCGCGAGGCGCGTTATTTCCATCTGTAGGCGTCAATGGCTTGGTGAGCGGCAAACCACATAAAGGCCATCCCTGATATGTAGTACATGAGATCTTTTACATTAAGAAGCCCGCGGATCAATCGCGCATAATGTTCGGAGAATGACACATACGAGAGGATATGGCCGAGTGCTGAATCCCCGAAAGCTGTACTTAATGCGCCCAGTACCCACAGCCCTAGAATGAGACCAAAACTCAAAAATGCTGCGATGATTTGGTTTTCTGTTAAGGCTGAGGCAAACAGGCCAATGGATATCATCAGGGCACCCTGCAAAAAGAGCGCAAGGTAGCCCAGCATAATCGGATTCCAGTCAAATGTCGCGTAGGCGGATAAGGTCATGGGAATGAGTGCTGTCAGTGATAAGAGTCCCGCATAGACGATCACCACACTCAGAAATTTCCCAGAAACAATTTCATTGACTCCGATTGGGGACGTGAGGAGTAATTCGAATGTGTGGAGCTTTCGTTCTTCAGCAAAGAGGCGCATCGTCAATAATGGCAAAATGATCATGAGTATCAGGTTCATGCTTTGAAATAACGGGCGAAAAACCATTTCGTTCAGGTTGAGTTGAGCATTCGTATTTTGCAATTGCATGAGCCGCACGGCTTGGTTGCTCGCGTTGGCCACAGATTGGTAACTCAGGAGCCCAACGACGGCTAAGAATATCGCTCCGATCACATAGACGACGGGCGAAACAAAAAAACTACGTAATTCTTTGGCAACAATGGTTTGGACTGGATTCATAATGGAGCGATGTTGTGCAGATTTATCTGAGATTGGACGGTCTTCGTCTCCGTCACTTAATTAATAGGCTTCTTGGGTTTGGTGAGAACCTTAAAGACATCTTCAAGGCTCACCGCTTGAGTGCTGAGCTGTAGGAGGCCCACTCCTCTCGTCATCACCAATTTCGTCACATCTTCTCGGACATCTTCCCCGATTTGTGTTTCTATAATGAATGTGTTTGGCGCAGGTCCAGCAGAAACGTGTATCACGCCAGAAATTTTTCCAAGTGTTTCTATGAAGTCTGGATCAGCTTGCTTGACCGTCAGATTGAGGATTTCAGCTTGCTGAAGTTTTGCCCCAAGTTGCTCCGGTGAATCAATTGCGACAATTTGTCCTTGATGTATGATGATGACTTTTTGACAAATAGCTGTGGCTTCGGCCAATAAATGGGTACTTAAGATAATCGTATGAGAGCCTGCAAGACTCTTGATCAGATCGCGAATTTCTATAATTTGGTTGGGATCTAAGCCTGTTGTGGGTTCATCCAAAATTAACACAGGCGGATTATGAAGAAGGGCCTGAGCTAATCCGACTCGCTGGCGATAGCCACGTGAGAGGTGGCCAATCACACGACCTTGAACCTCTGATAAACCTGTTTGATCAATAGTGATCCCCATTCTTTCCTGTAATTCATCTGGTCCCAGTCGCTTAATTCGCCCAACAAACGTCAGGTATTCCTTGACTGTTAATTCTAAGTAGAGAGGAGGGGATTCCGGAAGATACCCAATATGTTTCTTCACTTCCCATGGCTCTTCTAAGCAGTCGAATCCAGCAATTTTCACTGAACCGGTTGTTGGAGGCATGAATCCTGTCAAAATGCGCATGGTGGTGGTCTTGCCAGCCCCGTTTGGGCCTAAAAAGGCCACGACCTCACCCTTCTCTATAGAAAAGGAAATATCATTGAGAGCGGTATTTCGGCCATACCGCTTGGTCACATGTTGAACGTCAATCATCGCAGGCTTAGGGATGGGCTGTTGGGTGAAGTGGGAAGAAATTAGGAGTACACCAAATTGTCTCGAGTAGGAACGGAATCATACCTATGTGGGAAAAAAACCGTCAAGATGCAGACTGAAGATGCTGGGACTTGACATTGACTCTTTTTGTGAAAGTATGATGAATCATTGAATTTTTGTGGGACTGCCTCCTTTCGGTGTATCTCTAAAGCACATGAAAGCATTGATATCAGTGAGGGCCTTCGGATCTTGCTTATGATGAAGAGACCAATGCTGAATTTTTTGGTTCTCGTCTTGTCGTGCTTTTTCGCTGTTAGCTGTAGTTCCTTCCATGGAGTTTCGGTGGTGAGTCATGGCGATGAAGTCATGGCAGTCAAAGAAGCTGTCCTAGAAGAAGTCGTTGTAATTTTACCGCCACAACCCGTGGTTGATCGAGAACGGGTTCAATTTTCAGAAGTTCACAGCATCCCACCATCTCCTATTAGCCCAGCTGCTTCGAGTGAGCCTCCTTTGGCTTCTACCGCAGAGAAGGTCCGCGTGGGGCCAGAGATATTTGCTCAATCTGCTAATGAATCCACGCTCCCATGGACACTACAAGATGTATTTTTTGATTTTGATCAAATCGTGATTCGGAGAGACGCTATTCTTCTTCTCGAAGAAAACGCACAAGTCTTGATGAAGCGATATGCTAATCGAGAGGTGTTGATTCAAGGGCATTGTGACGAACGGGGGACGGAGGCGTATAATTTTATTTTAGGAAAACGTCGAGCCAATGCTGTGAAGAATTATTTGGTTGATTTAGGTGTCCCTGCTTCACAATTACGAGTACTGAGCCTTGGGAAAAATCAGCCGTTTTGTCTGCAACGAAACATTCCCTGCCTGCGACTCAATCGCCGTGCACACTTTGTGCTAAACTAACGCGCCTGTTTTTTATGTGCTGATGGTTCAAGGCGGGACACTAGACTGTTCCTCTTTCCGGATATTCTTCCCGTATTTCCCACTCTTTTGAGCTATTGTTGAAAGTTATGCCGAAAGTTACGGTATGCAAGAAGCTTGTTCCGTCATTCAACGGTTGCGGAATTCTTGTGTTCTACGCCAAGAGGGTTTGCCATGAAAATTTGGATTCTTACCATTGGTTTTCTTCTTTTTTTTACACCTTCCGGAATAGCTGGCGTCTGGGATTTTTCTTGTACAGAGGCTGTTTCACTTTTGAAAGTCTCACAAGATAGCGTGGTCCAAAAGCATGATCAATTGCAGGACGCTAAATTTAGTCTTCGTCATGCTCCTCAGGAATTTGATGGTTGCCGGCGAAGTCGACGCGGGTTCAATGGCGGGAAGATCCATTGTGTCACGCATCAATCGCAACGCGGCAATCTTCTCAAAGATATTCATGTCGCGCAACGAGGTCTTGAGGCCGCATACAAAACATTTGATCGACATATGCAGGATGTCCTTCGAGCATGCCCTGTTTCTTTACCGTAAAGCCTAGCTGACTTTTTCCATCCTCGAGACGTTCCTTTCCTTACGTTGTCTGACCTTGGGTCCAAACCTTATTCAAGACGCCGATTCGGTCGTTTTTCTTGAATCCCACGACATATTTCCTCAACATGACAGAGCTGAGAAAAGGCTTGTGTCATATTGAATAATCATGTAAATTACCTACGTGTTATTTCTCGATTACCTCAAACGAAATGACTTGAGAGCCTTGCAATGTATAGTTTGAAGAAATTTGTTGCTCCCCTGTTTTCCCCTTTGTCCATTTGTTTCGAATTGATGATTATTGGCCTGGTGTTAGTCGCGTTTTCTCAGAAACAGAAGATAGGGAAATGTTTTCTCCTATTAGGAATCGTATTGCTCGTGACGTGTAGTTATGAAGCGATCTCAGGTCGGATTCTTCAGACGCTTGAATCACAATACGTTCAATTGGATTTGGGTCAAGTCACGAAGAATGAAGCTGGGGGGTTGGCGGCGCGTTCAGTGAAGTGGGTGGTGGTGTTGGCTGGTGCTCTTACTGGAGATTCAACTCAGCCCATCCAATTACAAATTTCCCATTATTCTCGTGTTCGACTCATGGAGGGAATCAGGCTGCATCGCCTGATTCCTGGCAGTAAAATCATTCTGACGGGCGGTATAGGTTTTGATGGTCCTGCACAGGCAACAACGTTAAGTCGAGTGGCTGAGGAGTTAGGGGTGGCTAGCGCCGATATGGTCTTAGAAGTCGAATCTCGTGACACCAAAGACCATCCGCTGTATGTTCGGCATCTCGTGAAGGATGACCCGTTTATTCTCGTGACCAGTGCATTTCATATGCCACGGGCCATGAAATTATTTCTTAAACAAGGGCTTACTCCGATTCCAGCACCGGCTGGACCTTGGAAGCCCCCAAAAGAATTTTGGTCACCTAGGAATTTTTTTCCTAGTGCTTCAGGAGTACGTTTAGCTGAACGGGCTTATCATGAGTATATGGGGATTACCTGGGCCTGGCTCAGGGGACAAATTTAGTCATTTGCCAAGATGACGTGCTTAATCTTTCTCTCATTGGTTAAACCCTATTTCCCCCTTTTTTCTTCAAACGGACAGTCCGATATAGATAGGGGCATGTTCTCATTGTAGCCGTCTTCTCGAGGAATTTCTCTTTATGAAAAAATTGACACATACACAGACTGAAAATCGTGAGA
This sequence comes from Nitrospirales bacterium, assembly GCA_029261255.1. Taxonomy (GTDB): domain Bacteria; phylum Nitrospirota; class Nitrospiria; order Nitrospirales; family UBA8639; genus Nitrospira_E. The sequence goes on from JAJDBQ010000172.1 coordinate 11,231, forward strand.
AAATTGTTCAATGGATGTGCCTACTCCTTCTTTCCTTGGTGATCATATTGGTAGGCGGATGTAGTCTTTGGAATGCGAATTTTGATCCGAACTACAAATCGAGTCGAGCTGACCGATTGTGCCATCCTTTCGGAGAATGTTCGCAAGGAACCTGGGTCGCTGTTGATGGGGCTGAGCAAGACCCAACTGTTGTCAAGAAGCAATGTGCTAAATTAGTTGCTCAACTATATGGGAATGGAGAGTGGGAAGATTCGGTTGCGCAAGGCTTAGAAATTGGTAGATGCATGGAGAAGAAAGGCTATGCATTGCAACCATGAGTATGGGCCTGTCTATCTTTATCTTTTTATAAATTTACAGATAGGCTCTCCTTCTTTTCCCGTCTCATTAGTCGCAGTGATACAGATTTTTCCTTGGATACTTGTTCCTTCAGCGATCCTAAATGGAATCTTTCCTCCTCCTTCAGGAATCTTTCCTCCTCCTTGAGGGTTGGTTGCACGACAGTCCAGATAATCTTCTCTCCCATAGCCTAAATCATAATATATTGTCGTATAGGCTAAATTATTGAGGGCTTTTCCATTGGCTTTCGTTGTAGGTTCAGAATAAGAAATGTTGATATCTGATTTGGCCGCTTCTCCTGTGGATTTTTGGGGAGCCAAACATTTTGTTATTGGGGGCTTTGATGGCGCGGCAGCTTGAGGTCTCGTGTCTTTTGACTGAGGCAATGTAGGTTCTGGGGTGACTGGTTTAACTGGAGGTGGCTGTGATGGTAGACATGAGGGACGTAGCCAACACAAAATCGTGTCGACCCAGCCTTCAGATTCAGGAGCTGAACACCCCATCAATAGTAAGAGAGAAAAAGTCAGTGCGACAAGCCGAAAAGTGTGTGGTCGTATAAGGTGCTCATTTTTCATGGTATGGTCGAATGAGGAATTCTAAATTTAAGGTAAAATTATTGTACGTAGCAATGAAAACGTATTCTACAGGCTCAAAGCCCAAAGGGAAATACTCGTGAACCTGAGAAATCGCATAATGGTTTTCTTGTAGTAACTTTATAGAAAGGATTGATTGTTCTCATGAAAAAAGAGAAGCCAGGCCTCCCAGTGACGAAGGGACTTCGGAATGTGAAGGCCTTTAAGAAGCCCACTCATCTGCGAATAGTCAAAAGTCCGAGAAAAGTCTTTAAGGAATTGAGGTTATTTGCGACAGATGTTGATGGAGTGCTGACTGATGCCGGCATGTACTATGGCGAGTCGGGAGAAGAATTGAAGAAATTCAATACACGCGACGGAATGGGGATTAAGTTGTTGCAGGCTGAAGGAGTCATTGTGGCCATCATTACAGGGGAACAAACAAAAATTGTGACTCGCCGTGCGAAGAAGCTAGGAATTGCGGAAGTCTTTCAAGGTGCTAAGGATAAGGTCTCCGTCCTGACACATCTTTCTGAAAAATTCTCTATTCCTTTTGAGCAGATGGCGTATATGGGTGACGATGTCAATGACCTGGGGGCTTTACAGACGGTTGGGTATGCCGCGGCTCCAGCGGATTGCGTTGACCAAGTTCGTCAAATGGTCCATTATATTTGTCAGAAAAACGGAGGTGAGGGGGTTGTTCGAGAAGTGATCGATATGATTTTGGCAGCAAGAAAGCGGTAAAAGGATTTGGGGAAATATATTTTTGATTTTTACTGGAGAAACCCGACATACAGAGGAAACGGACAGTGTCTTTTCTAATAGAGAGTTCATTCGAGAAATCAGAGGCCCTGTGAAGACAAAGGATCGACTATGAAGCATCATGTGTACGGAGTCATTCTAGCCGGGGGAAGTGGGACTCGATTTTGGCCATTAAGCCGCGAGCGATTTCCGAAGCAACTCTTGCGTATTATCGGTGAAGGGACGTTGTTGCAACAGACCTTTGAACGACTCATCCAAGATATTCCTCCTCGGCAGATGACGATTGTGACGAATCATGTTCAAGCCGATTCTATCAAGCTCCAATTGAATGAATGGAAAAATGAACTTGTCGACAACATTATTTTAGAGCCAGAGGGAAGAAATACCGCACCCGCCATTGCGTTGACTGCCTTGGAGCTCATGCATCGAGACTCTGAAGCCGTGATGGTGGTCGTTCCGGCTGATCATGTCGTCAAGGCAGAAAAAAAGTTCATGAAGGCCGTAAAATTTGCCACGAAGCTCGCGATGGATGGACATTTGGTGACATTTGGTATTCAGCCGTCACGACCGGAAACTGGATACGGTTATATTCAACCAAACAAACGAAAGCGAGTAGGTACTCAAGGAAACTTTGTCGGATATTCCGTCTCAAGATTCGTTGAAAAGCCAAATCTATCCACGGCTCAACGCTATTGTCGATCGGGGAATTATTTTTGGAATAGTGGCATCTTTGTGTGGAAAGCGGCGGCTATTCTCGAAGAACTGGCGCTTCAGCAACCTAAGTTGGCAAAGATATTGAAAGCTCTTGGCCAGCTTGTCGGGACACCGGAATTTCCCGAAGCTCTTCGAAAAGCATATGTCAAAATGCCGTCTCTATCGATTGATCATGCCGTGATGGAACATTCGGCTCGGAGTGTGGTTGTGCCTGTCGAGTTTGGCTGGTCAGATGTTGGGAGTTGGGGAAGTTTAGAGGAAGTGGCTCCTCTTGATAAGTCAGGTAACGTTCGGAGCGGCAATATCTTAGATATAGGCAGTAAGAATTCAGTGTTGTTTGCCGATCGCCGGGTAGTCGCAACGATTGGACTCGATAATATGGTTGTGGTTGATACGCCTGATGCCACACTTGTCTGTTCGAAAGATCGAGCTCAAGATGTGAAAGCGATTGTTCAACTACTTAAAGAACAAAAGGCTCCCGAACATTTGGAACATCTGCGAGTGCAACGACCTTGGGGGGCCTACACCGTTTTAGAAGAAGGACCGGAGTATAAAGTCAAGCGAATCGAAGTCATTCCGGGAAAGCGGCTGTCGTTGCAACTCCATCATCAACGAAGTGAACATTGGGTGGTGATTAGAGGGACTGCGCGGGTGACTCGCGGTGAAGAAGTCTATGATTTGCAAGCAGGTATGAGCACAGGCATTCCCAAAGAATCGCCTCACCGATTAGAAAATCCTGGGGAAAGCCTACTCGAAATTATTGAAATTCAAAATGGACCGTATTTAGGGGAAGATGACATCGTGCGACTCAAGGATGATTTTGGACGATTGAAACCAGTGCAATAAATTAATTGCGCAGATTTGGCATCTGAAAGGAGGAACGATGGGCATTTTTCGAGAATATGATATCCGAGGCATTGTAGAAACAGACTTGACTCCTGAAGTGGTGGAAAAGATTGGACGAGCGTATGCCACATTAGCACGAGAGCGCGGTGTCAAGAAGGTCGCAGTAGGACGTGATGGTCGCCTGACGTCTCCTGATCTTCGAAGTCAATTAATTGCCGGTCTTACTGGTGCCGGTGTCGATGTGGTCGATTTAGGCCTGTGCGCCACTCCGTTGTTGTACTTTTCATTGTTTCATCGTGAGGTAGACGGAGGGATTATGATCACAGGGAGTCATAATGCCGCTGAATATAATGGCTTCAAGATGTGCGTGGGGAAAGAAGCCCTGTATGGCGAAAATATCCAATTGTTAAAGAAGATTTTTGACAATGAACAATTTTCAACTGGCAAGGGAGCCGTTGTTGAACAACCGATCATTTCAGAATATTTGGAATTCTTGAAGGAGCGGTTTTCAGCTGTGAGGGCCGAGAATCTTCGGGTGGTTATTGATTGTGGAAATGGGGCGGCCTCCTTGGTTGCCAAAGAAGCTCTTGAGCAGTTGGGTTGCCAGGTGACTGGAATGTATTGTGATTTGGATGGGCATTTCCCCAACCATCACCCGGATCCCACTGTTGTAGAGAATTTGGCTGATTTAATTCATAAGGTGAATGAAACCAAGGCTCATGTAGGCATTGGGTATGATGGAGACGCAGATCGAATTGGCGTGATCGATGAGCAGGGCGGAATAATGTGGGGAGATCGTTTGTTACTGTTGTTTGCGAGAGAAGTGTTAGAGGAGCAACCGGGGAGTACGTTTATCTCTGAAGTCAAAGCCTCGCAAGTCTTCTACGATGATATTCCCAAGCGTGGTGGTCGTGCGATCATGTGGAAGACGGGGCATTCGATTATTAAGGCCAAAATGAAAGAGGAGAAGGCCGCTCTGGCTGGGGAAATGTCAGGGCATATATTTTTTGCTGACCGGTATTATGGCTATGATGATGCCATTTACGCCTCCTGTCGGCTCATTGAAATACTGGTGAAGCGAAACAAGCCGCTCTCGAGTCTTTTGGCTGATGTCCCTCAAACCGTTGTGACACCAGAAATTCGTGTGGACTGTTCAGATGATCAGAAGTTCCAACTCGTCACAGCAATCACGAAGCACTTTCAGGATATTTTGACAGGGCAGGACTCAGGAACGCCACGATTGCCAATTCGGGAATTGATAACGATTGACGGGATTCGGGTACGCTTTGATCATGGCTGGGGGCTCATTCGTGCATCGAACACTCAACCTGCACTGGTCTTGCGATTCGAAGCTTCGTCTCAGGAGCATATGGTTCAGATTCGTGCATATATGGAATCACAACTTGCCGAAGTGAGTCATGCGTTTACCTCTTAACGCTCGCTAAAAGTCTTTTCCGCTCAGATTGACTTCCTCTTGTTTTCTTTGTGTTCATTGTCGAAAGATAATGGACGTGATTGTTCGAATAATTTGGTTTTCGTCGTATTTTGCCTGTGGTTTCTTCTCAGGGGTTTTAAGGATACCTTCCTCTTAACTTTCGTGGGTTACCCGTACATATTTTTCTGAATGCATGATTGCTCCTAAAGGCCATAGGGCCTATAATGAGAAATCTTCATACCCAGTAGTGATGGATTATCGATAAGTGATTCCGCTGCTTCCTCAATCTTTCCAAATGCCTTCTGAGCCAATTCCTATTGTAGTAGAATTCGTCAATTTTTGCATGATGAGAAGAATGTGAGCTCTGGTTATTACATGAAGATTTCGCTAGGGAGAGGAAGCATTTATTCCCGACAAGCAGATTTGGCTATTTTCGCTATCACAAAAGTCATGCGATGATTGAGCTTGAGAATTTTTTATCAAAAGATTGAATGGCCAAATACTTATTGGTCTGCAATCGGAAAATTATCATGAGTAGAAACTGGTATGTGTCGAATCAGGATGATGTACTAGAGACAGAAGATTCTCTTCTGTCTGAACGACAAACCTAAGAGAAGGAGAACTCGTATGGTGCTACGAGCCATGTTCCTTGTCGTTGGGGTGGTGTTGGGCGTGTCCTTGGGATGGAGTCTCTCGGATGGCCAAACAGAGATGCTTTCCATCGGTGCCCTTATTGGGGCAGTAGTCGGAGCCTGTCTTCTCGCCGCCGAACAACGATTACAATCTGTTCCTTTACCAGTTGCGTTATGGGGTGGTGTTGGACTCATGCTGAGTCTGCTGGTTGCTGGATTGATTGGCTTCTTGACGGGCTTAGTAGGAAATTCTGGTCATTCCGTTTTTTCTCTCGTTGGGATACTGGTCCTATTTTTAGGAATGCCTTTATGGGGCATGAGCATGGGAATACGATTTGGCCAAGAAGAGTGGGTCAACCCTGAACCAGTCAGTGGCAGTGGTGAGCCGTCCTTGAAGCTGAAGTTGCTTGATACGAGTGTGATTATTGATGGTCGAATCGCCGACTTATGTGACACCGGTTTTATCGAAGGTACATTGATCGTTCCGCATTTTATCCTTCAAGAATTACAACATATTTCGGATTCTTCAGATGGACTAAAACGAGCACGAGGGAGACGAGGGCTTGATATTTTGAACGTGCTTCAAAAGATGACCAATATTCAAGTGAAATTGGTAGAGGATGATTTCCCCCATGTCAAAGAAGTTGATACCAAGCTCATTGAATTGGGCAAACAAATGAATGGGAAGGTCCTGACGAATGATTTTAATCTGAACAAGGTTGCTGGTATTCAGGGAGTGGAAGTGTTGAATATCAATGATCTGTGCAATGCGCTGAAACCGGTGGTCCTGCCTGGAGAAACGATCAAAGTTTTCGTATTGAAAGAAGGAAAAGAGTCCGGTCAAGGTGTGGCCTATTTAGATGATGGAACAATGGTGGTTGTGGACAATGCCCGATTATCGATCGGGAAAAATGTTGATGTGATCGTGACGAGTGTCTTGCAAACCAGCGCTGGACGTATGATCTTTACACGCATCAAAGAAGAAACTGAACGCGAGGAGTTAAGTTTAACGCGTGTTTAAGTCTGTTGTGGCGGTTGTTCCTGCAGCGGGTCTTGGTACTCGCATGGGTGGGGCGACTCGTAAGCAGTATCTGACTCTTGGTGGTCTTCCCCTTCTCGCTCTTTCCCTCCAGGTTCTTCAACGGATCGAATCAATCCGTGAAATTATTCTGTCTGTCCCTCAACAGGATAGTGACTATTGTTGGAGTGAGATTGTAAAGCCTTTTGAATTGAGCAAAATTACGCAGATAGTTGCGGGGGGGACACGTCGCCAAGATTCAGTGAGGAATGGCCTTATGGCTATCACGGATCCTCCAGATCTGGTCTTGGTTCACGATGGAGTTCGGCCCTTTCTTCAACACAGTTTTGTTGAACAGAGTATCTCCTGTGCGGCTGACACTGGGGCAGCCGTCGTCGCGATACCAATTCATGACACGGTCAAACGAGTTGACGCTGAACTGGTCATTCAAGAGACATTGAACCGAGAAGGGTTGTGGCACATTCAGACTCCACAAGTGTTTCGATACGATTGGTTGCTTAAGGCCCATCAAGAAGCACAACACGAAAATTGGGAAGTGACCGATGACGCCGCCCTGATCGAACGAATAGGATGCCCAGTTTCTGTTGTGGAGGGGAGTTGTTTTAATATTAAGATCACCAGGCCCGATGATCTGATTTTTGGTGAAGCTATTTTCAATAAGGCTACATCCAACTCGTGATGACAAGTGATTTCATCGACGGCATGATATCTTTGGAAGGTGGCAGAATATTGTGAGTACAATGAGAATTGGTCAAGGATACGATATCCATCCATTACGGGAAGGGAGATCGCTAATTTTAGGCGGAGTATCTATTCCTCATTCACATGGCTTAGATGGGCATTCCGATGCTGATGCGTTAACGCATGCGGTTTGTGATGCGATGTTGGGTGCTATGGGAGAAGGAGATCTTGGCACACGTTATCCTAGTAGTAATCCTGCTTTCAAAGATCTTTCAAGTTTATTGATGTTGGAAAATGTCGTAGAGACTCTTAAGCAAAAGCAATTTTGTCTTGTAAATCTGGATACTATAATCTGTGCGCAAGCACCAAAGCTTGCACCCTATATGACGGCCATGCAGGAAAGTTTGGCGCATGTGCTGCAAGTGGAGGGTCAACAAGTCAATATTAAAGTGAAAAGCGGAGAAGGGATTGGGATGATTGGTCGGGCAGAAGGAATCGCTGTTATGGCTATTTGCTTGATACAATCCATCAAGACCTGAAAGAATGTGAGGGAACGTTGTTGCGTCCTTGTGAAATGCGAAGGTGGATGAATGCCGAAGGTAACCCAAATTGCTCAAGATCTCCAGGCTGTTTTTGAGCGGGATCCGGCTGCCACCAGCCGTCTAGAGGTTTTTCTCACGTATTCGGGCTTTCACGCCCTTTTGGCCTACAGAATTTCGCACTGGTTATGGACCTGCAAAATTCCATTTTTCCCTCGTCTAATTTCTCAAATGACACGCTGGATCACGGGGGTGGAGATCCATCCTGGTGCGACCATTGGGACAGGGTTTTTCATTGACCATGGTATGGGAGTGGTGATAGGTGAAACAGCAGAAATAGGGGATTCTGTCACATTGTTTCAAGGAGTGACATTGGGAGGAACTGGTAAAGAACGAGGCAAACGTCATCCGACATTAGGAAATCACGTTGTTGTGGGTGCTGGGGCTAAAGTCTTAGGCGGAATACAGATTGGAGACAACGTGAAAGTAGGGGCCAACGCCGTGGTGTTACGTTCCGTTCCCGCGAATTCTACGGTGGTAGGAAATCCTGGACGTATTGTCAAATATGATGGGGCGCGTCTTCCTGAAACCACCATGGACCATACGAATATTCCAGATCCCATTGCTGAACGCTTTGAAGCCATTGAGCAAGAGTTACTGGTGCTTCGAAAAAAAATTGAAAAGACTGAACGGTAAGCAAAAGTTTGCATGAAGAGTGGCTATTCATATTGTCTTTAGTCCTAGTCTCTTTTACACTACAGTTAAATCATTTGTGATGAAAGTTTAATATACTTTCGTGGAAGGAGTAGGCTTGATGACACCTCGCGTGAAAGAAATTTTAAAAAACTATAATGGCAGTTCTCCTGGCGTCTTGACGAATTTGGCACGGTTACTGATGAGTGGGACATTAGGAGGAACCGGTCGACTTGTTATTCTCCCGGTTGATCAAGGATTTGAGCATGGTCCCGCCAGAAGTTTTGCTTTGAACTCTCCAGGTTACGACCCACATTTTCATTTTCAATTGGGGATTGAGGCTGGTTGCAATGCCTATGCAGCCCCTCTTGGATTTCTAGAGGCAGGAGCAGCAGAATTTGCCGGTCAAATTCCACTTATTTTAAAACTCAATAATAATGACTCATTGTTGGAGGCCAAAGATCCTAATTCCGCGGTGACGGGAAGTGTGAGAGACGCTCTACGATTAGGATGTTGTGCCGTCGGGTATACGATCTATCCTGGATCGGCTCATAGCCAAGAAATGTATCAAAACCTTAGGGAAATTTCTGAAGAAGCGAAATCTTATGGCATTGCTGTGGTGGTGTGGTCGTATCCCCGTGGTGCAGGATTGAGTAAAGAGGGTGAAACTGCGGTAGATGTGGTCTCGTATGCCGCGCAAATAGCCGCGCAACTTGGGGCGCATATTGTTAAAGTCAAAGTGCCCAGCGCCCATTTAGAGCAAGCCGCAGCCAAGAAAGTCTATGAAGCAGAGAAAATTCCGATTACGACTCCTGCCGACCGAATTCGTCATGTGGTGCAGAGTACATTTGATGGTCGGAGAATAGTGATATTTTCTGGTGGTGCTAAAGGTGAAGACCAGAAAATGTTTGATGAGGCAACGGCCATTCGAGATGGCGGTGGGTTTGGTTCGATCATTGGCCGAAACTCTTTTCAAAGACAAAAACCTCAAGCATTAGAATTTCTTTCAACGGTGATGAAGATCTATTCTGGAGATCTTACCTGAACCTCAGAACAAACTGAGGTTCGATGTTGAGAATGAATGAGTCATATGAGGTTGTAGCCGTGACCCTGATAGGGGTCTTTTAAATTCGTGTCTGACCCTTATTGAAGAGCTGAGGTATCTAAAATAGGACTTGAGTGAGGTAGAGGCCATGGGGTGGGGCGGTGCGACCGGCGGCTTGGCGGTCCTTTGCAAGGAGGACGCCTTGAAGACTATTGGGGTGTCGTTTGTGTTGTCCGACCTCAATTAATGTCCCAACAATATTTCGTACCATGTGTTTGAGGAAACGATCGCCTTCAATGCGAAATGTTAAAGACGGAATTTCAGAGCGAAAGGAAAGATGTGAAATGGTACAGACAGGGTTGCGGGTCTGCGATCGCTGTCCACGAAATGAGGTGAAATCATGCGTGCCACACAAATCGGGTATGGCTTGTTGCATGGCCTCGTTATCTAATGGGTGAGGAAGATGCCAGACTCGATATCGATTTAAGGCTGGTCGTGAAGGTTGGTTCGAGACTCGATATTCATAAATTTTTCCTTTAGCACTAAATCTAGCATGGAAATCGTCAGGGGCCTGTTCGCTGGATATTACCGTAATGTCTCTTGGGAGATAGCGATGAAGTGCCGGCCTCCACTGTGAGTCTTCTAGAGATTTGTCTGATTGAAAGCTGACGACTTGCCCGAAGGCATGGACACCTGAATCTGTCCGTCCAGATGCCACTGTTGTAATCCTCTGTTGGGTAATTTTAAACAGAGCTTCTTCAAGTACAGCTTGAATGGTTGGGTGATTGGGTTGGCGTTGCCAGCCAGCATACGCTGTTCCATCGTATTCGATCGTGAGTTTAATAGTGCTCATGGTAGCAAGGAGATGTGTGTTGGAAGTCCGATACGATCAATACCGGGAGTGTTGAATAACAATAATTTCAAAGGGCAAAGAGGCCCATAGTCACTGTGAAGAATAGAGGACTCTGGTCCGTTTGAAAAAGTCCGTCCAGCAAGGCCGAAGCTAATTTGACGCGCGGAGGGTACATTCTGTACGTACGCGCTGGAAATTGGTGATCTGCCTGCGCGCTTGTGCGTTGAAGCACTTCAGCGCGTAAACGTGAAGCAGCTTCCGTAGGCTTGGCACTGCTAGCCTGTCAGCCGTAGCCTTGGCCAAGGTTACGGCTTTTTTCAATAGACCCGTAAAGTTTGACGATCGGGTGAGATGTTACCGGACGTAGAGGCAAAAGAAAAGATTGTGCAGTGAATGAGGGTAGGATTGACTGAAGTCGAAATGTTATCGAGACGCGGTTTGTTGAGGTGTGAGATAGACTTTCAAGCCTTCGAAGATTCCGCGAGCCATTCGTTTTTGGTAGGTTTTGCTTTTTAAGAGTTTTTCCTCGCTTGGATTCGAGATGAAGGCAATCTCTGCCAAAATGGCAGGCATGGTGGTCATGCGAAGTACGAAAAATGGGGCTGTTTTTACGCCGTGATCTTTGATCTTGTAAAACGGCTTTAAGTACTTCACCATGGCTTTTTTCGTGGTCCAAGCAAGCTCCTGAGAATCTTCAATTTTTTTATCATGGAGTTTGTCAGCGAGAATAAATTGCCAAGCCGGCCCATTGTCTTTCAGTGGGGTGCCATTCTCTCGTGCAGCCACTTCCAGTGCTCTCGGGTCACTGGCCTCACCGAAATGATACAGCTCTAAGCCTTTGATGGATTTTTTAGGATGAGAATTAATGTGAATGGAGACAAAAAGATCGGCATGGTGTTCATTGGCAAACGTGGCTCGATCTTTTAATTTAATGAACACATCGGAGTCTCGTGTCATGAACACCTTTGCTTTAGTTTGTTTTGCCAGAAGGTCTCGAAGTTGTTCAGATATTTTCAAGACAATATCTTTTTCTCTCGTGCCCTTCCTCCCTAAAGCGCCAGGGTCTTTCCCACCATGTCCAGGGTCGATGACAATAATCATGTCTTTTTTTGCGACTTTGGCAGCTGGAGGAGCAACCATGATTGGTGGCGGTGGAGTTTTTGTCTTGGCGGGAGGTGGCGCTGATGGCTTCTTTGTGACCTTGGGAGCTTTGACTATTTTGTTCTTTGCAGAAGGATCTGGATACAGGTCTAAGACGATACGTGCCGGCTTAGGGAGTATATACCATTTATAACGCTTCCAGGGTTTCGTCGGTATCGAGAGCACCAGCGTGCCATTTTCTGTACGAGAAATGGCCGTTTCAATTGGAAACGTCTCGTGAACTGTTTTTAAGAGTGCCTTTTTGAGAATGCGCGTATTGGGTAGTTCGAGTAGAAACGCACTGTCAGTGCGCCGATCAGAGGGACCTGGATGGATTGCCCCATCGAGATCAAGAACCAGCCGTGTAAATTTTTTATGTTGATGGGCTCGAATATTACGGATGGCTGTGGAAGCCGAACGTGTTGCGACTAAGGTTAGATATGAAGTCGAATCTTCAGTGAACGAAACTCGAGCCTGCTTTTCTCCCCCAAAAAGACTCAGGGGAAAAGTGAGGAGTAGGAGTGTTATGCTGAGTGAATAGAAGACGTTAGAGTAGAGAGGCATAGAGAATAAACCGTTTCTATCTTTTTCCCAGATGATGTCACTTTTGTCAAGCTGTGGTGGGTGAGAATGTCGTGTACATTGAAGCGTCCAGTAGGCAATACATGCCGGTTATGGGAGAGAACGAAAGTGATGCGACATGACGCCTAAACATCTTATCATAGATGGCTATAACGTCTTGGGTGCAATGGGACTTCCGCCAGAAAAAGTTGTCGGGAAAGGGGAAGTGCATCGTGATCAATTCGTGACACGACTTGGTGTCTATTC
>JAJDBQ010000173.1 GCA_029261255.1 Nitrospirales bacterium
TTTCGTCCAGCCAAGGCTCGTTCCATCTTTTTTTCTAAAGCCGCATAATCAACTTGAAGTGGCTTTTCAGATTCATCAGTGGCCGCCAAGGCAACTTCTCTTGTTTTTTCCCAAACATCGTTAGCAGTCAACACAACGCACACTCCTTTGCTGAAGGGCACAATAAATAGATTTCTACATAAATCCCATGAGAATAGGGAACCTACGATACCCGCCTTTTGCGTGTGAACGCAAGGGAAGTGCATAGAACCCTCTGCTTGATGCCGCGATAATATGCCCTCACACCATGAGGATTGCCTTCAGTCCACTCAGTTGGGCATACTTCCTCTCAGACACGACCATGCGTTTATAGAAGGAGATCAAATTATGAGTACCGAATCCTGTTTGGTTGGTGGATGCACAGAGGCTGTCTATGCTCCTGCTGGCACACAGTCAGTATGCAAAGAGCATTTCTTACTATTCCTCACGTGGCGCAAAAAAAAGGGCGGATTGGGCATGTTTAAGAAATACAGTGCCATGACCATGGACGATCGTGACACAACGGTTGAGGAATGGAGTCAGACGGTTCAACATACGGCCACTTAAGAAATCTCGCTTCATTATTCCATCAAGGGTGAGCCATGATGATGAATGATTTTCCATTCCTCCCCGATCCGCTCAAATAAATTCGTGGCCACAACACGACTCGTTTGAGGGGATTCTCCCACTCGGCTCGATATATTCTCCGTACAAATAACCCACGCAACATCCGCTGCCACTTGTACCTGTAATTCCGTCAACTCAAATTCCATAGAGAAGGTATTGTTAAAAATGACCACCCATGAATCTCTCACTGCCGGCCACCCCACGCGGATGCTCCATCCAGGATGAATGCACGTGACATATTCCTCATGTGCCCAAATCGAATCCATGAGTCCGACATCAAGATTTTCAAAGGCTCGGTAAAACTGCTCATTCATCTGGGTCACTTCTTCAATTCGTTCTTTCAACATAATGTGTTTACGTCCTCTCCAACGTTTCTTCAACAATCTCAAATATAATCATGTGTTCGATCATGGGAGCCTTGAATACTACCGAGCTCCAAAGGCCAATTTACCCAAGACAATGATTGTGACCAAGGGCTTCTGGTCTGTTCAAAAAAGTCCGTCCAGCTAAGCCGCAGTCTTTTTTTTCGCACGGGGCGTACCTTCTGCACGGGAAAAGGGCGACCTGCCTGCGCGAAGCCGCTTCGGCAGGCATGGAACCGCGAGCCTGTCAGCCGTAGCCTTGGCGAAGGCCGGCGGCTTTCTTCAACAGGCCCATCATGTCCGTGTCATTTGCGCTCGTTGCGTCACAAGCCAGACCCCCAACAGAATCAATCCTACCCCAGCTATTTCTCTCACGCCAACCGGTTCACCTAGAATCACGAAAGAAAAAAACAGCGCAGAAACTGGCACAAGGTTTCCAAAAATTCCAGCCCGTGATGGCCCGACCCCATCAACCCCATACAGCCAGGCCTGTTGCCCAAGCGCCGTCGCAAAGACCATAACATACATCAACGCTACCCACCCCGATACCGGAACAGTTTCTAAGCCTGCAAGGAGCATTTTATGATTGACGGCGAGTAAAGGAATTTCAAACAGCAAAGAAATCATCAAAGTCACCCACGTCACGGTCAGAGGAGAAAATCGGTCCATCGTCTTCCGACATCCAATGGTGTAGAGAGCCCAGCTCACTAATGCTAGAAGTACCAACAACCCTCCCAAGAGAGGATTGGATCCTGTTCCAGCCATACCCTGTTGTCCGGTGACCACAACAACACCAATGAAGGAGACCACACAACCTAGCCAAATTGATCGAAGAGAAATATCTTTCAAAATCAATGAAGAGAGGAAGGCCGTGATGGCTGGACTGGCCCCAATAATGACACCTGCTGCGCCGGCCCCAATAAATTGCAAGCCAAATAACACTAAAAGATGATTACCTAAAACGCCCAATCCCAGCAGGGAAAACATCATCCAATCCTTTTTCGAAAATTTCCCTCCACCTTCTTTCCATAACCATATTGGAATCAGGATTGCTAGGGCCCCGAGACCACGAAAGACTGAAGTCTCTACTGGAGAAAATGGTCCTAAGGCCACTTTTTGCGCAACCACCGACCCTCCCCACACCATAGCGGCCGTGGTCAAGGCACTGTAAGCCGAGACAACCGATGGTTTAGTCGCTTGAGATTGCATAATGGGAACTGATATGGAAAGAATCACTCAACAGAAAAAGAAACCTATGATTATAGTGCACACAAACAGGTGTTTCACCAACAATGCCAGCCATAGTAAATTCCAACGTATTTACACCTTTCTCAACAATCAGCAGGCCGAAAGGCTTATCGCAATTAGGTCTTCTTTCCTGTTGACGCATAGAAAATACTGTCGTTACAATAGTTTATCTTATCTTGTTTGATGAAATGTCCGATAAGAATTCGGATACACCAATCGAGATAGATTGCTCAGGTCAACTTATCAAATTGACGATACTTTTCATTTGTTTGTGAAGGAGGAATTATGTCGTTACTGATCACCGAAGAATGCATTAATTGTGGTGCATGCCTCCCAGAATGCCCCAATGAAGCCATATTTGAAACACGGAGTGCTGCTGAAGAACTCAACCATAAGGTTGGGGAAGGGCAGGGAGATGGTGATACGGTCTACGTCATTAC
>JAJDBQ010000174.1 GCA_029261255.1 Nitrospirales bacterium
GCTCCATGGGCACTGAGCCGAACTTCCATGCGCCAGTGTCATCCAAAAGCCCTCATGTGGCAAGGAGTCCCCCGCTTCCAGCGGGGAGCGCTTTCACCCACGGGCTTACGCCACGTGGTCCTCCGCGCTGGCTTTGATAGAGGCTCGGAGGACGCCTCCAGGCCTAGGATTCTCGAACTGAAAAAAGAATGCATGCCTTCTTAAGAAGAAAGCTCAGGATTTCTGAGGAATGAAGATAAAATCGCCCAGACTTTCATGCCCGGCGAATTGGATAGGCCAATATGTGGGAATCTGCTCCATATCATATCGTCCGGCCGCTTGCACAACACGAGTACGCACGGCCAAGAATAAACGTTCCGTTTCAAGGATCGTTTGATTTTCCGAGAGCACATTTAACAGCGCCCCGGTGAACACGGAATGTCCACCTTGCCCAACGTCAAGAACCGGTTGCTCGCCGCCTGAAGTGAGTGCTGTACGCACGCGTTTTTTGGCCACGATTTTCAGCATATCCATGCGAGCCTCGTCGGAAAGTCCTGGCCGCAATTTCGCTAAGCTTGATCGTGTCATCTTTCCCGCAAAACAGGAATCAGCAACAACCAAAACGTGTTTCGCAGACATCAATTCCAGAAGATCTGTAATGCTGGGGGTCAAAATCCATTGGGAAGTGTCATCGACTTCAGCATCAACAGGGATCCAGTAGCCGCGATCAATATCCTTTTCTAAATGCCCATGGCCTGCGTAATAGACAAGAAGGTTATCATTCTCTTTGAGACTCTTCCGGAAGTTGTTGAGCCCCTTCAGGATATCGCGGCGCGTGGCATTTTTAAGAAAGGTCACCTTAAAGTCATACCGATTTTCAAGCACATCCGCGACCGCCTGAGCATCAGAGACCGCATTGTCCAAAGGACTCCAATGTTGATAGCGGTTATTGCCAATCACTAATGCGTAGTAATTCCCAAAGACTGCCATATCGTCATCAGACACCTGAGGCACAGTGACCAGAGTCTTCCCAGCCACAAGTTTGATTTTTTGTGTGGCACGCTTATTTTGAATGTCTACAGCAAGAATTTGTATCAGCAGGTCATCTTGCACTCCCCGTAAGGGCGGAAAATCTAGCGTGAAGACACCAAGCTCATCCACTTGAACAGCACGCCCATTCATCGTCACAATTCGTAAGCCTGCTGGAGCAACAACACGGCCTGAAATTTGTCGTGACATCCCAACAGGAACAGAGATACTTTTGGGCCCGGCAACCACCTTGATCCCACGCATCACAGCAAGTGGCGGATCAATAATTTCAATCGTTGGACCTTCAAAACCCAAATCCACAGCAGGACCCTTTTCCAAGGCTTGAGCTTGTTGAGTCGCTTCCTTTTCTAAAGAAGCTATCTGCTGATTCAGTTTTTGGACTTCTTGATCGCGCTTACTCACCACCATCTGTTGTTTTTTCAATTCCACACGAACAGCCTCAAGCTCCTTATCCATTTTCTTAGGCATCGGAGCTTGCTGAGACTTTGCCTGCTGCTGCATGCCGTCATATCGTGTTTGAAGGTCCAGTAACTTCTTTCGTTCGGCCTGAGCGTCAGAAGACCGCTGACGAAACTGTTGCCGCAATCCCGTCAGTTCTTGGGTAATCTCTTCGATGTGATCATGCAGTTGATGAATCTCGAGTTCTTTCGCACTCAGCGTCTTTTCCAATTCTTGAATGCGCTTTTTTGCTTCCTCATTCATCAGCATCGAGAGGTCTGATGCGTCCATACCAGAGGCTTTTGCATACCACTGTGAGGCCGTCGATGCATTTTTTTGTACACCCGATCCTGTTTCATATAATCGTCCAAGATTCATCGCGGCTTGGCGATGTCCTTGATCAGCAGCTTTCTGATACCACACAGCAGCAAGAGGATAGTCTGGTTTACCTTTAGGTCCTTTTTCATAAATGGTGCCCACATAATACTGGGCTTTGGCATCGCCCTCTTGAGCCGCATCGAGCCATAACTTCAGGGATGACTGATAATTTCCAGGATCAGAAATTGTGTACTCCCCACCACGAATGGCACAATCCTGAGCGGTCACTCGTGCAGGTCGACGAGCAGTCACATAGGTCACATTGCTCCCAAGACGCCTCAATTGACCAGGAAGTAAACAGTCGACAGTCACATACTCGTTTCTGCTCTCGCCTGCTACCTCACCTTGAGCCCCATCGCCACTCGCCACTGAATCTCGTCCTGACGGACCCATACAGCCAGTGAGTAACCACATGCACAAAGTAGCGCAGGATAGAACGGATATAAGCCTCGTTGCAGAAACATTCTTGGCATCATTCATCATCGCGACAATTCCTCCAGGTTGCGTCTGAAAAACCAGTCTACGTGTTATCGGTTAATCGATCAAGAAAGCCTTCCAGAATGGAATCCCTTAGCAAAAAAGAATGCGGATCTCATGCGATTGTCAAGAAAACCAGAAAGACAAGTCCATAAGTATTAACACGTAATCCTGGCAGGCCATTAATAGATTGCGAAGAAATTCTAGAGACTTTATAATCGGCAGTTTTTCAGAATTCCAAAATTGAATAAATGGAGGCAGAAAATGAAGATGATGGGTAACGGGATGCGGATTGATAGATTACCACTATCAGGGAAGCCCACAACAAACCTGCAAGGTGAGCGATCAAAAACACTCATGCCAAATCGCTTCTGGCTCATGTTAGGATTGATTGCGACGATCCTTTGGCTACCGACCAACGCATTTGCTGCCCGAACATTAGATCAAGCAATCAAAAGCCTTTTGGATAATGATTGTGCAAATCTAGCGGGAGGGGGAGGCAATAATGGCATCGGTCCTCAACTGAATGTGATTTGCAACATACCGAATGGTGGCTCTGATGGTGGTTCTGCAGGAGGTGGTACTGGATCGGCTCAATCATTGGGGGCCACGATTGAAAACCGGAGAAACGACCGACTTGAAGGAAAACAAACTGGAAATCAAGCGACCCTTAACTTACCCAACGGTGTAGGCCTTTTTGTTTCAGGAAATGTCGAGGCCTTGGATAGAGAGCAAACGACATTTTCAGATGGATTTGATTCGACTGTCTTGGGCGCCACCGTAGGAGCAGACTACCGGGTCACTGATCGGTTTTTAGCCGGAGGAGCGTTTAATTATGTCAATCGAGACGGGGACTTTGAAGGCGGCGGTGACTTCACCACAGATTCTTACGGCCTTCTCGGTTATGCCTCTTTCATGCCAATCTCAGCCATGTTTCTCGACATTAGTTTGGGCTATACCAAGCATAATTATGAATTAGAAAGATCAGTGCTGTTTCTCGAAGACCCTACTGGCGGCGGCGGCGGGCCTACTCAAATCAGTGGAAAAGCCGACAGTGATTCTGATGGGCATGAAGTCTTTATTAGAGCTGTGTCAGGATATGATCACAATATTGAGAGTCCCATTGGAGCCATTACGGTTGGACCCCGGATAGGATTTAACTACTCTCAATTAACGATAGATTCATACAAAGAAAGCGGCGGGAGCGGTTTGGCTCTTGAGTACGACGAACAATCCATACGCTCCCTTCAAAGCACGATTGGGGTTCAGGGATCGTTGGTCATCAATACGTCGTATGGAGTCTGGGTGCCGCAAGCCACGGCAGACTATATTCATGAGTTTGAAAATGATCAGCGGGACATTACCGTTCAATTCGTAGAAGATCAACGGCAAAATCCAACCAAATTTAGCTTTAATAATGATAAGCCCGATCGGAATTTCTTTAATTTTAGTGTCGGAACAGTCTTGGTTCTTCCCCATGGGATCCAACCATTTTTTAATTTCCGCGTGATGGCTGGCCACAGTCAATTCGATAATTATGCAGGAACGATTGGGGTGAGGATCGAAGGCAGTTAAAAACTAAAGCAGAAGCACACCAGAGTAAAAAAAGGCAGCAAGCCTACAGGCTTGCTGCCTTTTTTGTTCTCGAACATTTCTGACCGTTCAACGTATCGCTCCTGAAATACTTTATGACGATCGCTCTAAACGTTCCTCTAACCGCTTCAGTGCTTTTTGGGTATCTCGCAAGTCTTTAAGTATTTCTTTTTGTGTCACAGGACCTTGAAGTTCTGCCAGTCGTTCGGCTTTTGCTTCATCCAAATTATTGATCACGACCGCAATGAATAAATTGACGACCACAAATGTGCCCAATATCACAAAGCTCACAAAATAGATCCAAGACAAATAATGAAACTCCATCGCCGTATACATCACATCGGTCCAATCTTCCAGTGTCACGACACGAAAGAGAGTCAGCAATGATATGCCTAATGATCGCCAATGCGTCGGATCATGTTCATGGAACAATTGATATCCTGTGATGGCATAGATATAAAAAATCATGCCCATCAAGGTCATCACATGCAACATACTGGGAATGGATCTCACCAATGTCGCGACAATTAAGCGCAGCTCTGGAATCGTAGAGACAAGTCTGACCACTCGCAACAGTCTCGCTAAGCGCGCGATCATGGCAAACTCGCCTGTAGCAGGGATTAACGAAAACACGATCACAGAGAAGTCAAACACATTCCAGCCATCTCGAAAATACCGCCCCACCTGAGGAGCCACAGCAATCATCTTGAGTGCGGCTTCCAGAATAAAAACCCCTAGAATCAGGTGATTCCCAAAATGCATGAGAGTCCCGTACTCCGCCACCAGAGACGGGGACGTTTCCATGCCCAAAATGACCCCATTGACCAGGATGAACGCGATGATCACGCGCTCAAACCATGAGGCACTTACAATCTGATGCACTCGATTTTTCATCGTGAAAAACTCACAGACTCGTGGCACGCTCTCGTCTTCAAGGGAAAGTGAGAGCGAGCTCCGATTCAACTATGTGTCAATAGAAGAAAAACAAACAGGCGAGGGAAAGCAGTAGCACAACTCCTCGGGGAGCATCAACTCCCCGATGCTTGAAGATAGCCTCTGAGAAGATCTCGGCGAGCCACAATGCCTATCAGGCTGCCCTTATTATCCAAAACCGGAACGCGGATCAGATGATTGTTCTGCAACACATCGACCAACGTCATCACGTCAGTATCTTTTGTGACTGAAATAGGATTGGCAGTCAAAATCTCTCCTGCCATGACCTCTTCCAATTTTTTACCTTTTCGAAGCGCCCCGAGCAAATCAAATTCAGAGACAATGCCGACAAGTTTGTTCTGATCATCGACGATTGGCACAGACCCAAAGCCGTCCATCATATATGACGCCAATTGTTCAGCACCGGTGTCTTTCGTGGCACTTTGTACCTGCATTTCCATAATTGTGCCGACGGTTAAATGCCCAAATTTACTCTCTCGTAATGCAGTTCTTCCTTCAGCTACGGCATTCATTCCTGACCTCCTGACTAGTCGATAAAATCACCCTCGCGAATCACGCAAGGAATTGCCTATCATTGGAATCTACGAGCCTCAAAACACAGATGATTGTTCGAGGCGAGATTCTATAAGTAGATCGGATTCTATCGACCGTAACTTGAGATCGTGCCACAACTGCTCATCCCACGCAGCACGAGGAATTAACCCCACAATCTCGCTTTCTAGAACTTCTATTTCATAGCGCTGTGCCTCTCGCTTTACCGCTGCAAAGACCGAACGCAGAGAAGTTTCTCGATAATCCGTCAGGTTCATGGACACTTGCACCAGCTGTCGAGAAATCAGAGGAACGCCCATGGCCTTCACCGCCGATAACCCGCCACTAGAAGTCCTGATCGTTTTGGCAATTGTATTAGCCACTACGAGATCATCACTCTGCAGCACAAGATTAAACGCAATCAGAAAAAACCTGGCTCCCACAGCAATGGCCCCGGCAGTGGGATGAATGGTTGGAGGACCATAATCAGGCTTCCATTCATGTACTGTCTCCATACGCTTAGCTAAGGCCTCCAAGCTTCCTTTTCTGACAATCTCTAGCTTCGCCCTTGAGGGCACCTTTCCAGCCTCTTCATACAAAAAGACCGGAATCTGAAGCTCTTGGCCAATTCGAGCAGCGAGTTCGCTGGCATACCTAGCGCAATCTTCCATAGTGACTCCTTCTATAGGGATCCATGGCACCACATCGACCGCCCCAATTCGTGGATGCTCACCTTGATGCTGCCCGATATTAATAAGCTGCTGGGCCTGTTGAACCAAAGCAAAGAGTGCCATCCCCATGGCTTCTGGCTCACCAACTATCGTAAACACCGAGCGATGGTGGTCCGGATCAACATGAACATCCAGTACAGCCACGTTTGGAATACGTTCAAGGTTGGCCAGCAACTTGGAGATCACAACCTGATCTCGCCCTTCACTAATATTAGGCACACTTTCAACTAATTGCCGCATTATCACTTCCTCTACGGTTTGGGTTCCTCTTGACCCATGAATTCCTTGACACCCCTAAAAATCGCATATTATAGTCGAACTCACTGATTTCAAAGGGTTTCCTAGAAGAACTCATGAAAACATCATAAATAGGAACGGTGAACCTGCTATAATTCTGTCACATATTCCGCGGAATAGAGACTCTATCTAAGGATATAAACAATTCTCTCCCAGACAAAGGGGACTCCCATGAATGCCACACAAGTTGAGCCCACAGCAGCACTCGCAGATTTAAAAAAAAAGAAACCAGATAGTGTCACCATCGTCTGTCTCAGCGGCGACATGGATAAAGCTATGGCGGCGTTCATTATTGCCACCGGGGCCGCAGCCATGGGAATGAAAGTCACGATGTTTTTCACATTTTGGGGATTAAATATCATTCGGAAACCCGAATCGACCAGCTCTGCCAAAGACTGGATGCGCCGCGCCTTTGGCTGGATTAACAAGGGTGGGGCGGAGAACCTTCCTCTATCCCGGTTCCATTTCGGAGGACTCGGTTCCTCCATGATGAAAACGGTCATGAGCAATAACCGTATGCCAGGTATAGCCGAACTTCTAGAAACCGCTCAAGACCTGGATGTGAAACTGATTGCCTGTACCACTACATTAGGGATGTTGGGCATACCAAAAGATTCGCTGATTGATGGTGTCGACGAACTAGCCGGCGTCAGCACTTATCTGGCTGAAGCCCGTCATGGATCAGTCAACTTATTTATTTAATCGAACCCTAGAATCAAAGAGAGAAGGACTTACCATGATACCAGCCGATGTCAAACTCGATACACTCGGGTATTTTTGTCCCATGCCAATAATCTTGACCTCAAAGAAAATCAAAGAACTCGTCCCTGGCCAAGTTCTTGAGGTCGCCTCAGATGATGAAGGCATAAAAAAAGATATGCCTGCCTGGTGTGAAACAACCGGCCATGGGTGGGTCGGCTTAGAAGAAGAACCTGGAGAGGACAAAACTATTTACAAGGCCTATGTCAAAAAATCCTGAAGAGTAATTTTATATATCGCCAGAATGGCCGTTAGTGCGTCTGTACTAACGGCCTTTTCTTTGAACACCATGAGCAACTATTCATTATCCGACGTAGCCATAGAGACCTGGGTGCAAGGCGGGCCAATGAGCCTTACAGACCTTCTCGGCTCCGTGGTCTTAGTAGATGTGTTTCAGGTGAATTGCCCTGGGTGTTTTCTGTACGCGTTGCCCAAAGCAATCCAATTACATGAACACTATCATGATAAAGGCCTGAAAATTATTGGCCTCGCAACAGCTTTTGAAGATTACGACAAAAACACCTTGGGGAATTTAGAACGATTGCTCGAAACTGGCGAAGTAATAGGAGAAACACTTAAAGCCTTAACGCATCAAGGAATGCTGACTGATGGCAAGCTTGAATGGCGCCTGCCATTCCCAGTCGGCATGGATCGCGTGAGACCGGAAACCGAAGCACTGACACAAGAGAGAATAATTGGGTATACCCGCAACTGCCTACCAGGATTTGATGGACTATCTGAGGAGAGGAAGCTAACAGCACTCAATCAAATCAGAAATTACTTACAACAGAAAACCATGAAGGCCGAAACCTTTGAACGCTTCGCTCTCCAAGGCACCCCCTCCTCAATCCTCTTCGACCGAAAAGGCCATCTACAAAATGTGGCCTTTGGTCAATCAGAAAACCAACAATCTTTGATTGAACAATGTCTCAAATCAACAGAGTAATATTTTTAGAAGCATTTCCCTAAAAAGCTGGCTTCATGACTACATACTCTTCTTATTCAGACAACATTAGAGAGGACTGCCTTGAAGTGAGTCAAAGCAGTTGAGAGCTCTTTGCGCTTTGATTGAGCCGCAACCCTCTCTTGCTCAGACAGCCATTGCGAGGCATGCAGTTTGACGCGATTCGGCAAATCGCCCCAACCTAAAGGCGAGGAGGTATTCAAAGAGGAATCGTGAACATGCCGGAGCTCAAGGATGGGCACGATATCAGGTGAGCACGAAATCCGAAAATGATAGCGAAGGCCTATTCCACCTTGATCATCCCACGCGTACTCAATATTCATAACGGGGCCTTCAGGCTCTAGCGAGATTCCACGAAATACAGCACCGTCAAATTCTTCCGAATCTAGTGTCATTCTTTATTTTAACGTCTACAAATTAGTTAAATGGATCTGATTGAGTGCAGCGCCTTGATTTTTCTCCACGCAAAATACGTGGTACTTTTTCACAAAGTAATACTGCCCCCCTTCATATTTAATCTTACCCGATTCGGGTCCATTCCCAAAGTATCTTTGCTTCTATGATGAAACTCCACAGTCGTCACAATAAACTATAGCCGCAAAGATCAAGCAAATACATTCAAGCTCTTATAATTCCCCAAACGTTTCACCTTGGACAATGCCTGCCGTCTGGCTCTACAGATGGACGTCCTCATATCTTGGTGAGCCTTGTCTGAGCGCAGCGAGTTGGCTCACCCCTCCCCCTGCGTCCGTCTGTTCCGATGACACCAGACGGGGCATCAATGGTTTTGGGTCCTTTTGCCGAAACAAAAGGAGCTCGGCTGCCGGGCCGAAACCCGGCATTTGTCATTAATATAAATAATTCCAGTTAGTACACGGGGATCACGCAGTAACCATACCATCCCCCTCCCAACCCCATTATAAGACATACCTAAGTCAGAACGGGCTACCTATGTCTTGCCTCTGTTCCATTGCTTCCATCCCCCCATCCAAGACCTTTTCATGAATATATGCTAGCATTTCAATAGTAGAAAGTTTTTAGCCATCAGCGAAATTGCTTTAATTCAGACTCTTCACGAACCGATACGATAATTAACGAGTCCTAACGGCACGTAATTTCACATCACAAAGGAGCGTACCCACCATGCTCTGGTGGCATTGGGCAATTTTAGGCCTCAGTCTTATAGGAATTGAAGTCCTTACTTTAGGTGGGCTAGGGAATTTCTATTTCCTGTTCTTTGGGATGGCCGCATTGATGGTTTCCGGACTGACCTGGTCGGGACTTGTTGAAGCCGCCTGGCTCCAATGGTTTTTGTTCGCCATTCTAGGCATCATTTCTCTCCTTGTGATGAAAAAGTCATTGCAGAGCAAAAAAACCGTAGATGGAAAAGATGAGCCTGACGTTGATTCGATGTTGGGGGAAATTGCGAAAGTACTGGAACCTCTTGAACCCCAGGCTACGGGAAAAGTGGAACTGCGTGGGTCTACTTGGAACGCCAGAAATGCCGGGGATAGCCTCCTCGATACGAATTCCATCGCCACGATTGTGCGCGTGGATGGTCTGACACTTTGGATTCAAGCCGAATCCATCACACAGGAGGAATAATATGTCAGGTGAATTGTTAGCCACACTGGTTTTTGCAGGTCTGGCCATACTCATTTTGAAGAAAACAGCCGTCGTCGTCCCACAGCAAAGTGCGTATGTGGTTGAACGATTGGGAAAATATTCATCCACCCTCAATGCCGGGCTCCATATCTTAGTCCCCTTCATCGATGTCATTCGATACCGCCATTCTTTAAAAGAACTCGCCGTTGATGTGGCTGAGCAAATTTGTATCACGCGAGACAATGTGCAAGTCGGTGTTGATGGCGTGCTCTACATAAAAGTCTTGGATGCTGAACGTGCGTCCTACGGAATAACAGATTTTCGATTTGCGATTTCTCAACTCGCCCAAACCACGCTCAGAAGCGAAATTGGAAAAATTGATCTGGACCGAACCTTCGAAGAACGGGGAACGATTAATATTTCCGTGGTCAACGAACTAGACAAGGCTTCAGCACCTTGGGGAGTCAAGGTGATGCGTTATGAAATTAAAAATATTAACCCCCCCGTGGACGTGGTCAACGCCATGGAAAAACAGATGCGGGCTGAACGGGAAAAGAGAGCCGTCGTGTTGACGTCGGAAGGTCAGCGGGACGCGGCGATTAACGAAGCCGAAGGAGAGAAGCAACAGGTCATTAAGGCCTCAGAAGCCAAACGACAACAACAGATCAATGAGGCTGAGGGGGAAGCCCAGGCCATTTTAGCCATCGCCACGGCTACCTCTGAAGGAATTAAGAAGGTCGCGGAAGCCATTCAAGATCCGGGCGGCTACGAGGCCGTCCAACTTCGTGTAGCCGAGCAATATATTGGGGAATTTGGAGAATTGGCCAAAGCGAGCAATACCATGATTCTCCCGGCATCCGTTTCAGATGTGGGCTCCATGATTGCCTTGGCCATGAATGTGATCAATAAAAGCCCAGGGAAAACTCCAACGATTTCCTAGCATCCTCCGCTCTCAGAGTTGACTGTTCAACGAGCTTTCGCGATGATACTGCCTCACGTTGAATCCGCTTTCCAGGCAAGTTCAAGAAGTGTTTCATGAAGAAATCTTATTTTTTTCTGGTGATCTAGCTTTTACTCTTGCCGAATCTCACATATGCCAATTCCTATGCTCCCCTCGCTGATTTTTCGGCCGTCCGCCAGAATACAGAATGCCAACTGACGACTTTAGACGGAACGCTTCTCAAAAATTGGACACCTCCAGCAGACTTTTTTTTGGTTCCAGCTTATCCTCACGCCAAACTGGCCAGCGCATTCCCGAGCGGCACGGCAAACATCAAAGGGAAAGACTATAAAACGTTTCCATCGGCGATGCTGCTCAGCACAGATTCCCCTGAAACAATCATGACGTTTTATAAGAATACGTTAGGGCGAGGTTGGCATCAAACCGAAGACCATGGAATCACGTACATCTATCGAATGCCTCGTCCGATCAGCTCGAGAGAAGCACTCAGGCAACAGCTCATGAGCCGACCAGGTTATACTCCCCACATTGCTATCGATACGGACCTGCAGCCTTGTGACCAACATCTTGTTGAAGGCGCCAAACCCGAATCACCGTCGTGGCGGCCCCTCTTCAAGACCCTATTCCGACCTTCTTTGTTTAGTCGTTTAGGCCAATCGAATTTCTCGAAAGGCTAAGGGCATCCCATAAATGGGATCGGTCCGATGTCGCGCCACTTCAACCTGCCGTCCTTCTCCTTCAAAGGATAGACGCTCTCCGACCTTGGGATTTTTCCCTTGGGCCATCAATTGATGCGCAACCTCATACAGCATCGGTTCTACCGTGCGCTCTGATAGCCCGATGGGCTGAAATATTTCAATCTCGTCCAATCCAAATTTTGTGAGGCCTCTGGTGTGAAACCATGTTCGCATCTGTTGCACCTGTTCATGTTGTTCCACGTGCACATGATCGTCGACCTGAAACACCATCAAACCCCGGTCCTTCCAATCTGAAGGATTGCGATAGCTTCCCGTTGCAACATCATACGTCGTCCCCTCTAATAGCAACGTAAGCCCCCTGGCGATCCGCGCGATATGCAGAACCTCATCTTGTCGGTCTGCATGCATTTTCGGTGGAGCTAGAAGTTGGACCAAATGACGATGCTCCCATTGCAGACGACCGTGCCACTGTTCCGCCACCTCTACCGATGGAGCTAATTGCACCTGCACTTTCCAATTTGTATGCGTAGCCTCAAAATGTTGATGTCCGTTCGTCGACAAGAAACGGATCTGCAAGGGGCCGCCATAGATTTGATCAAACCAAGCCGCAAGATACCCAGGAGGCGGAACTTCCCCATGAGTCCAGCCAATGAGGAACGATGGCGAAGCCTGAGGACTCGATTTCTTCTTTTTAATTTTTTTCATGCTCTAGTAGGCCGGAGAATTGTATGGTGCGTAAGTGGAAAATAAACAGAAAGAAACTTGAGAAACTCGCGCAGGAGGCTATTCACGAAGATATCACACGTTATCGCTTGGCCTCTTCCGGTGGCCAATCCAACTCTTCTTGTCGACCACAATACCAACAGGTAATTCGATATCGAGCTCGACGGCGTGGATTGGGCAATGAGTCAAATTGTATTGGCGCTTGGTCATACGGGCAGACAGGCTCCAGGTGCAACAAATGTTCTTCCGTGATCTCCATTAACGAGCCCTCATCCCACGGTGGCTCCAACTGAAGACAACCTGAGATCGTCTGTTCCCAATGGCAAGACCCACACTGCAATCGAAAACTTTTCACGCGATCGGTTTGCTGGGAAATATCCGTGACTTCCACAGCAGAGGAACAATCTCGACTTTCACAGCTCACAGATTGTTTGTGGAGGGCTTGAACAAATGCCATAGGAGCTTTCGACTCGGTCATCACAACGTCTTCTCGTTATTATTGATCCATTCCATATACGAGCCTTGCTTCAATCGACTCGCTGCGCCCCGATCCAACAGCCAGACCAAATCTCCTTGCACAGGATTCACGATTTGAGCGGGATAGCGGTTGGGTTGCAATGAGCCTTCTAGCACTGTCTCTATCGCCTTGTCCTTGTCCGATCCGCCCACAACAAACAACACCTGTTTAGCCGCATTGATGACTGGCGGTGTGAGCGTAATACGGTGCGTCTGAAATTTTTCTACCCATGGTGCCGCCACCCATTGCTCTTTTTCAGAAAGAACTGACGTCTCTGGGAATAAAGAAGCTGTATGACCATCAGCGCCCATACCCAGTAAAATTAAGTCAAAGCAAGGGAAACGCCCTGCCTTCTCCATAGAGAACGCACGTTGTAACGCAGATTCATAATGCGCAGCTGCTTCTTGTGCTGGTCGCTCTCCTTCCATCCGAAACACGTGATGAGGCAAAATTGGGACGCAATCCAATAAATTCTCCTTCGCCATGCGAAAGTTACTGTCTGCATGATCCGGGGGGACCTCTCGTTCGTCGCCCCAGAAAACCCGAATAGACGACCAATCGACTTGCGAGCGATAAGGCTCAGCCGCCAATCGTGAAAACAATCGCTGAGGCGTCGAACCTCCCGAAAGGGCAACTGACCTGGTGGTGTCACTATCAGGCTTGGAAGCCAAAGACTGAACAACGAATTGAGTGGCAGCTTCAAAGAGATCTTCAGGCGTCTGGCAGACGAATATGCGACGTGACACAATATTTTCCTTGTTAGGCAAACACGAATCTGATTGAACAGTATCGCTTCATCGAAGAGCGCCAAAGCTATGGAATAGTCTTAGCCTCAATGTATTGCGCATGGACCCGACGTTCATGGATTAACAATCTGTATATTCATAGTCGTCAAGCTTTTGCTCTTTATCAAATTCCAATGTGATTTTGCATTGATTCGCGTTGAAATTGAAAAACGGGAAATGCGTTTTCCCTCCAGCAATGCGGGAATAGATCCAAGTTTCTCCTCCACCAAATCGTGCAGACTTGGCACTGGGAGTTCCCATATTTTCTTCAAACCACGCCTGGTCTTTCCCTTCAAATTTCGCAGGCTCGAGGGACGCATCCAAATACGGATTCCCCCCGCCACAACCGGCGAAGAACAATCCCAGTAGACCAACGATGACATAGAGCCGAATCACATCAGCCTCCTTTTGCAAAAACTACTCGCCATGACCCACTTCGGGCTCTTTTAAAAATTCTAGCCCTCGTGTCTCGATCAGTCAAACACGAAGATCGATTCTCGAGAAAACCGATCACATTTGTCCATAAGGACGCCGTTGATTACAATACGTCTCGATTGAGCTGCGCCTCTCTATTTCTACACAAAAGGAGATCACCATGAAACTGTACTTAGATACTGGCAATGTTGACGAAATTCGTAAAGCAGCAAGCTATGGAATGATAGATGGAATCACGACTAACCCTTCTCTCGTCTCAAAAGAAGGCCGAGAGTTTAAAGATCTCCTTTTGGAAATCTGCCAAATCATTGATGGCCCTATTAGTGCCGAGGTCGTGAGTGTCGAGTCTGAGGCTATGGTAAAAGAAGGGCGCGAGCTCGCCAAAATTCATAAAAATATCGTCGTGAAAGTTCCACTCATCCCTGAAGGCCTTAAAGCCACTAAGCAAATGGCCAGTGACGGCATCCGCGTCAATGTGACTCTCTGCTTCTCCGCCACGCAAGCACTCATGGCGGCTAAAGCTGGCGCCTGGTGCGTTTCTCCCTTTATCGGCCGATTGGATGATATTAGCTCTGACGGGATGGACCTCATCGAACAAATCTTGACCATCTATGAGAATTATGATTTCTCTACACAAGTTCTTGTGGCCAGCGTTCGCCATATTCAACATGTGACCGATGCCGCACTACTCGGTGGGCATATCTGCACGATGCCCTATAGCGTCTTTCAACAACTCGTGAAACATCCCCTCACCGACAGCGGACTCAGCAAGTTTCTGGCTGATTGGGAAACAAGAAAGGGTTCCAAGAAATAGACTATTTGGTAACCCTCAACATAACAGGCTAGAACTATTCGACAAGATTCTTCGCTCGACTAAAAACTTGATGGAACATGGGGCGCGTCAACTTTCCAGCAAACGTATTTTGCTGACTAAGATGATACGATCACAAAAGCGTGACGTCGCACAGCAAGAGATCTTCTGCCTCATGTGAAATTTTTGACGCCGGGCAGGGATGGCCTACCCTGCCATCTTACAGGTTCGAAGATATTCATCAAACGCAATCTTCCAGAGCGCCACAACCGCTTGGATGTTCCGCAACAACTGCAGTTCTTCCTGAACAAACGGACGACAGGCTTCAGATTCGTCTTTTGTTGGTTTATTGGCGAGTGGCGCGAACCGAACAGCCACCACGACATAACAGTTCCGCAGATTAAGCCATCCTCTCGATGAACAGACGTCGGCTGATGAGCATAAGCATAGGCATGTAAGGCTTCATACAACCAATCACCGCTCCGATCTCCAGTAAATACGCGTCCAGTGCATTTCCCTCCATCCGCCGCAGGAGCTAAACCGAAGACATAAACGCGAGCTTGAGGATCACCAAAATCGGTGGTCGGACGGTCCCAATACTCTAAATCTTTAAACCGCTTACCCTTTTCCTTCGCGATCTCCTGACGATAGGTTGTCAATCAAGGAGAACCTGTACAATCTGCAATCATCGTGCTCTGCAACAACATCAAGTACCTCATAAACGCCATCCCATCATGAAACGTTCATCCCTCCTGCGCAAAGAGATACTGAGCTTCCCTAGATATCCCGGGTACCTCAAACCAACAAAAAATCACGCTTGTGCTATCGCATTGACAATAATAATGAAAATAGGCAGGCTACAGACGGACAACGGGGCTGGTGATTTACATTTCGCTTTTTATACTTCCTGTCATCATACGGAAGTCATTTTACTCACAGCCATTACCCCAAATGTCACAGGCGCTAGCCTACCAGCGTTCTCATTCTTCTCACTCTTATGATGCGACCAGTGCGTCTTCTGTTCGTTCCGCTAAATATCTTTATAATCAACAGATTAACCAGCTTTTCTCGCTTGCGCCTTATGGCATTGTAGCCTCTATCATTAATGCCTGCATTCTCTGCGCTCTTTTGTGGCAGACGATCCCGCAAGGCCACATCGTATCTTGGTTGGCGAGCATCTTCATCATCAATTCCCTATGGGGTTTTTTGCTCTATTGGTATCACCAACGAAGGGTCAGCTATGACACCTCGTTACATATAAGAGAAAAGTGGTTTATAGGGGGCAACATCGCATCAGGCTGTATGTGGGGGATCGGAGGAATTTTACTCTACCCTGAGACCTCCATTGGCCATGAAATATTACTGACTTTTGTATTTGGAGGCATGGTAGCGGGAGCAACAGCCCTGTATGCTTCTCATTTTCATGCGTTTCTCGCTTTCAGTCTTCCTGCTGCCACACCGTTAACTCTTCAATTTTTTTCCAGAGGAGACTCGCTCCATATTGGCATGGGGATGATGGGATGCCTGTTCATTGCCGTCATGGTCATGACGGCAAAGCGCAACAATAGTATGCTCGTAAAATCCCTGACCTTGCACCAAGAGAATTCAACCTTGATCAGGAATTTAACGCACTCTCGTGATCTTGCGGAGAACTTGAACGCTTCGCTCTGCAAAGAGGTAGCCAATCGGGCCGGGATTGAAGAAGAATTACGGAAGCACCAGGAGCAATTGGAAACACTCGTTGAAGCACGAACGGCTGCCTTGCAAGCATCTGAATCCCGTTATCGTTTTGTGACCGAAAACATCTCGGATGTCATTTGGATGATGGAGCCTAATGGTCATCGATTTTCCTACGTGAGTCCCTCAGTGAAAGAATTTCGAGGATATTCAGTCGAGGAGGTGCTGGCTATGTCATTAGACGAAAGTTTGACACCAGCATCTTTAGAAAAAGCACAGTCGGCGATACAACAGGAGCTAGATCGCCTCGCGAATCAACCCCGCCAACAAGGCCCGCCTCTTTTCTTAGAACTCGAGCATCTCCGAAAAGATGGAAGTACGGTCTGGGCTGAGGTACGAGCCAGCCTGCTATTAGACAAAGAAGGACATCCACTTGGGTTCGCGGGAGTGACGCGTGATTTAACTGAACGTCGAAAAATTGACCATGAAAAGCATCAACTCGAAACTCAGCTGTTACGATCACAAAAAATGGATGCTATTGGAACCCTCGCAGGAGGGATTGCTCACGACTTTAACAATTTGCTCACGAGTATATTAGGAAACATTACGTTGACTCAACATATGATGAAGTTACCGCCTCTTGGAGAAACGTATCTTCAACGAGCAGAACAAGCGACAGAGCGAGCGAAAGACTTAACTCAGCAATTGTTGGCATTCTCAAAAGGTGGAGATCCTATCAAACACCTGATTTCGCTCAAGGACATCATCATTGAATCATCAAGCTTTGCGCTTTCAGGGTCATCAGTCTTACGGGAACTAAATTTGGCAGTCAATTTGTGGCCGATCGAGGCAGATCCCGGACAAGTCAGCCAAATCATCCATAACATTGGCATCAACGCCGTGCAAGCGATGCCCACCGGAGGCAAGCTATCTATCGATGCTGCCAACATCTGGATCGACCAATCTTCTCGAACCTCCCCCATCCCGCTCCCTCCTGGACCTTATGTTCACATGACCTTCTCTGATGATGGGATAGGCATACCAAAAGAACAACTCGATAAAATTTTCGAGCCATATTTTTCCACCAAACCAGAAGGCCAAGGGCTAGGGTTAGCAACGACGTATGCCATCATGCAAAAACATAGTGGACACATTACTGTGGAATCACAATTGAACGTGGGCACGACATTTTCATTGCACTTCCCTGCCTGCGCGAGTGGAGCCCAGCCTCTCAAACTCGAAGCGCTTCCTCTTCATCACGGTAGTGGAAAGATATTGGTCATGGATGATGAAGAATCTATTCGCCTCTTAGCCAAGGAAATGTTGTCTCACTGTGGCTATCAAAGTGTCTTCGCCAAAGATGGCTATGAGACCCTCACTCTTTATCAACAGGCAATGGACATGAACACTCCTTTTTCAGCCGTCATTCTAGACTTGACGGTCCCTGGAAGCCTGGGCGGGAAAGAAACGATTCGCCGTTTACGTGAAATCAACCCTCATGTCATGGCGTTCGTCTCAAGTGGGTTTTCGAACGACCCAATTATGGCTAATTATCAAACCTATGGGTTTCATGGTGTCATCGCCAAGCCCTATTCGTTGATTGGGCTCAGCACCATCTTGCATCAACATCTCGGCTTCGCTTCTTCAGAATCTGTTTCAACGTCGCTCCCCACTCTTGAACCCTCTCAACGCGCTGATATCGACGTGCGTTAATTCAGCCGTCCCCCGACTTATCCCTTCACGACCAGGTCAACAAATACCCCCAATGCTTATTCAATCGTCGAATATACCGATCAAGAAAACCCTGAAAGCTCTTATTCAAAGCAGCCTAGAGTCGGCTGACACTAGCCATGCGATGGAGCAGATGATCGTACGAAAGAACCATCAACTGTACGTCAAGAAGGTTGCATATGACCTTTCCAAATACAAAAGAGTCGTCTGTGTAGGAGCCGGAAAAGCGGCAGCACACATGGCTAAAACACTGGAACAGATTCTTGGAGTATATTTAGAAGGCGGGGTCGTCATCGTCAAAGATGGGTATGGGGTAGTCACACAGAAAATTCGTGTTCTCGAAGCCAGCCACCCGATTCCCGATGCGCGGGGGAGCCACGCAACCAAACAGATTCTCAAAACTGCAAAAGAACTCACCAAACAAGATTTGCTGATCGTCTTACTATCAGGCGGGGCTTCTAGTCTTCTCTGCGCGCCAGCTCCTGGCCTTACCCTACAAGACAAGCGCCGCACGACTAACCTACTCTTGCGATGTGGGGCAACCATTCATGAACTCAACACGGTACGCAAACATCTATCTTTAGTAAAAGGCGGTCTACTCGCCCAATCAACATCTGCGAAAATTTTGACATTGATCATCTCCGATGTCTTAGGAGATGACCTGCCCACCATCGGTTCCGGCCCTACAGTGCCAGACCCCACCACCTTCGCAGAGGCTAAGGAAATCCTGGAAAACTATCAAATATTGAAAGACATTCCCGCACGAGTTCGAAATCATTTGGAACACGGTATCCGTGGTTCTATCCCCGAAACCTGGAAAAGCAAAACACGATCTTCTGCACGATCTCACTCGATCGTCTTAGCCAACAATCAAACAGCCATTGACGGCATGGCCAAAGAAGCCAAGCGATTGGGCCTCCGACCCTATATTCTAGAAAATCCATTGCAGGGTGAAGCCAAAGACCTTGGAACGATTCTTGGCGCGATGGCCAAAGATATCCGTGAATTCGGCAATCCAGTTCGCTCACCGGCCTGTCTGATTGTCGGCGGAGAACCTACCGTGACCGTCACTGGGAGGGGGAAAGGCGGCAGAGCGCAGGAATGCGTGCTAGCAGCTGCGCAAGAGCTGACTGGACTCACTAACGTCGTTGTGGCAGGGTTCGGAACCGACGGCACAGATGGCCCAACAGAAGTTGCTGGGGCCTTGGTAGATGAAAAAACTGTTCAACGTGCTAAGAAAAAAGGCCTTACAGTTGAAAAGTATTTAGAGAGACATGACAGCTATATATTTTTCAAAAATGTCGGTGGGCATATCATCCTCGGCCCGACAAAAACCAACATCAATGACATCTATGTCATCATTGCCTTATAGGTTGTTATGAAATCACTAGCGTCATTCCTGAAAGCTTTTGGCAGGAATCTATCTTTTCTCGGCCATGGCAATAACGGAACTTCTTTCATTATGAATATTCAATCATTTCCCCTCCTTTGTAAGGAGGGGTTAGGGGAGGTAGAGAAATTTGAACGAAGCACAGAAGATGGTCAAAGAATTTCACGAACAATTTGATATTCATGTCGCCCCAATACCCTCCGCACCTGATGAAGCCACACAAATACTAAGGAATCGTCTTATCCAGGAAGAGTTCGAGGAGTTTCAAGAAGCTATGCAGCAAAAAGGCTTACCAGACATGGCCAAGGAATTAGCGGATTTACTGTACGTCGTCTATGGCACAGCGGTTTCTCTAGGAATCGATATGGAACCAGTTTTCAAGGAGGTGCATCGATCAAATATGAGCAAAGTCGGCGGATACAAACGCGAGGACGGCAAATGGGTCAAGCCCGCAACCTACTCCCCAGCAAATATCGCACCGATCCTCGAAGGTCAAGCTAGAAACTGAATTGATTCATTTGATGCACTGCGTGAGGAGACTTACTTTTTTCTCTGCTTCAGTCTTCAACTTACCGTATGAACAAAGCGAGAGATTCACTCTCTTGATAGCTTGATTTGCTCTTTTTGGCGAGCGCTCCCGCAGTACGGTCTCACAGATCAAGTCCTTCACATCGAACGTTACGATCTAAATGGGATGACATGGCTATGATGATTCAAGAGATCTAGCCCCCCTCCAATCTCCTTCCCTTCAGGATTTCTTTGGGGCTTTGACGAGCATATTGTCGATTAAACGTATATCACCGAGTCGCGCAGCTCCTAATAGAACCATGTTTCCCTTCGCCAAGGTCAGTGGCTCTAGGTTGTTCGCATCACAGATTGTAAGGTACTCAATGTCCATCCCCGTCGATTTTGTTGCTATTTTCTTCATTTCCCTTTGAATACCCCGCACACCTTGTTTCCCTAATTTTATCAATTGCACCCCGTGGCGTAACGCCGCTGATAGACCTAAAGCTTGTCGCCGCTGATTCTCTGAAAGATAGCGATTGCGGGAACTGAGGGCGAGGCCATCCGACTCTCGTATTGTGGAGCAACGCACAATTTTTGTATCAATATTCAGATCCTGCACTAATTGCTTGATAACCAACAATTGTTGGTAGTCTTTCTGACCAAAATAGGCTTGGCTCGGACGAACCAGATTTAATAATTTCGTGACAACAGTCGTGACTCCATCAAAATGCGTTGGACGTGCCTCGCCCTCCCAGCGCTGACTCAATCGGTTCACCGATACTGCCGACTGAAAGTCTTGAGGATAGAACTCTTCACTTAACGGACAAAAAAGCAGGTCAACTCCAGACTCCCGACACCATTGTTGGTCGCTTTTGACCGGCCTGGGATACTTGCTGAAATCTTCGGATGGGCCGAACTGTAGAGGATTCACAAAGATACTGACAATGACCGTCGAACAATGTTTTCGTGCTTGACGAATGAGGGAAAAATGCCCTTCATGTAACGCACCCATTGTCGGCACAAAACCAATGATTTGATTCTCATGCTTGCGTCGCCAACCTTGTAGACCTCGTATCGACCGAATAATACGCATGGGGGGGGTTACGATAAAGGGGAAACTGCACATCCAGGACGAGAAGGATATTTCGTTCCAGGCTTCAGGGGAAGTCTTGTGACACGACTGGTGTCATCAAGAGCCTCTAGTAACTCACTCATCGAACAGTGCAACGTTGGATGCATGCAGGCGGGATCTAATTCTGCTAATGGTTCCAAGACAAACCTGCGCTGATGTAGACGGGGATGCGGAACCGTTAACCCTTCTTGAGCAATGTGGTGTTCACCGAACAAGAGAATATCGAAATCCATAGCACGAGGCCCGCCCCGATGAGCATCATCTCGGCCTAAACCTCGCTCCGTTTCTTGCAAGATATCCAAAAGAGCTTGAGGCTTCAGCGAAGTTTCCAATCTCACCACGCCATTGTAAAACCAATTCTCTCCCTGTTTCCCCTCTGGATCAACCGGTTCGGTTTCATAGTAAGACGACACTCCAGTGACTTGTGAAAGAGGGAGTAAATTCATGAGCGCAATGGCCCGGTCGCAGAAATCTTGCCGGTCCCCTACATTCGACCCGATGCCTATGAAAACAATTTCTAGGGTCATAAAACTCTCGTAAAAATGATATTTACAGCAAGGCTACAATCTGAAAATTTTTTATAGTCCCCGCAGGTTTCAGAAACAGAGAGGATTTAGCTTCTCATGAAGTTATTAAAAAATTTATAGAAGATTGTAATCAAGGTAGATCAGGCTGTCGAGAGATGTAGGAAAATTAATGTGGGGACCTCCTTAGATCGGAGTGTCCCCACGAAGAGATGAGGCAATGCCTACCACAAGATCGATTTTATTCGTGAACCTTGCTTAGATTCTGACACAGCTCGTTTTGCCTTTGTCGGCGCCTGCGAAGGAGGAATATCCTGAAAGGCCTCATTGCGTTTGTCCGCCATTGCTGACGATAGACCTAAATAAACTTTTCGTGCGGCTTCGGACCACTTCGGATCGAATGGTGCCCCCTTGAAGGCGGCCTCTGCTGCCTTTTGTTCATCATGTGTAAGTGGTCGATTGTGTTGCTGCATCACGCTCCTCCATTTGTTCTTAACGGTGTATCAGTAATTGAATGGACTAAAGGTCGTGGTTCTTTTTCTGCTTGCTGACGTTTCCCACAATTGAGACACGCAAAGTACAATATACTTAACCCGACTTCTAAGTCTACAGCCCTTTCCATGACCATCGAACCCTGGCATTTTTCACAAATTTTCATGGTGTCCCTTCTGTGAATGTTGCTCCGCACATTACCTTTGAGCAAACACTGTGCCCAGAAATCTGTATTAAACAACACACACAAACCATAGTTAACACTTGGGAACGAGACAAAATGAATCATTCAGATCGTATCCAGAGAAACAGCAGAAAATATTTACCTTAACTTGCAGTTAAGATCATCGACAGCTCAGAACAATGGTATTTGGCGATCAGTGGCAGATAGTGATGTTTAATGAAAGGTAGGCCAGCATTGCATATAAAAAATGGTCAACAATCCTGACGATTCACTCACCGTGCAGACCATCAGAGGATATGTTGAATAATACCGAGCGCCAAAGGCCAATCTGCCCAAGACTATTTTGAGCCCAAGGGTTTCGGGCCTCTTCAAAAAAGTTCGTCCAGCCTTTTTTTTCGCGCGGAGCCTACCTTCTGTACATGAGCACAGAGAAATGGTGTAAACACCGCCGACGGATTTTTTCAGCAAACCCATCAGGTGAAACTGCCAACGACAGGATTAAGGGAAGAAGAAAACTCAGAACCGATGTAAACAGAAAGGATTGAGAAAGGGCAGAAAGAAAAAGGAGCCCACTCAGAGTTGAATTCATTGAAGATTGTCAGGAAAAGAGAGAGCCCATTTTATCTCAAAGAATGCCTCTTCTTGCCTGAATAAATAAATACATCGTGACAATCGTCGTCATTTGCTGGCGACTAGCTGCCTCACAATGAAAGCCCCATACTCACTTTCCCATTGAAGACACCTCCGTTTTCTACGGACAACCTAGGAGCACTCATCGTCCCATCAATCAATCCAGGAGAAAGTAACTTGATTGATTCTTGAGCAACGACATCTCCTTGAATTTTCCCTTTACAGATAACTGTTCCCGCCTCAATCTTTGCCTTCACAACCGCTCGATCTCCAATGACCAAAGTCCCTTTGGTATGAATAGTTCCTTCTAGTCGGCCATCAATTTGCACATTGCCCTCGTACCAAATTTCCCCGATACATTCAACGCCAACACCAAAAAACGCCACCACGTCCTTCTTTGTTTGCAGAACAGGCGTTGGCACTTGAAACAATTTTTGTGATCCGAGAGAAGTATTGAGTTCCTCCGTGGAAGGCATTATTCCGAGTTCACTCACAAGTGACATAGAGTCTTCCTCCTTTTGATTGAGTATCGACCGTCGCTCTGACTATCCAGGATTCATGTAACGACTTTCTCCTCGTAGACTACCTTATTCCCATCATAAATCAACTATAGAAGCCCTTCGTTCACACTTGTTGGACTGTTATAAGAACACCTCTTCCATGAAAAAAAAATGGTTTTAGTATGAATCCATCACTCAAATTCATTCTTTTCACAAACATCGAATAAACAGCAGCTTTATATGTTATGAGACGGGCAATATGATGTGAGAAACTAGAACTAGCAGGTAGATTTGAACCATAGACCTCTAGCCGACAGCACCGTTCTGTACTAGAACAAAATCCGCCAACACCCTTATTGATTTAGTCGGAATTTCGAGGAATGATCAGGTAATGACTTCATGAATATAGACACTCTGTTACCTGTACGATAACCAGAATTAACAAGAGTATTGCCAGGGAATAGGAGGCCAGCCTTTAGAGGCGAGGAGAGAATAACGGTATGATTGCCGACAGGAATTTATCTGAGATGATACAAGCGCATGAAGTTAGTCTGTGGGTGTCGTCTCCGTTGTCGGAGTGATTTCATACGATCCAATAGGACTCGCTCCCTGCAACCATGTAATTCAGCGAAAGACAGCTCGTCACGACACCCTCGCAATAAATAATCCACGAAAGCCACAGATATCACCAGACCCATTAACAACAACCACACGATCATTGATTCCATAACCACAAAACAGTCGTAGCGAGAATAGCCCACCACGTTCCCAAGAGAACCGTAGAAGTGATACAAAAAAACCATCCTAGATGACTCGAGAGCTTCTCTTCTAAACTTTGAAAGCCAAGAGTTTTCTCCATATCGTGCCTCCTTTGCTGGTTGATTCAGGCTACTTGAATAATGGCACCTCAAACCATTACCCAAAGGAACGAGATCACACCCACACAATGCATGCTAGCTTCTCAACAGTCAGAGCAACGCTCACCAATCTGGCGAAAGAAGGAAAAGATCGCATCTATGAACTGGCATACAGCAATGCAGTAAGATAGGGACAAACGAAAAAGGCCAGGATTTCTCCCAGCCTTCTCCAGAACGATCGTTATATGCGGGATTACTTACGTCCCGCCCATGGAATGCATATCGTGATGTAATCAGACCCTAGAACGTGGGTCTATACCTCAGAAGTGGTAGGTTCCATTTCCTTTTCCAATAATACCAGCCCTCTAAAAAATAATGCTCCCGTTCGCAGTCGACAGCCTTATCCAAATAATACTAACCCTCTAATCTTTTCCGGAAAGAGCACAGGGCCATTCCAAATCCTGAGAGCTGACGTCCATAGGAGCCGTAACGGGGCTAGAGACTAAGCCCCGCATTTCTGAGGGTACGGTGGTGAAGCAGAAATCTTTGAAAATTTTGAAGAAAATATGGAGCCGGCGAGTGGGATTGAACCACCGACCAACGATTTACGAAACCGTTGCTCTACCACTGAGCTACGCCGGCTAAAGGCAGGAAATGAGAACCAAGAAAATATTAAGCAATCGGACTTACAATGCGAAAAGCACTGCTACAGTAGTCATTTATACCTTTCGTCACTTAGTATCGTCAACTAAAGTGGCGTAAGGTGGAAAGATGACTGACACCATCTTCCTCCAGCCTCATTCCTTCCCTTTCCATTGACTTGGCTAGAAAGATCGCCTAATTTCTTTGCAGACGCGTTGGCAAGATCATTGAGCAAATTATGAAAAACATGACGATTCATATAATTTTCAGCGCCTCAATATGGCTAGGGATGATGTTGTTCATCTCCCCCCTCCATGCTGGGTCAGACTTTCAGGTTGAAAAAGTCGTTATTTCCAAGCATGTTGCGAATCGAAATCCAGCAGGCATATTCTCCCCGTCTGCCTATTGCGAAAAAGATAAAAATGGTCAGGCTGCTATCCCCGTTGTGAAGAGCTCACAAACCTCAAAAGTATTTTTTTGGACAAAGGTGATCGCGACAACGAAGGGAACGTTACGACATAGCTGGCATCATCAAATTGAAGGTACGTGGAAAAAAGTCTCGGAAGTGAATCTTTCCATACGTCCCTCATCTGGCTATAGAATGTGGAGCTTGAAATCCCTTAAACCTGAAATCCACACAGGAGAATGGATGATTGTCGTCGCTCCCTCACACACACCAGAAGAGATTCTTTGCATCACACGATTCCGTGTAGAATAACGGAGTCGACAATAATTCAGAGATTCGTCTTTTTTGGCTCCTTGATAAACACTAAACATACCCATCAACTATTTCCCCATGATTCTCAAGAAAGTCTTTCCCGATATCTAAATGTCAGCCGTCCCGCCTTCTGATCCCTCTGAATCAGTCCACCCCCTGAGGCTTCACGCCTTTACCAATCTGATCAGATTGCCGAACCAAACGGGTACATTGCTGTTGTTGTTTCCCACTTTGTGGTCCCTGGTCTTTGCGTCACAAGGGTGGCCCTCTACAAAGTTGCTCATCATTTTCATCATCGGATCTTTTATAATGCGCAGTGCCGGTGTGATCATGAACGATCTTGCCGATCGCTCATTTGATGGTCAGGTGGAGCGAACACGTCACCGACCACTAGTATCAGGACAGTTGCGACCAAGACATGCTTTGGGATTGTTACTTTCTTTACTCCTTGGCGCTGTCGCTCTTTTATCTTTTCTGAATCCTCTCACTTGGGAACTTAGCCCAGTCGCCCTGTTGCTTGCTGGGATCTATCCCTTCTGTAAGCGTTTTTTTCACATTCCACAACTCATGCTCGGTGTTTCCTTTGGTTGGGGAGGAGTCATGGCTTGGGCAGCTGTTCGCAATCAATTAGAGATGACCACTTGGTTACTCTTTGCCGCAACGGTGTGTTGGGCGATAGTTTACGATACTATTTATGCTATTCAGGACAAAAATGATGACATGAAAATCGGCGTCAAGTCATCGGCTATCCTGTTTGGATCCTATACCTGGCTGTGCGTAGGATTGACAGCATCGTTCATGCTGTTTTTTTTATCGTTAGCTGGTGAGATAAATCAGTTGGGAGCAGCATACTTCGTGGCGCTAGGATTAGCGGCCATTCTCATGGGCTATCAGATAGTACTCCTTCGGTCAGAAGTATCAGCTGACTTAGCCTTCAAACTATTCAAACAACATTGCTGGATAGGAATAATTGTTCTGGCAGGAATTTTCTTAGGCACATTGTAGCAACGCACAAATTCCATAGGACAAGGCTGCTGCTAATGAACCCTTTTAAACAAGGCAAAATACTGAAAAAATGAGACGCTTGGTTCCTCAAGAGTAAAACAAAAATTGTGTTGGTCTTACTCTGGATCGGGTATAGGAGCCGTTGATATTGGTGCTCGTAATGTTCCTAAATAATACGTTAAGGCCCTGGCATCCGCATCAGAAGCACCTAAGTTAGGCATACGCGTACGTTTTTTCATAGCCTGTGGATTTTTTATCCAGCGAAATACCCAAGTTGGATTCAAGCGAACTCCTGCTCGATCTAATGTCGGGCCAACCAAACCACCAATATCATTGATACTATGACAGCCATTGCAGCCG
This sequence comes from Nitrospirales bacterium, assembly GCA_029261255.1. Taxonomy (GTDB): domain Bacteria; phylum Nitrospirota; class Nitrospiria; order Nitrospirales; family UBA8639; genus Nitrospira_E. The sequence continues at coordinate 27,036 of JAJDBQ010000174.1, forward strand.
TATGTATCAGTGTAAAGTTTCTTCCCCAGCTCAACCTGCTGAGCCAAATCAGCTTCGGAAATCGTGAGATCTGGACGTTCAATACGGGTCTTTTTGGGACGTTTTGAAAAATAATCTACTCCAGCTTTGGCTTTGTTGAACTTTTCATTGGCTATGAGAAAGGCTGCCTCTTCTGGAAGAGTGATTTCTTCATACTCATAATCCTCTAGTTGCTCATCGGTTAATGTTTCTTCATACGCTTCTTGAGCTGCTTCAGCTTTTTCCGTGGCAGCTTCGTAGGCAGCTTGAGTCGATTCCATTTCTGGCTTTGCGGCTTGAAATACTTCTTCTAATTCCTTTTTCCGTCCAGGCACATCATAGCTCAACGACATACCATGTAATGTGCGGACATGGGCAACGATACCCCAGATTTCTTCCTCAGAAAGCGTATATTTAAAAGTCGGCATGGTAGAAACGGCAAAATAATTGTCATCATCCAACACTTTGGGGTCTTCCGTATCACGCATGTCTCGATAGATCGTATCGAAGATTTCTTTGTCACTGAACGTAGACATTTCTGCATTGGACGCTAAATTTTTGGGCCGTGGGTCTGGCATACGGTCCCAATTAAAACCTTCTCCTTGTTGCCCTGAATCTCCATGGCAATGGCTACAATAATGATGATAGAGTTTTTTGCCCTTTGCCGTTTTTTCATCACCAGCACAACCATACATGAAAAGACTGGCAGCCAACCCTATCAACAGACAATTCACTAAAGTTCTTGGCTTATTTCCCTTGGCCACCGGTTTCATGCTGATTGGCCCTTTCTCAATTTCCTTACCACCACCAATTCAAACGCGGCAGCCAGTGCTAATCCAAAAATCACCCATCCATAGATGGAGTTGTCAGCGCTAGGTTCGGCCCGAATAGACCACCAAGATGACACCGCTTTTTGACTGCCTTTTTCTTTCGGGACTCCGCTAACTAGGGCCCCATCCCAAAAAGAAAAAGCGACACTTCTCCAGTCACCTGGTTCAATTTGGACGTCTTCCTCATCCTCGGTCTTAAGTGCCCGTGTAAACACGACTTTCCAAGAACCACCGGACCAAGCGCCAGTAGCACTGACGTCTTGCTTTTCTTGAGTGCTCAAGGTCTTAAAGCCCTTAGCACTCATATCCAGTGCCTTTCCGTTTTCTTTTTTCCAAAACCAAATATTGACTGGACCGCCTTCCACCTGAAGCATTGGCTGCCCATGTGCAAAGTGAGCCTTTTTGTCTCCCACCATAAATTCTATTGCAGCAGCATCTTTAGGGTCTTCGGTGGGATCTTCATATTCAAGTAAAATTGCAAGGTTTTGCCCATCATGCAAACCTTTGACCTTCACTGTATTAACTGTTACTTCCTGAATGCGCTCAGGCCAATGTACTTGTGGAGCTAAGTTAAATTCGGATTCAGGCACGGAGGCCCATTGGGGAGAGTTTGGATCATCAGCAGGAAGAGTGCCCTGTACTTGATACATCCTGATTGAAACACTTGCGCCTACTTCGTCTGCAGGTGGAGGATCACTGGCAAACCCCTCAGTAGAACCGAGTATTCCAGATAGTCCTACAAGGGCAACTGTTGAAAGGAATCTCAGTATGTTCAGCATGTCATATTCTCCACAAAGACACCATTCTCAAGTAATGGGTGAGGACCCTTAATCGTCTTCTTCCCAAGTCCGAGGGGATTGATGGGCACCATCATATTCCCCCATAATAATTTTCCAGATAAACTCATCCGGCAATTCGGCTTCCCAGCGAGGCATAGCGGACTTCCATGGCATCGCTTCTACTGGTAAACCTACCCCGCCTTTTTTGATCCTCCAGAAAAGATATGATTCTTGCAGTTGGGCGATAGTGCCAGGATCAGCAAAGTTTGCAGGTGGAGGATTAAAGCCTTTTGCTGCTGGGCCTTTCCCATCGTAGTTTGCTCCATGACAAGGGGAGCAGTAGGCCGCATACAGCCCTTTACCCATATTAATATTGGCTTGATTATTCTGATAAGGATTGGCCAATCCTACAAACTCCCCAGGTGGCGCAGGGTGAATCGTCCGATTTTCACCGGGCGGAAGATCGCTAGGAGCCAAACTCGTATAAGTTTGCCACCCGACCAATAAGGGAAATAATACCAAGACTGCGAGCCGTGCCATTTTCCCAGTCCCGGACTGGCCCTCGCCCGATAGAAATCGAAAAACAGGCCCCATGAGAGACTCCAGCGAGGAGGCACTCATCGTTCCATAAAGCATGATCCCACTAAAAGCTAAGGCCATATAGAGATAAATCAAACTTGCGGGAAGAGGAGCGGTCACTAACGGAAGAAGAAACTTTATAAAAACAAATATTCCTACAAGTAGGATAGCCCCGCTTGCTAATGGACCTTTCATGTCGTTCCTCCTGTATTCCGATTCCCCATCTTACGGAGCCACGTCACGTTCTGCTAACACAAAACTCGTAGAAACTGAATTGGTGTTCAAGGCAACTTCTACTTCTTCAGTCTGCTCTTCCTGCGATTCCATGACATCTTCAACCTTTATACTAATCGGTTCTCCACTCATCTTTTGAAGAAAGGCAATCACGGAAAAGATTTCTGGCTTCGTCAGTCCAATGGGATCTTTATTGATGTGAGGCATCCGCGCTGGATATTCCTCAGGTTTCGTTGCGTGACGGAAATCAAGATAAATATAGGCTTGAGGTTGCGTTAGGCTCTCATAGAGGAATTCCTGAGATAACTTTGCGCCAATACCGTTCAAATCTGGACATCGAGCTGAGTGACTCGGCCCGATCGAGTGACACAACGCACATTGCCCTTTACTAAAAAATATTTTTTGCCCGATGGACGCTAAATCATCAGGACTTTTCACCTTTGCGAGATCGAATTTTTCAATAGCTGGAGGCAAAGAGGCCACTTGCGGCACTCCCAAAGCAATTAAACTAAATGCTCCCAATACCATCGCCACAAAACCTACGACCCTGAGAAACATCCCCTTGATAAACAAGAGAATGAGAAGCCCCGTTCCGATAACGCACAGACCAATTATTTGGAGTAACGCAACTTCACTCATGATGCCTCACTTGTGGTTTTCGACGATCCCAGATTCAATTTGTTCTCCAGAACTAGGCGCCCCACCAGCCATAACCGGAGGACCACCAGGAACGCCTGACATTTCAGCCTTAACCTGTTGAGCTTTGGCCTTATCCCCCAATGTCGCGACCCAAAAGATAAATGCTACCAACAAACAATACACAAAAGTATTCAACGACATAAAAGCAGCCGCATAGCCAAGTGCTGGAGAAAATGCATATTCCGACGTATCTCGCATCACTCCATAAATATGCCAATGTACCCGTGAAGAGGATCGTGCATAACCCATGAGAGACATGAGAAGGATCACCATCACGGCATTCAGGACTAAACAATACCCGGCTCGTATGGGCATTTTTCCCCAGACCATTTCTGTTGTTGTCTTAGCACTTTTCAACAACAAGGCGGTCAAAGGTGTAAAAGTCACCATGATAAAACCTACGATGAGGACTTGGGCCACGGAGAAATAATTAATCCGAATAATGGCAGGGACAAAATAACCCCATACGCCTAGAACAATGACCGCAATAGCAGCAATAGCCAACAACCCATTCATAATTGCTTTGGCCGCTTTTGCCCACCCAGCAGTTTCTTGTTTCCCCGCACGCCAATACATAATGAAACTCATAAAGGTCACGAGGATCATAATATTGGCCACCGTCATTTTGGCCGACATGACACCGAACACTCCTAACAGTGGATGATGGGTTCCGCCCATTTTTTGCGCTTCAGCTAAACTCGCCACTAATGTATGAGGAGTCATCCACACGCCCAGGCACAACAATAAAACAACCAACATCGCCATTATCGGCTTTTTATAGGAATTTTCAGACCCAGGTATCCTATACGTAATACCCATCCAGAAATAATAGTTGGCTCCTAAAAATAGCACACCTATCAGCATAGCCTGGAGAATAAACAACCAGGCAAGAAATCCACCCATAAGGGTGATCCCCATCTGCTGGTTGTACTGATAGACTTCCCTCATCAACCAATAGCCGGCGAATGGGAGAGGTAACATACCAAACACACCAATAAAGTTTCCGACGTATCCCATCCAATCATAATGTTCTCGCTCTTCACGAGATACCGCCAAAAGATATCTGATTCCGGCATAAGCGCCGACAATAAACCCACCCAATACTACATTAGCAATGAGTCGATGAATATTGACTGGCCACCAAGTCGGGTTCTGCATCGCCATCCAGGCTCTTGTCCATGCATCACCATCGCCCACGACTACGGGACTTGCCTGGAATGTGGCCCAGGAATTGGGAACAATCATAATCCCAATGGCAAACAAATTTAGGAGAAACCCTAGAAAGAGATGAAACGCTTTTTTATTCCCCTGCATATAATCCCAGCCATACCAATACATATACAAGGTCGCGGTTTCCGCTAAAAATAAGAGGCAATAGACAAGGAAGGAAGGAAAAAACATTTCGGTCAGGTATGCCATTAACTTTGGATACAGGCCAATGAGCAAGAAGAGAAGTATCCCACCAAACAATGCTGTGGTGGCATAGGCCGAAGTCAGCAACTTCGTAAACTCTTTAGCTAATTTGTCGTATCGGGCTTCTTTGGTCTTCCAGCCAACTATTTCACACACCCAGCCAAAGATCGGCACACCCAATACAAATCCAGCCAACAAAAGATGCTGCTGGGCGACAATCCAGACTAAGTTTCGACTACCAATTCCCGGAACATCACGATACTCAACAGACATCGCCTTAGTTTCAGCACCAGCAGCCAAAGCAATGACCGGAAGCAGCAGAACGGAGAGGAAGCTTAGCCACTTAAAGAGTGTTGGCATCTTTTCCAGAAAATTCTTCACGTTTGATTGCCGTATATGGTTGGCCGATTTCATCACTTGGCCCCCTTCACTCGTATATTTTTAAGCACGGGAAAAGATTTCGCATACTTATAACGCATGCCGCATTCCTCTTGCTAGCTCGAAAAAAAATATTTGCAAGGCTTTTAATTCTATTTCCCTGCCTGCGTTTCTTTGGCAGAAGGTTCTTCCGCCTTTTCATCGTCTGTATCTTTTGATTCACCGCTTTTTTCTTCTTCGAGTTTTTTTACCACCAACTCGGCTTTCGCCACGACTTTTTCGGCTTCCTTTAAGACTTTTTTGGGTTCAACCTTTACCTCTTTTTGGCCACTAGAGATAAACTCATAATCTTCATGCGGATGAGGCGTCGTCGTGGGCAACAAAGCCCAAAAGACAAAGACAAGAACCACGCCTGCGCCAGTAAAAGCCGTGAGCAACAACGGTTGATCTGCTGGAACGCGAAGACCATCCCAAAAGTTTGCTCTATCCTCTTCTGTTCCATCAAGAGGTTTCGCATTTTTGACAAATGGTTGAGTCAGCCAACCTAGTCCATACAGCCAGCCAAGGATACAGAGGATAAGAACCACTGATGCCACACTCCCCCACATCACCAGCTCTATGCTTATTTGCTCTGCTACCGGAATTTCATAGAGAGATTCTTCAATTGAGTGTACGATACTGGATGTCACCGACTTTGCGATTCCGGTTGCCCCTGAAACAATAAATTTTATCAAAGGCAGGGCTATGGCTGAAAATACCGCCCACCGAATCCAAAGATTTTTCCCAAAACCTGGTTGAGGATCGACTTTCAGTCGGTCGATGAATACTGTTCTTGCGCAAAGTCCTAAAGCCCAAATATCAATTGGGATGGAGACAAGCAACAGCAAGAAAAAACCTTCCCCCCCCCATGGATGCATGTGACCTGCCAACAATAGTAAGCAGAACACCATTTTTATGGGAAAGCCAGTCCAGAAGGTTGGCCAAAAAACAAGGAGACCTAATTTAAGATTCGACATGGGCATGGGAGTTCTAATGCAAGAATTCTCTATT
>JAJDBQ010000175.1 GCA_029261255.1 Nitrospirales bacterium
TTCCAGGATCTCCGTTGGCGTTGGCGATGTAATAGACTTCACCGTTGTCTGCGATGATATTTTGTGGAAACTGAAGGTTGGCTATTTCATAGGCGTGAATATGTTGTATTCCCAAGAGCCAAAGACATGCGAAAGCCACAAGAGTCAGCGACATGGTTGAACGGGAGGAATTCACGTGACTTGGAGTGATACATGTGAAAGTACGTTGATAAAGTCGTTGACACGGCAGCGGCATATTGGGCTTCCTTCAGTGCACCGGTTCCGAATATCGTTCAATCCGACTATCCGGAGCGCGTATGTTCAAATTTCGAAAGATCATCTCCAGTGAGGGCGTAGGCTTTGCCAAACCCCATCACAAACTGCCCACTCATTGGTTTCAGTTGAAAGAGGACGAAGTCTGGCAGCTGACGTAACAATGCGGCCATCTTGCCATGCCGTTGTTGATACTCGTCCAGCACTAATTCGTAATCATGATTGTCGTTTGTGATCCGTTTGGCCTCACATTGGTAACTGACTCTGGTCCTGGCGAAGATCTCAGACGTCGATTGTTCATCGGCGATGATCATAATCGACACGGTCTCGCTTGCTAACAAGTGACGAGTATGTGCGGCTAGTTGGCTGACAAAGATATAAAAATTGTTAGGAGCTCGGTGCCAATACGGTGTATATCCGCCATGTGGTAAACCGTCTGGCCCTACCGTGGCTAGCTGGAGGCTACGCATTTCCTGGATGAGGCTGGCGCATACGCTTTCAGGCTGCACATCATCAGTCATTGTATTGATTCACTCCATCTTTACGGCTTAGGCGAGAAGGGGAAGCTGTTTTACCAAACAGCATGAGTGCAAATGAGTGGGTGCAGGGCATGGTAAGTGAGGGTTTCTGGAGGTGTCAAGAATCGGGCTGGCAAGCCTTGCGTTGACGAAGTTTTTCAGTGCCTGATATCGTGAATCATCTGACCGTTATCTATTGCAGTCTTGCTAAAAGTCTTTGAATATCAACAAAAGGGAAACACGTGTCTGCACAAATTATTGATGGTAAATCGCTGGCACTTACGCTGAGAGAGGGCATCGCACAAGAAGTCAGTCTGCTTGTAAAAGCTACTGGGATCAAGCCGGGTCTGGCCGCGGTGTTGGTCGGCGATGATCCGGCTTCGGCGGTCTATGTGAGAAATAAGAAAATTGCCTGCGAAAAGGCCGGCCTGTACCCGGAAGAACACATTTTGCCCGCCGCGACAACACAAGAGACATTATTAGCGCTTATTCATCAGCTCAACGCGGATCCCAAGATTCATGGAATTTTGGTTCAGTTGCCGTTGCCGGCTCATATCGAAAGTAAAGCGATTTTACAGGCTGTTTCTCCTGATAAAGACGCAGATGGTTTTCATCCCGTCAATGTGGGTAGATTGGTAGAAGGCGATCCAGTCTTTGTGCCCTGCACGCCAAAGGGCGTCATTCATATGATTGATTCAACGGGGCTCGACATTTCAGGGAAACAAGCCGTGGTCATTGGCCGCAGTAATATCGTGGGGAAACCAGTGGCAATGCTGCTTCTTCATCGACATGCAACAGTCACCATCTGTCATTCTCGGACGAAGGATCTTCTCTCGGTCGTCCGTGAGGCCGATATCGTGATTGCCGCGATTGGCAAACCGTTCTTTGTCACTGCGGATATGGTCAAAGAAGGGTCGGTGGTTATTGATGTGGGGATTAACCGATTGGAAACGGGGAAGCTTGCTGGGGATGTGGATTTTGATCGTGTGAAGGAACGAGCTGGCTGGATCACGCCGGTTCCTGGTGGAGTTGGACCTATGACAATTGCCATGCTTCTTCAAAATACTCTGGAGTCGGCCAAGCGGTTTGCTAAACAATAGACGATAGTTGAAGTGGAAAGACTATGAGCCATCTTACGATTCCTGAATTTCAGAGACAAAAAAAAGAAGGTAAGAAAATAACCGTGGTGACGGCATATGATGCGTTGTTCACCCAAATTGTGGAGCAAGCAGGGCTGGAAGTGATTCTAGTTGGAGATTCTCTTGGCATGGTCGTACAAGGAAAGTCCAATACCTTATCAGTGACCATGGATGACATGCTTTATCATACTCGAATGGTTGCTAGTGCCGCGCAACGAGCCTTGGTTATTGGGGATATGCCGTTTTTGTCGTATCAAGTGAGTGTGGAGGAGGCTGTCAAGAATGCAGGACGACTTCTGCAAGCAGGTGCAGTAGCAGTGAAACTTGAGGGAGGTCATTCGGTGGTTGATCGCGTTGAAGCGATGTCGAATTTTGGCATTCCAGTCATGGGTCACCTGGGGATGACGCCACAATCAGTCAATCAATCCGGAGGCTATAAAGTCAGAGGCAAAGAACAAATAGAGGCTGATAAAATTTTACAAGAAGCGAAAGCCTTGGAGTCAGCCGGAGCTTTTGCTGTGGTGTTGGAGTGTGTTCCTAGCTCGCTGGCAAAGAAAATTACTCATGAACTCGTCATTCCGACTATAGGAATTGGGGCTGGGCAGGAATGCGACGGTCAAGTGCTCGTGCTGTACGATGTCTTGGGCCTCTTTGACGACTTCGTCCCGAAATTTGTGAAACCCTATGCCCATTTGAAAGCCGATGCACTACAGGCCCTTACGCGATACAAAGAAGAAGTGGAATGTGGAAAGTTTCCTTCCGACGCGGAAAGCTATCAATGAAAAAGCCGTAAGCCGTGGGGAGTGAGAAGGAAAAATTCGATATACAATAGGAAAGCCAGCCTTCCTGTGTTTAATCTTTACTCATTTTCTTGAATCCTCTTACCCCTAACGCTTCAAGGTTTCCCCACTACAGTTCGTTAAGAATTCCCTTCCGTTTGTCTTGATACTCCTTGTCTGAGAGAAGTCCTTCTTGTCGCAGTTTCTCTAATCTCTTGAGTCGTTGTTTGATGGATTTTCCAGAATTGAGAGGCTGGGTAGATGATTCTGCCTGCTGTTTGCCAGAGGGTAGAGGAGCATTGGTCAATTCATTGATGGCAAAGACAAAATGAGGAGTTTGTGGTGCCCACAATTCAGTGAGCATGCCATATTTGAGTTGTCGAGCTGGAGCTATAACTTTTAATGAATGCAGCGGTTCGCCTAATTGAGCCAGAGGCTGATTCCTCGGTTTCTGAGATTGGGGCTTGCCTGAAACCGTGTGACGATAATTTGGCAGCATGAGGTGTAGATGATTCTCTTGAAGATAAAGACCGCCGGATGTGATTTCCCAAATGCCATTGCCTCGTGATGTAGCCCAATGAAATGTGACGGTCTCTAGTGGCGTGGCCTTTTGGAATGCTATTGAAAGTTGGCTAGCTAAAAATTCTCGTTGTTCTTTTGTGAATGCTTCCTGTGCGTGAGAGGACGCGCCAGCGATACGATCAAGGAGCGACGAGGGCTGCACTTCGATAGAACTCAAGGCTTGTTCTAATACTCCAGAACTAAGATTTCTAGGATGTGAGTATTCAGGCGATCCTTCGCGGTATGTAATTTCCATACCTACAGTCCGATGGGGTTGATCCACAAGGAATCGTGTGGTTGATGAACTTGATGTGCAACTAACAGCCAATAAGCTGATTTCAATTGCTAGAATCATGGTCATGATTCTCAATAATCCCACTGAGGTCGTCATGAAAAGCCTTTTTCCGAGGGGGAATCTAATGACATAAGATCTAAAGAATGTAACACTAATTTTCGATAAGTTATAGAAATGATCCTCTGAAAGGACAGCGATGGGATTCCCTGATCACTGGACTTGCAGACCTCACATCTTATCCAAGTGACATAGATCTATGGCATACGGTGAAAGATTCTTTCAGCCATGTCTCAAATCAGTGTTGGCCTTAGCGTTTGTTCTATTTTCTACCTCCTTCCCAGGGTGGATACCTGAGGCTGAGGCCATCCCAGCTTTTGCAAGAAAATACCAAGTCAATTGTCATGTGTGTCATACGCGACAACCACGGCTCAATCCTTTTGGAGAGCGGTTTTTGGAAAATGGCTACCAAATGCCAGGAACGGAAGACGGGGGCATTGTCGCCAAGTTGAAATATGGTGATTTGACCTTAGATCAAGTCTCTAATTATTTAGGAGTCTTGTTTGCCACAAGCGGTGTAGAACATACGGAATTGAAGCAAGAGATCAGTGGTTCGGGAGATCAAACGGAATTAGGGACCCCGGCCATTCTTCGGATGTTCACGGTTGGTACTGTCACCAATAATGTCGGGTTTTTTGTTGATATGACGACCATCTTTGGTCGATCGAGTGAACTGGAATTAGGGCGCGCCTTTATCACATTGAATAATCTGGCTGGGATGAATTGGGCGCATCTTCGCGTAGGGCGATTCGACCCTTCTGCCTTTTTTTCGATGGCTGAAGCTCGTCCGCAATTTGTGCCGTTGGGGCCGAAGTTGGCTCCTCCTTTTGGGCCATTGTCTACTCCAACTGTGAACCGATGGTCTTTGACGCAAAGCGCGGAGGCTTCGAAGTTTTTTGGCTTATTCGATCGAAATCGAGGCGCAATACAGCCGTGGGAGTCAACCCTCTATAATTCTAATAAAGAGGTGGGTATTGATATCCATGGTCGCCCATTCGGGGATTGGTTTCTCTACCAAATTGGGGTATTAAATGGCGGCAATGAACGGGCTGGAGACTCGAATAATTCAAAAGATTGGTATGTGATGACCCGGTTTGATTACGCCCAGTCGCATGATTTTTCAGTGAATCTTTCTGGATTTGCCTATATCGGCAATCATAACGCCAAAGTATCCACGAATGCTGATGTCAGTCGGAGTCGCTATGGTGTTGGAGCTCGTCTTCGTTACAAGTTGGTAGATATTTATGGGGCGTATACCATTGATCGCGTGACGGATTTGCCTACTGGAATGGAGGCCATTTTTGATTCCACAGCAACTGGTGTCACGGTGGAGGCGCATGCCATCGTCACCGATCGGCTGTTGATTGGAACGCGGTATGATCATATGGATGCCGGGGGGCTACTCGCTACGCGGAAAAGTGCGACATTTGTTGGCCTACAGGCCAGATATTACTTGAGATCGAACATAACGTTTAATATCCGAAACGATTTTAATGTGCGTGATTCGGAAGGCGGTCTCAGTGCTGCCAGGAATCTTCGCAATCGATTTTCAGCTGGATTAGCAATTGTTTTTTAAAGGAGAGGATGCTCATGAAAACCTCCAGGACATTTTATGGGTGGACCATGGTGCTGTTTTTTATTGCTCAACCGGCTTTTGGTAGTTCAGAGGTGTCATTCTTGAATAGTGCTCGGGAAGGGCAAACTATTTATGAACGATCTTGCTTGATTTGTCATGGTGTTTCTGGAAAAGGGGATGGCCCTGCGGCATTCTACAATGCGGCGTTTTCTGCGTCTCGAGCGAGAGATTTTACGGTTGGCTATTACAAATTTCGTTCCACTGTTTCAGGAAGTCTTCCTCTGGATGAGGATTTGTTTCGTACGATTACGAATGGAATTCCTGGTTATATGCCATCATTTAGCGGGTTATCTTTGGAACAACGCTGGCAAGTGGTAGCCTATATTAAATCTTTCTATTCTGGCTTCCAGGATGAGACTCCAGAATCGATTTCACTAAATGGTTCTCCCATTCCATTCACCGCAGCGAGTGTACAGCGGGGCAAAGCCTTGTATGAAGAGATGGATTGCTCTAGTTGCCATGGGCGACAGGCTCGGGGTGATGGTAGTGTTGCGTTGGCGGGAGAGTTGAAAGATAGTAGAGGGTTGTCGATTTCGCCAAATGATTTGACCAATCGTACTGGGTGGAAAAACGGAACGACCGCGCGTGACGTAGTCCGAACATTGCGCACCGGGTTAGATGGGACCCCAATGCCCTCGTACGAGAGTCAATTGGCAGGTCACGAAGAAGATGCCTGGCATTTGGCCAACTATGTTCTGTCTTTGTCCCATCATGAATAACTGGGCGTCTAACAATAGTCCCGTATAGGTTTGATCTACATGTTTAGTCCGGCCTTATATCTCCATCGATTCCTTTTGCTGAGCACTCCTTTGGTTCTCGGAGTTGTAGCCGTGCAGATCCTGGGGCCCGTGGAAATGACCTATGCCGGCACACTTGAGGGGACCGTGCATTACCGGGGAAAGCCACCGCCTCCTAAGGTGCTGCAGGTTATCAAAGACCAAGATCATTGTGGGGCTGAAGTCAGTATCCAGAGTATTCAGATACATGATGCACATGGTTTCCTCAGCAATGCTGTTGTGAGCGTAGAAGGAGTTAAAGGTTCAGGAGAGGAGGTCGTGGAGATCGAACGACCAGTCATAAATACGCGGTGCGCCTTTTCTCCACGTATTAGTATGGCTCGACAGGGACAGGAGATTGAAATACGGAATCAAGACCCCATTCTCCATAATACACATATCAAATATCGTGGAAGGACTTTTCTCAATGTTGCCCAAGTTCCCGGTGGAAATCCTATTGTTAAACGATTGAAGCGGTCTGGATTACATACCATTTGGTGCGATAAACATATTTTTATGGAGGGCTCTCTGCTTGTGTTTTCCCATCCGTATTATTCAATGACCAACCAAACCGGAATGTTTCGGATAGAAGGTATTCCCGCAGGCAAGCATCCGATTCGGGTGTGGCACGAGACGCTGGGTATTCTGGAAAAAGTCGTGAATGTCACGGAAAAGGGCATAATTCAGGTCAAGTTTACATATCCCTAACTTCTTCCTCTGTTCCCTCCCACGATCATTCATAGTTTGACCACTACATCCTAGCAGGCACTCAGCTTGTACGCTGAAAAATCCTTCAGAATCAATCTTTAGTAGCCGAAAATGATTATGAAAGAGTAGGTCGCCTTGGTGCGCCTTGCACGGCTCTACATGATGTGCGCCTGAGTGAAAGGGTTTTCATTTGGCAATGATGTCATCCATTCTGAGACAGCGAGATGATTGGGAATAAGAAATCAGCCGGCTACTGGTTTTTAGGGAAATGGCGGAGCAGTTTAGTCTTCCGTATTACCACCAATTTGACCTTCTCGATAGGACTGTTGGTCTTAGTTGGTGCGGTCTTGATTGGCTATGGTCAACGCGAATTACTGGAAGAGGCATTTCGCGATCGTGGGGTCGCGGTGGCCCGAACCTTTTCCACGGTTGGGGCTGCGGCCATTTTAGACAATTTATTTCGCATTCAAGAGTCTATGTCGGCCTATGCCGAAGATGATGATCTAAAAGTCTTAGACGTTCTGGACGAAGACAATATGATCATCGCTTCCCTTCGATCAATGACAATTGGGACAGTGGTGGAAGACCCACAGTTGAAGCAAGCGCAGAACTTGGGCTCAGAATTAGAAATGTTTGTGGATACCGCTACGAGCGGGACCATGTTTGTGGTGATTGAGCCCTTGTTGTCTGAGGACGAAATTGTTGCGTGGGTCCGTGTCGGATTTTCACTTAATCGGCTTCAGGAAAAAGAACGAGAATTGTGGCTCGGGCTGATGATCATGTCGGTCCTCTTTATCGGACTCGCCATTTTTGGAGTGAGAAAAGGGCTTTTCCAGATCTTGCCAATTTTGGAGGAACTGATTGAGAAACTCCAATCTGTGGCTCAAGTCACGGAAGAGAACGTCCTGCCCAGTAGTCAGGGTTTTCATCAACGAGATATGGACTCCAAAGATGGGGAGGTGGAGCAATTGGTCGGCGTGGCGACACAAGCGGCTAACTTATTGGAAGATCGGACTAAAGCTCTCAAGCGGCTCATGGTGAGCCAAGACATGAAAAATCGAGAGCTTGCTCGTTTGGCGACATTTCCAGAAATGAATCCTAATCCGGTCATCGAAATGGATCTTCAGGAGCGCATTTCGTATATCAATCCCTCGGCAAACCGA
>JAJDBQ010000176.1 GCA_029261255.1 Nitrospirales bacterium
TTCCTTGTCTGAGACATCTAAGGCAGCAAAATACTTCATCGTGGCATCCTCCAATCGTATAATAGGATTACTAGGCCATGCTTCCATCTTGGAGCCTAGCCAGATGCCTTGCACAAAACCACTTATAGTATCTGTAACATCGATATGGGTATACCCTAAATGAGAGGATGTCTCGCAAGAGAAAATCCCATAATAACGAAGGGTTGAAAGCGTGATTTTGAGGGGACCCTATTTGAGAGGGGTTTTTAAACCCTGAAAGCAGTCATTGTTTGACACTTTTCAAATTCTGAGGAAAAACGAGAAAATGAAAATTTAGGATCATACCGAATGGATGGTTCTATCCTTTCTATCTGGCTCCCTGAATTGTTCGTCTCCCAAGGTCTGACGCCTGCCGTCTGGCCCTCTGGGTGGACGCTATCATGATCTGGCGAGCCTTGTTTGAGCGGAGCGAGTTGGCTTGCTCTTCTGTGTCTTGCGTCCAGCTCCTCTCATGAGGCCGGACTGGGCGTCAATGGTTTTGGCTCCTTTTGCCGAAACAAAAGGGGCTCGGCTGCCGGGCCGAACCCCGGCAACACAGAAAATTACGGTGATATGGGAGTTCAGTACTACAGAAGCGCTCATTTACCGACCAACGCTTCTCAACTGGACAATCTCAAAATACATTTCCAATAAACATGATGCGGCTGTATGGCCAGAATTTGCGTATGATCTAAAAATCCCCGCATGGAAATTGTATTAGCCTATTACCACACGTGATTGGGCAAAACGATAGCGTTTGTGGAAGGAGGTTTTGACGGCGGACAACCCAATCACCAGTGGGCCGAACCGTCCTAAGAGCATGGACAGCATGATCATCACTTTACCAAAATCCGTGAGAAGTGCGGATAAACTCCGCGTGCCTCCGTCTCCTAGCGACATGCCCACAATCCCCATGGCTGAGGTCACTTCAAACATTAATGATAAAAATGGCTGTGATTCGGTCGAGGTGAGCAGCAAGGTCATGCCTGTAATCAGGGCTAGGGCTAAAATCGTCAGGCAAAGGGCTCGAGTAATCAGGTCTGGAGGAATACGCCGGTGAAACACTTCTACATCAGGATCTCGTTTGAGCATACTCCAGATGGTCAGAAAGACGATGGCGATTGTGGTCGTCTTAATCCCTCCAGACATGCTGCCTGGTGACCCACCGATAGCCATTAAGATGAGGAGGAAATAGAGAGTTGGTTCCCGCATGTCTCCTAAGTTGAGGGTCGTAAATCCTGCGGTGCGTGAAACGGTGTGGAAATAGGAGACTGTGAACGTCTCGCCAATGGAAAGCGATTGCAATGTGGCAGGATTATTCCATTCAAGAAGGGCAATGCCGAGTGTGCCAACGGCAATCAGAATTCCAGTTGTCGCCACCACCAATTTCGTATGCGTGCGAAAACGAAATCTGGTCTTACGATAATTGTCGAGGAGATCTTCAAAGACGAGGAAGCCAATACTCCCTAAGACGACTAACGTTGTCACGATGGCATTAATGGTCCAGTCGGTTTGAAAAGAAATCAGGCTGTCAGAAAATAATGAGAATCCTGCATTATTGAAGGCTGAGATAGCATGAAAAATCCCGTAGTACACCGCGGTATCCCAGGGATGATCAAAGGCAAAGCGAATGGTGAGTAGTATTGCACCAACTCCCTCGAGGGTAAACGTAATGAGCAGAACGAGTTTGACGAAGCGAACGAGGCCTTGCATGTCCATCGTGCTCATGGTTTCCGAAAGCATCATGCGATCACGCAAGCCAAGCCGGCGTCCCAACAATAACAGGATCATGGTGGCCATCAAGGCATACCCGAGCCCGCCAATCTGGATCAGGAGCAATATTACGCCTTGCCCAAAGGCCGTAAAATCTTGTGGGGTATCCATGACGATAAGGCCAGTCACGCAGACAGCCGATGTGGCGGTAAAGAGGGCATCAATCACTCCCAGATTGGTGCCAGGAGTGGTGGCAAACGGAAGCAGGAGCAGGCAGGCACCAAGCACGATCAACCCAAGGGCGGCTAGGGCGACCACTTGTCCCGGCAACAAGCGAATGCCCACGAAGCGGGAGATGAAGAGTTTCCCAAAACCGACATTCATGGCATTAATCCGGCAACTCCGAGGAAAATGGCAAGGAATAGGCTTTGTTTAGGGTAGCCATTCGTGAATGAGGGCATATGATGGTGGTGTAGGCACGCGCACGAGGTATGGTCAACACGCGTTGTGGATCCAGATGCAAGCGAGGCTCGAATTCTTGTCGAGTATGGGTCAATTCAGAAAAATACTAGCATGTTCCTAAGGTAATGGGAACTAGAGACGAGGCGATCTTGTTGTGGGGAAAGGGCTTCTCTATAATCTCGAACGTATGCTGACATCGATGAATCAACAACCACGAGTGGCGTTTTCGACGATAGGATGTCGTTTGAATCAAGCGGAAACCGCTCTTTTGAAAGATGGATTTCGGAGCCGTGGGTATATACCCGTAGAATATGGTCAAGAAACGGATGTCTTGGTCCTGAATTCTTGTACCGTGACGGAAGGGGCGGAGGCGGAGTGCCGACGACTAGTCCGGCAGACTCTTCGGCAGTCTCCTAGGGCTTTTGTCGCGGTAACAGGATGTTATGCGCAAACCGGCTTGGATGTGCTTCGACAAATTGAAGGCATCGATCTGATTGTCGGCAATCAATTTAAGATGCAGTTGCCTGATCTTTTGCCGCCTATTCCGTTGCATGTCAAACAACAAACACCACAGGTCCATCATGAGCGTATGGATTATGAAAATTTTTCTCTTGAAGGGGTGGGCGACTATTCTACGACCCGTGCAAATTTGAAAATTCAGGATGGCTGTCAGTTCATGTGCACCTTTTGTTTAATTCCGTTCGCCAGAGGTCGAGAACGAAGCCGTTTGGTTGATGATGCCGTTCGGGAGGCAGAACAACTGGTCGAAAGAGGGCATCGTGAATTGGTGTTGACTGGTGTCAATATTGGGCAGTATCAGGATCACGACATTGATCTGCTCGGTTTGATCACTCGCCTTGAAGCCATTGAAGGCTTGGAACGTATTCGCATTTCTTCCATTGAACCCACGACGATCCCGAATGGACTGTTGGACTACATGAAGAGCTCGCGCAAACTCTGTCGGTTTCTCCATGTCCCGCTACAAAGCGGAGACGATACGATTTTGCAAGCGATGAATCGACGCTATTCAGTTCGAGAGTATCAAGGCGCGATGGAGACCGCTCTTCGAATGATTCCTGATGTGTGTTTTGGAACAGATGTGATGGTAGGGTTCCCTGGAGAGAGTCAACGGGATTTTGGGAATACAGTCGCTTTCTTACAAGGTTTGCCGTTTTCATATCTGCATGTGTTCAGTTATTCACCCAGACCGGGAACTGCGTCAACCAAGATGCCGGATCCGGTCTCTTCGGACGATATCAAAGCACGGAGTCGGACATTGCGGGAATTGTCTTGTCAAAAGCGGGAAGTCTTTCATCAGAAATTCTTAGGGCAAGAGCTTTCAGTCTTGTTTGAAGAAGAGGCTGATGGGGTGTGGCCTGGTTTGACTGATCATTATCTTCGGGTTGCGGTGCGTTCCTCT
>JAJDBQ010000177.1 GCA_029261255.1 Nitrospirales bacterium
TTTCTATGAAAACACTCTTGGTAAGGAGAGTATTAGCGGTGGTGATCGTGTTCGTTGCGATTCAATTCTTTCCTGAGGCGGTTGATGCTAGATTCACTAAGTATTCATGACAGATGTTGATGAGCAAGTGATTGATACGAGGTAGATTTTCTGTGTGAGAGGGTAGGCTGGCATTCGTTTAATTTTCCGAATAGAGCATCACTGAAGACAAAGAATAGTGAAAGCCCCCCCCGTATGGCTAAACTGCGGTTGAAAGAGGCTCAATCGAGTTTGTCTTGTGAGCGAACAAGAATGAGGGGTGACATCCTTATTAGGTGAATAGCCAAAGTCGGAACCCCGCGCTTGAACCGAAAAGAACTCGTTGGCGGCTCTACCAATACCCCATGATCTCTGACCAGTCTGGTTCAGATTTGTCGTTAAGGTAAGCCCGAAGAATGTCTCGCCGCGCTACAACACCAATTAATTTTCCATTCGAATCGACCACCGGCATACGAATGAAACGGCTTGATTGCAAAATCCCTATCAATGTCGCGAGGCTGGTGTCAGGAGTGACCGATGCTGGGTGCCTGGTCATGATTTCGCAGGCAGGCAGGTCGTTCCAGTTACGTCCTCTCCCAAGGGCAGTGAGAAGGTCGTACTCGGATACAATTCCGATTAGCCGTTGCTGCTGATCCACAATCGGTACAGAACCAAATCCCTCAACCATGAAGGAGGCCAGATCCTCCGCTTTGGTCTTATCATGAGCAGATTGAACTTGTTTCTCCATGATCTGGTCTACGGTCAGGGACTCAAACGCAGTATTTGGTGATCTGTCAGAGTTATTCATCGTAACTTGCCTCCTTTTACTATCCCCTTTCCTTTCAGAATAGGACCGGGGTCGTATTGCTTGACGAGTATTCGTGGTTGACTGCTTTCTACTAACTAAGGCTTTTCTCCACCTCAAGGATTTTCATAGTGGTTTTCAACACAGTATCGGGATTGAGTGAGATACTATCGATTCCCTGTTCTACAAGAAATTGTGCAAATTCTGGATAGTCGCTTGGTGCTTGACCGCAGATGCCAATTTTCCGACCCTTCGCTTTGGCGGCTTTAATGACTTGAGCGATAAAAGTTTTCACTGCTGGATTACGCTCATCAAAGACATGAGCCACAATTTCTGAGTCACGATCTACCCCCAGCACCAACTGCGTGAGATCATTCGATCCGATAGAAAATCCATCAAAGATTTCCGCAAATTCTTCAGCTAGAATGACATTACTCGGAATCTCACACATCACATAAACTTCCAGGCCATTTTCTCCTCGATGGAGTCCGTGTTTTCCCATTTCCTCAAGAACTTTTTCCCCTTCCTCAACTGTTCGACAAAACGGGATCATGAGTTTGACGTTAGTCAGACCCATGTCTTCTCGGACTTTTTTCATGGCCTGACATTCCAAGGCAAAACCTTCACGATACCGGGGATCATAGTAACGTGAAGCTCCACGGAATCCGATCATGGGATTTTCTTCAGACGGTTCGAAATTCTTCCCCCCGATTAAATTGGCGTATTCGTTCGATTTAAAGTCGCTCATCCGTACGACGACATCTTTAGGGGAAAACGCCGCGGCAATCATCCCAACCCCTTGA
Source organism: Nitrospirales bacterium (assembly GCA_029261255.1). GTDB lineage: Bacteria > Nitrospirota > Nitrospiria > Nitrospirales > UBA8639 > Nitrospira_E. Next base: position 1,627 of record JAJDBQ010000177.1, read on the forward strand.
GCGAGTTTGTCGACGAAGTACTGTGTTTTGTCGGAATACGCTGCAGTGAGATGATCAATCTCAGCTTTCACGCTGACATCTTCCAGATGTTCATACTTCAATAGTGCCAAGGGATGGATTTTTATGAAAGTGTTGATGATAAATTCCTCACGAGCCAGTCCTACTCCATCATTAGGAATGAAGGAAAGCGAAAACGCCTCTTCAGGGTTTGCCACGTTCATCATCACCTGGGTTTTTGGATGTCCAAGATTTTTGAGAGGAACTCGTTCGACTTCAATTGGGAGCTTCCCTTCATAGATGAATGCGGTATCCCCTTCCGCGCAAGATAGTGTCACCTGTTGGCCATCTTTGAGGATCTCAGTGGCCCGTTCGGTTCCAACGATGGCCGGAAGCCCGAGTTCCCGACTGACGATGGCTGCGTGGCAGGTCCGTCCCCCTCGATTGGTGACGATGGCTGCGGCCTTTTTCATAATGGGCTCCCAGTCTGGATCTGTTTTGTCCGTGACCAGGACGTCTCCATCTTGAAAGTCTTGTAGATGTTGAACATGTTTTATAATCCGAACCGGGCCTTGCCCAATTTTCTCCCCCACACTCCGGCCTTGAATAAGAACGGGTCCTCGCTGCTTGAGGTGATACGTTTCCAATACATCGGGGTCTTTTCTTGATTGAACCGTTTCGGGTCTGGCTTGTACGATGAACAGTTCTCCTGTTTGTCCATCCTTTGCCCATTCGATGTCCATGGGACAGGGGCGGCCTTTTTTAGCCGTATAGTGGTCCTCAATAAGACAACCCCATCGGGCAAGTGTCAGAATATCTTCATCAGAAATAGCAAAACGGTTTCGGTCCTCAAGAGAGACCGGCACGTTTTTGACCATCTTGCTTCCTCCGATATCGTAAATCAGTTTGAATTCTTTGCTGCCGGAAATT
>JAJDBQ010000178.1 GCA_029261255.1 Nitrospirales bacterium
TAATAAGGGTGGTGTTGGAAAGAGCACGATGACGACTAATTTAGCGATTAGCTTGGCCTTAAAGGGCTATGAAGTTGGTGTATGTGACATGGATATCCATGGACCCAATATTCCTAAAATGATGGGCGTCGAAGGCGAGAAGCTGAAAATTAGTACGGGCGGGGGAATTATTCCGCATCAAGTGTACAATTTGAAGATTGCCTCCATGTCCTTTCTTCTTCAAAATTCTGATGATCCCATTATTTGGCGTGACGCGTATAAGTTTGAATTTATCAATCAATTATTGGGTGGTGTTGAGTGGCAAGATTTGAATTATTTATTTATTGATTTGCCCCCAGGGACAGGGAATGAATCTGTGACCACGATGGATTTGATTGGTGATGTGACGGGTTGTGTCATTGTTTCGACTCCACAGGAAGTTTCGCTGTTGGACGCTCGCAAGTCAGTCACATTTGTAAGAGATAGCGAATTGCCCATTATTGGAATCATTGAAAACATGAGTGGGATGGATTGCCCGCATTGTCATAAGGAAATTGAAGTCTTTCGGAAAGGTGGGGGAGAAGCCTCAGCGGCTGACATGGATGTGCCGTTCTTAGGACGTGTGCCGCTAGATCCAGAGATGGTGTTGCAATGTGATCGAGGTGAGCCGTATGCCTTGTTTCATTCTGATTTGCCGACGGCAGAAGCCATTCATAGTGCTGCAAATAAAATTGAAGAGTTTTGTAAGAAAAAAGGTTCCTTAGTTAACGTGTCGGCGCGACCTGCACCTTTCAAGAAACCAACATAGTTCACTCTGTCACGTATCCTCGGACAATGGTCTTAAGAGATTTGGAAATCATATGCCTTTAACGTTGTTAACCACGGCTCAGCAAATTGTCTTAAACGCAGCCAGCGTGTTGGGTTGTGAAAAAGTTGGATTACTTGATGCGCTTGGTCGCGTGTTAGGCGAAGATATTATTGCCCCACGCGCAAATCCTCCTTGGGACAATTCAGCGATGGATGGGTTTGCTGTTCGCTGGGCGGATATTCATTCTGAACATGCCATTTCAACAATTCCTGAACTCAACGTCGTTGAAGATGTCGCCGCTGGTGCGGTAGCGAAGAAGTCTGTTGGTCCTGGAGAAGCGATTCGAATTATGACCGGAGCCCCTATGCCAGCTGGAGCTGACACGGTTGTCCGTATCGAATATACGGAACCTTCTGAAACCTCCGTGCGAATCATGATGGCTGAATATGGACAGGGGGCCAACATTCGACCGAAAGGTGATGATGTTCAAGAAGGGGAATGCATCATTGCCAAAGGGACTCAATTGCGGTCTGGTGAAATCGGCATGTTGGCGATCCTGGCTAAATCCTTTGTCCTCGTTCATCAACGACCACGCGTCGGGATACTTTCCACAGGTGACGAGTTGGCTGATCTTGATGAGTCCTTCGATGAGAATAAAATTGTGAACTCTAATAGTTATGGGATTGCTGCTGGTGTGCAAGAAGCTGGAGGCATTCCCGTGTTGTTAGGCATAGCCAAAGACAACCCAGATTCCCTCAAAGATAAAATTCGGCAAGGACTTACGTGCGATATCTTAGTCCTTTCAGGTGGGGTTTCGATGGGAGATTATGATTTCACCAAGCCCGTGTTTGCGGAGCTTGGTGCTGATATGAACTTTTGGAAATTAGCGATTCGTCCAGGACAACCGGTTGCCTTTGGGAAAATTCAAGGCAAGTTAGCGTTTGGGTTACCGGGGAATCCAGTTTCGTCCATGGTCACGTTTGATCAGTTGGTTCGGCCGGCGATGATGAAGCTCGGAGGTCATGCTGTCTGGGAACGTCCAACGGTTAAGGCCATCTTCAAAGAGACATTTTCTAAGCAGACGGATCGCCGCCATCTTCTTCGCGGTGTGCTCGCCTACGAAGGCAGTGACTTGGTTGTTCGGACGACGGGCAAACAAGGATCTGGGATCTTAACGTCGATGGTGAAGGCCAATGGGTTTATTGATGTACCGGAAGCCGTGGAAACACTTCAGCCAGGCGATGTGGTGAATGTCCAATTGTTGTCCCGAAATTTTTAATCCGTTTCATTCATAATATTCTAGAAGCATTGATCATTCCCAAAATTTATTGAAGAATATGCAGGTTTCAACATGGCACCCCCTATTGTCTGTTTTGTGGGCCGCTCCAACAGTGGCAAAACCACGCTCATCGAACGATTAATCCTTGAACTCACCGGAGCAGGTTATCGAGTCGCCACGATCAAGCATGCGGGACACGGATTTGATCTTGATACCGAAGGCAAAGATAGTTGGCGTCATAAACGGGCAGGGGCAAGCCAAGTCGTCGTATTGTCCAAGGGAAGTCTGGCGATGTTTACTGATGTGTCTGAAGAGCTCCCCATTGAGTCCATTCGTGAGCGCTTCATTAATAGCGACATCGATTTAATTATTGCGGAGGGCTGGAAAAGCCAAGGATTCCCGAAAGTGATTGTAGTGCGAGAGGAACTACAGGAAGTAGATGTGTCGCTCGAGGGATTAATCGCCGTTGCTTCGATCAAACCTATCGAAGTCGACGTACCCTGGTTTGATCGAGATGATGTGCACGGGTTGGCTCAACTCATTACTACGAGGTTTCCACGTCAAGCAGATTCGTAAAGCCAATGGGTAAAGGTCTGACCCTCATGATGGCCACGCTTCTTGTGCTGGCTTTAGGAGGGGCGGCAGCCGTCCCTCTCACGAATCAACCTACCTTTTGCGCAAGTTGTCATACCATTCAGCCATCCTACGATTCTTGGGCTCGTTCTACACACAAAGAAGTGACTTGCGTCGATTGTCATGTGAGGCCTGGGATATCCGGCTTTCTCCACGATAAGGTGTACGCAGGCTTAGAAGACGTTGCCATCACCTTCTTTGGCACTCCGACTAAACCGCATGACCTTCAGTCTCATGTCTATTCAGCTGTCTGTCTGAGCTGTCATCGAGCGATACTGCGAGTCAATGAACTGCCTGCGCGTGATTTGCCGAAACCGGTTAAAGCGGTGGGCCTCATCATGGATCATCGAGAACATATGAAAGCCTTTGACGTTCGGGGCAACGGAGAAGGCTGTACGACATGCCATTCTCGCGTGGTCCATGGCACGCCGATTAAGGGGTATCCCATTGTGATTCCTCGTGGCCATACCAAGCTTGATGATCAACCCCATACACCAGACCTTCCTCAGGATTCTCGGCTTTGGAAGACCTCCATGGCTGATTGCATGCGTTGTCATGATGGCAAGCAAACTCATGAA
>JAJDBQ010000179.1 GCA_029261255.1 Nitrospirales bacterium
GCACACGATTGAGATACCCGTAGACATAGAGCTTCAGGAGTATGGTTGGGTGGTAGGCTGGACGACCCGTTTTCTCCGAATGGGTTTTGAAGCCGAGCCCTGAGAGATCCAGGTCATCCACAAAGACATCGATGACCCGAATCGAGTTGTCCTCGGCGAGGTAATCATCTGATCCCTCAGGAAACAAGGTCGCTTGATGGCGATCGTCGCCTTGAATAAATCCACTCATCACTCATACCTCCGTTGGAAAGGTGAAGTATACCTGCTTGCTGAGTTTTCACACAGCCTGGGCCAAGAGCGGACGGTTGAATATCAGTTTATTGAGGCAACCAATCCGAGATGGCCTTCCAGAACTCTTGCGGGGAATCTTCCTGAAGGAAGCGGGAACCAGTGCCTGAGTGGACGAAAATATTCACGTTTTTCAAAGCGGATGAATTAATAGAAGGGGCAGCACATTCCTTCAAGAAATGATGACTCCTATTTCGTCTTTTTAACACTATTTTTTTTGTGGGAGCCAAATGCCTGAAACAATATGGGAATACGTCTTAACCCGCACTTCTTTTTTTTCAGAGAACGAATAGAAAAAGAGATCTGGAGCCTCCCCTAAAGGGAATAAAGGACGCGTTCTACCATAAAGGACAGAATCGAGACCTTCGATATACACAAATCCATAACCGCGATTGAACACCGGAACGGCTTCTTTCTGTTGGGTATGCGGATCGAAAAAGAATGGCTCCTTCGCGTTCTCATTCGTGCAGAATAATTGTTGCGTAGACGTTCTCCAAAATAGAGGCCGACAGTCATCGACCCCCAAAGAAGAGAGCTGGGAGTTCTGAAGATTAAAACGTGTTAATCGTCCATCACCACTTAGAAACACCACTTCATCTTGTGATATTTGAACCACGGGCAGAGTTCTTGATAGTGGAATGCCATTGGGGAATATTTTCCTCTTTGGTGCCTCCGCAATCCTTGTGACCTCATTGACATCAGATAGGGTGGCCATAAACAACCAATTTCTATCGTCATCAGATTTGTCATAAAATAATACTTTGTCGTGGCCGGGAATATATTGCGGAAAGATCCCTGTACGAACACGCTGAGACTCCTTACTATCTATATTCAATTGATAAATTGTGCAGTGGCGCTCACCAGAACATTCATCAAATAACAGTGCGATATCACTTATTTTGGTAATGTGCCCTATCGAGAGAACTTTGCTCTTTTTATAGACATTTGAGAGTTCCTCTACTTTTCCTCCAAACGAGATGACTTCAATTTTATTTCCGCCGCCGGTAAAGATAAGAGTTCCCTCAAGGGACAGCACTGAACTCACATTACACCCACCAAAAAAGATCATAGGAGTAAGTATGAATATAACCCAAAATTTTCCATTTAGCATATCAATCACAGGTGGTTCCATTGTGAGGACATTTCCTCTTTCTTGTAATTAGGCATTCCCGGTATTGAGCTGTCGAGCTTTGCGATACTTGTCGATGCCGAAGCCGATGACTCCATAAACTACACCCCAGACCAAACCATTGATCATCCCAATTACTAGATGTTCATTTCCTCTTACCACCTTTCCTGATTCCCGAAGTCCGAGAATCGTGGGAATATCAAACCTAGGCGCGTCGTGCAACAGTGTCAATTGAAGACCGATCATTCCTGGCACAAAACCGACGAAGTGCACAAAAGCCATGGTATATAGTTCAAAGGATGCGGGATATGCTACTAGCCCAAAGGTAAGGCCGGTCACCGACCATAGATAGGTTGGCTGTTTCTGTCGCGCAATACGATAAGCGACAAGCGGCACAAGAATCAGTGCAAATAAGGCAACCAACATTCCCTGTCCTCAAAAGGTTTACCCAAAATTACCTTGCTCCAAACGCTGGAAATTGTCCGGCTTGAATCTTCAATAGCAGCAAAAGGAAATGAGTTATTGAGATTATCGGAATAGAAGAAGACGAAATTGACAAGGATGATAGGTAGGGCCAGATAGGGACAAAGCAACTGATCAACAGACAGTGGGCCTACGTAGGAAAAGCCCTTGCCGATGATAGCTTTGTGTCGATGCTATGCTAGGAAAAACCTGTTTTGAGCCTGTTTGGATGGACAGGATTTGAAATGATAAGAAAGTTAGATAAGTGGTTTGACCACATGGGCCAGAAATTTTCAAGTATTCAAAATCGGATGAATGAATAGAAGGAACAGCTAACAATTACTGTCAACCGAATGTCCGCTGTGGGTCGAGAAGAATCAAAACAGGTAATCTGAGGGCAACGTCTGCTTAGCCCACATAAGCTCTTAACGTACGATAATTCCCGAATCCTGCGTCGCCCCTTTTTCAACTCAACAGTCCCCTAACGTAAGCCCAGGCCGGACTCGCTACTGAGGTGTTGGGTATCGATCATTCCGCCTTTGCCGAACATGAGGGGAGTGTCGGTGATGTCATGCTCGAGCAGATATGTACCGAAAGCTCCTTCCTGCGCCAGGAGATTTTTGCGGGATTGATTGGCGACGGTGAGCGCAGCTCGAGTGAGGATACTAGTTTCCCCGACTTGCGCACCAAGGATGATCGGAAAGCCCTTTGTCTTGGCGTGCTCGGCAATTTTCAACGACCGGAGAATTCCACCCATTTTGGAAATCCGGACATTGATAATCCAGTCTTGTGAGTCTGTTGCTAGATCTTTGAATTGTTCAAATCGTAAAAAGCTCTCATCCAAAATAATGGGGAGTCCCAGTTCTTGGTTAATTTGGCGGCACCCCTCATAGTCTCCAACTTGAAGTGGCTCTTCGATCGCAAATAAAGAATAGTTAAGATCTTTTAGATATGTGATAGCTTCGTTCGCTGTCTTCCACAGATTGTTGGCATCTAGGCGTATGCGGAGATTTTTAATAGGCAGATCTTTGAGGAAATCAATTTTGGAGCGGTCTTTCTCAAGGTGACCCGTGACTTTCACTTTGAAATCGTAAAAGTCGAGTGCGCAAAATTTCTTGGCTTGTTTTTCAAACGAAGCCAGGCTCTCCGTTCCTAGAACAGCAGAATACTGAAACTGCCCGGTCAATTCTTGGAAATTGAGAAGGGATTCTATCGATTGCCTATTTTCTTGCCCCCAGCAATCGAACAAAGCCAGTTCGACGGCACACCAACTAGCTGGATTCTCATTGATTGTTTGGCTGTTCTCAGCCATCCATGCTTCTAGATCGCCAACATTCTTAAGCTCTTCCCAGGCCTCGCGATGCTTCGTAAAGAAATGTATTGCGGTATGAATTGTTTCTCCCGTGACATATTTCCTGGGGCAACCCTCCCCGACACCAACAATCCCATTCTCTGAATCGGCTTTGACCAGAATAGTATCCGAGCAAGCCCGTGTCGCCGTGGCATGGGCAAAGACTTGTTTAAACGGAATCTCAAGATTTTGAATTGTGAGCTTCACAAAAAACGGAGTTACTCTCTGATGTAGGGCGCAAAGTTAAATGAACAGTCTTTGGCGTACTGCAACTTCACTACTTTGAATTGGTCATCCCGTTGTCCTTGTTGTAGGCAATGTGTTTTATACGCGTCCCCCGTCCCTGGCTGCAGATAGACAACTCGAAGAGGCTGCAATCGCTCACTCGCGCGCTTGACTTGATACTCCACATTCCCCATGCCTATCTCTTCCTCCAGCTTATGCCCTACAAAAAAATCTAACGGAGGGTGCTCGAGATACAAGGTATATTGGAGCGCGAGAGGATCAGCCACCATGATGTAAAACTCCATAGTCGTGTCATATGCCTTTTGAATGGCCTTCACCGCCTCGATGACGTGAAACTCATAGAGTTTTTCGCCGGTCACGTTCGTCACCCCTTTACCTTTTTGCACAAATCGAATGGTTGGGGTCTTCTGAAACCACCCGGTGACCTCTATGAGATCATTGATAAAATAACGATAGAGCCCATTCATGGTGGTGACCAGCACATAGTAGTGTTTACCGGGCTCTAATTCCTCGAGGGTCACGGCATTGTGCCGATCAGCATCCCAATCGGTCTGTTCAACAAATTCAAAAAAGTTTTCTTGGAAGGTGGGAATGCATTGATTGGTCTGCACATCCACATTCAGACTTCCTAGAAATTCGCTCGAGAGATATCCCATTTCGACAATCGCCACGTCTGCTGGCAATCTTGACTTCAGCTTGGGAATTAAGACGCCGCAGTTTCCATCGGTCCACGTCACCACAGCCTGCAATTTTGGCCACAGCGCCTCAACGCTTAATTGTTCTTCATGGCCAATAAACGATTGAAGATAACGCAATCTTTTACGGGAAAGATTGGGAAACTGCGCAATCCAATCAGGTGATTGTTTGCAGTTCGGATCCAGCTGTTCGACAAGTTGCGAAAAATTCTGACGACCAACTTCTAAGAGTTTGAGAAACGTCGAAGGATTCGCTGTTGCCACGACAGATAAATCGGGCTCGGATAAGGCCCATGCGGTTAAGTACTGATATTTTTGTTGGTAATCGGTAATGCCTTGAATCGCCTTCGGAAGAAATTGTTTTGTTTGCAACACAAGTGGCAATGCCGCCGAAAGTAAGCCGGACATCGAACCAAATGGTTTCCCAGACTCCAGGTAGCCTTCAACTTCTTGCCCAGAAAGGACCAAGAGTTTTCCTTGAAAAATCTTTGGAATGCCCCGGTATTGCGCATAGGTACTTAAGAGTTGATAGTGCTGCAATATCTGACGTGTGCCCTGGAGGATCGGGATAGTTTTAGGCTTTCCGGTAGTTCCACTCGTCATGGCATAGCTCACCGGTTGATCTCGATTCAACTCACGACTATTGGTCTCTTCTTGTGTTTGAACGTATGGCCGTAAGTCTTCATACGTATGAATCGGGACGCCTAATCGAAATTCATGATATCCACGAAGTTGGCTCAACCGATGCTTTTCTCCAAATGTCGTCTCAGCTTGATGGGCTAGAATACGTTCGAGCAACGCTTTCTGCACAGCTTGAGGGTTGTGCGTTTTCTTGATGAATGGTCGCCACCAACGATGCTTCACACCGCTCATATGCGCGTGAATTTTGGCATTCTGTCCAAGGGTAAAGATGCCCATAACTATTTCGTGTGTTTATCTGCTCCAGAAATAAATGGAACGGTCATTTGCTTAAGAAACACGGTAGGATACTCGCGATTAACCAATCCTAATTCTTGCACGTCTCGCTCTTTTGGCAAGTACCAGGATCCAAAGATAAGATCCCAAATAATGAGATTATTCCCATAATTGTGATTGGATTCTGTTTTCAACATGGAGTGATGCCAACGATGCAGTTCGGGTCCACTCACGAGGTAATTCAAGATGCCGAGACGCACATCAATATTACAGTGTTGAAAAAACCCATTGATGGCGTAGCATGCAATATAGAGACCGAGGACCTCTTCGTTCACCCCTAGCAATATAAATGGAAGTGTATCTAGGAAGACTTGGAGTCCTTTATCAATTGGATGAAACCGACCGACATTCAACCAATAGAGCTTATGAGGGGAATGATGGACAGCATGAAATCGCCAAAGTGGCTCCCATTCATGGGCCCATCGATGCAGCCAATAGCGTACGCCATCGGCTACAACCATCATAAGCAGCATTTGTAGGGGAACAGGCCAATGAGTCGGCCACCATCCTTGAACGACTAACTGTTGCGTGCCAAGGATCTGCGCGAAAAATAACGTCGCGGTCACCGCTAAGATTTTTGGCAACACCCCTTGGATCAAAGCCATATACACGGCATCTTGCGCCAACTCCTGTCTATCAGCGCACCACTGTTTTCGGTATGGATAGATCCATTCCAATCCCGCAATCGCAAGTGCTCCAACGAGAACAGGACCGTATGCCGCAACCTGCACTCCAAACTGATTCTCAAGAAGAAGAAAATGTAGAGCGAGACCCAAGGCTAACACGAAAGGATATGCCCCATATCGCACCAATTGGCTCATCCAAAATCTACTTTCTCTATTTCAGTTGATTCCCGAGACACGACAGCATGAAATCGACCATAAACGATGAAGAAAGAAGCCAGCACTATATGAAAAAACGTCGGCAACATCGCCCCGAACCAAAAATGATCAGATCCAATCGTCAGCCCAATCATTAATCGGGCACCCATGCTAACGAGATAGATAACGCCCACCCCTAACAGAATAGTTCCTTTTTGCCTTGAAGCGAGAACCGTTCCTTTGAATACACTCCAGACAATGCGCAGACACACAGCAAGAATGACACCTTGAGTCATCAACAAGACGCCATAGGGTAACGCGCCACTATGCCATGCCGTGTAGGGTGGAAGGAACGATACGGGATAGACAAACTGTATAAGTTGTGCGATGACCCGGAAGGCAAAAAGCCCAGACAGGATGAAGAGGACTAAGACATACGGTCGAATATTGCGAGACTTTCCACGCTGGGATCCATTGTCAATTTCAGCCAAAATATATCTTCTCAGGAGCTCGTTGATCTTCAGATTGAATCGAAGGTGGACGATACCAGGCTCCGTAAAACATCGGCCCAAAGAAAGGAATGAATAGAACCAGCGACCAACCAACTCTCTTCAAAATGGTCTCTTGCTTTTGCCAGAGTTTCCATAGGCATACAAGAGAAATAAGATACATAATTCCAATGATTCCGAACAGCACGTATGTCATAAACATCGATTCTTGGTTTTGCCTAATCATTCGTGAGCACCATGCCTAATTAGAATAAGGTCAATTGGCAAATATGACTATCAGAGTACACGGTTTTTCTGGTAGAACAATTTCGCTATTGACTCAGAGGCTAGCGATATCGAAAAAAGTGTGTATAGTAATCGACCATCTCATATGCCACTAAAAGTATTACTCATTGGAAATTCCGATGGCATTGGTGCAGCCGTGACAACGGCTCTCATTGCTCGAGGAGATCGGGTTGTTGGCATTTCTCGTAGCCCAAGTCCTCTTGGCCCGAATGGTCCAAAACATGTCGTACAAGATATTTCCTCGTCAGAGTATCCTAAGGCTTTAGCTCGCGTTGTTTCAGAAGAAGGTCCGTTTGATGCGTGTATTTTTTGTGCAGCGATTGGCTCAGGGTTAAAGCTGCCTGACCTCTCACAAGAAGCTCATGTTGTTGAGGTCAATTTCACCTCAATGATACGGACATTCGCCGCTCTGCTCCCCGCATGGGAAGATGGGAGTCGAGGACATTTCATCGGCCTCTCTAGCTTAGCAGATGATTTTTATAACGCAGCCGCCCCTTCCTACACCGCATCAAAAGCAGGATTCAGCAACTACCTTGTTTCCATGGCTCTGAAACTCAAGTCACATGGTGTGCATGTCACCAACATTCGCTTTGGCTTTGTGGATACCAAATTACCTAAAGCCTCCTGGAAACCTCTGATGATGACCTCGGAGCAAGCGGCAGCCCATGTCATTCGCTGCCTCAACACGAAACCGATGCAACTCAGCGTCCCCAAAGTGTTAGGGCTCGTCCTTCACGGTATTCGCTGGCTGCAGTCTCTTCGCGTCTGGACCTCTTAAGCTATTTTGGACACAACATCCCTATTTGCTATGCTTTCATTGAAACAGCACGACTCAATGCGAATCCGCACCTCATACCCTTAGCAAAGGAGCCCTCAATGTCGGAAACTATGGATTCCTCTTCATATCATCATGAACTCCTTGTCCATCTTGGCCCCCTTGCCGCTTTAGCAGGAACCTGGGAAGGGAAAGAGGGGGTAGACATTTCCCCCGCAAAGGATGGTTCGAGAGAAACGCATTTCCGTGAACGGATGACCTTTGAGCCGATGGGCCCAGTCGTCAACGGTCCTCAGACCTTATATGGCCTGCGCTATTCCACCGTGGCGTGGCCGCTGATTCAAGAACAGCCATTTCATGAAGAAGTGGGCTATTGGTTATGGGATGCAGAACGAAAGCAGGTCATGCGATGTTTTATTGTTCCACGAGGGGTAGTGGTCAATGCAGGTGGAACATCAGATCCTGACGCCAAAGAATTTTGTATGACGGCAGATGCCGGGTCTGGAGTCTATGGCATCCTCTCCAATCCTTTTTTGGATGAATCCATGAAAACGGTTCGATACGAACTGAGCGTGACGATTCATGAACCCTGGAAATTTAGCTACAAAGAAGATACTCAATTACAGATTTCCGGTCGGCCGGATGTGTTCCATCATACAGACCAGAATACCTTGAAACGGGCCTAACTCTCAGATGAATCGGGGAGAAAATGATACTCACGTTTTCCGCTTCCTTTTGCTGGGATTCACGAAATCTTTTTTCTCCTCATCATACACCCAAACATCTCCCGTTCCGATAGAATACACCCATCCGTGAAGACGCAAATCTCCTCGACGCAATCGTGTCGCGACAGCCGGATGCGTCTTAAGATGATCCAATTGCACCAACACATTTTCACGGATGGTCGCAGCAAATAATTTCTCTCCTTTCAAGTGGGCACAATGATCTTTGACCATTCGGACTGTCGTCTCGGCATGTTGAAGCCACGCTTTCACTGCTGGAAGCGCCTGGAGTTTTTCAGGATGTAACAAGCCCTTCATCGCACCGCAATCCGTATGTCCGCACACGATAAGGTCTTTGACTTGGAGAACGGACACTCCATATTCAATAGTCGCCGTACTGCCTCCCATAGCACTGCCATAAGCAGGGATGAGGTTCCCTGCATTGCGAATAATAAATAAATCACCTGGATCTGTTTGAGTAATCAAGGACGGGTCAATGCGAGAATCTGAACATGTGACAAACAACACACTTGGCTTCTGCTGCTTTGAGAGAGAGCCAAACAACGCTTTTTTTTTCGTAAATATCTCTTTTTGAAATGTGAGTAATCCTTTCAGAACGTTTTCCATGGCGTCTCCTTATTCAACAGATTATTGCATCACAGCAGAATAGACGATTGGCCTTTCAAACCCCAGTAGGGTACATTGCCCAAAAACGTCTCTGCAAGCCCACACAGGCAGCACCTTCTTGACATGATGAACGACGTCGAACATCAGCAGTGGAAACAGACCATTCTCAAACTGCAGGCAGACCTGCTTGCCGTGGAACAGTCTGGGCAAGAAGCCGCACAGACAGTCGAGCTCGACCAGACCGCTGTCGGACGTGTTTCCCGGATGGATGCCTTGCAAGGACAAGCCATGGCTAAAGAGTCTCAACAACGACGGACCATTCAGTTGCAACGTATCGAAGCGAGCCTTCAACGCATAGAGAAGAGAGAGTTCGGTCTCTGCTTACGATGCGGCGAAGACATTCATGTCAAACGCCTAGAATTTGATCCTACCGTACCCTTATGCATCGACTGCGCCAATCAAGGGACTAAGCGATAAAAGCGCTGCATATCTGGGAGCATGGCAAAGCCGCGCATCAAGATTTATCAATCTGGCAAGCTTGTCCTCATCAGACACAGCAACGGCAGACTATCATCCGTCTAATCAGTCGAAAACCGGCTAAAATATTTCTATCTCCTTGTTACGTTCCGCTCTAGAAGACTTCCACTTCGCTTCAGGATAGATTTTGAACACGACAATCCATCATTACTCCTGTCCTCTGTGCAAGAAAAAAGACATCAAGACGTTTCATCAAGACCAACGTCGAACATTTTTTGTCTGTCAGTACTGCCGATTAGTATTTGTCTCTCCCACACAATACTTGTCAGAAGATGACGAAAAATCGGCCTATGATCATCATCAAAACTCTCCCGCTGACTCGAACTATCGGAAATTTCTCAGCCGGCTGTTCTACCCCTTGCAAGATCGACTCGCCTCCAATTGTCACGGCTTAGACTTTGGGGCAGGCCCTGGCCCCACGCTTTCCGTCATGTTCGAAGAAATCGGCCATACTGTGGCGCTCTATGATCATTTCTATGCACATGATCCTGTCGTACTACAGCAATCGTATGATTTCATTACTGCCACTGAAGTCGTGGAACACCTACATGACCCCGCTACGGTTCTCCCTCAGCTCTGGACGCTCTTGAAACCAGGAGGACATCTTGGACTCATGACCAAGCTGGTCCGAGACCAACATGCTTTTGCCACCTGGCACTACAAAAATGACTTGACCCATGTCTGTTTTTTCTCCAAATTTACATTTGAATGGTTAGCCGATCAATGGCACGCTGAGTTAGAATTCTTCCACAACGATGTGATGATATTTCGTAAACGCGGTTAATCATCAATCTCCTGTTATCTCCCTGCTCGTATGTGTTGATAACACGATGCAGATAACAACAAAGGACACATACAAAAATTTCTAGAGAAAGGCCTTGGTATCATGGACGAGAACATCACTGCAGCTCGCAACGAAGTCTTACGAACAAGCCAAGAATGGATTACACATTTCAATGAGGGTGATGTCGATTTCTGCGTAGCCGCATATTTGCCTAATGCCGTCATAGAGGCAACGCCCATGGGCACATTTACGGGAACACAAGAAATAGACAGATTTTGGCGGCCTTTTATGTCTTCGGGCGCGACAGATCTGCAATACGAAGACGTAACGCTGGCAATCATTGATCAGACGACGGCTCATCTTTCTGCAAGATGGAGTATGAACGTGGGACGTGGTGTGATTACCTTAGAAAAATGGGTCAAACAATCCAACGGTCAATGGCTCTTAGCCCATGATGCCTTTGAAGTGCTTGAACAATTCGCCCCTAAACCTTAATTCTCGCCTTCTGAATTCAAGAATCCTATCAATGCCTCAGTA
>JAJDBQ010000180.1 GCA_029261255.1 Nitrospirales bacterium
GCACACGATTGAGATACCCGTAGACATAGAGCTTCAGGAGTATGGTTGGGTGGTAGGCTGGACGACCCGTTTTCTCCGAATGGGTTTTGAAGCCGAGCCCTGAGAGATCCAGGTCATCCACAAAGACATCGATGACCCGAACCGAGTTGTCCTCGGCGAGGTAATCATCTAATCGCTCAGGAAACAAGGTCGCTTGATGGCGATCGTCGCCTTGAATAAATCCACTCATCACTCATACCTCCGTTGGAAAGGTGGAGTATACCTGCTTGCTGCAGTTTTCACACAGCCTGGGCCGACTGCGGAAGTCCAGTAAACATAAAAGAACACCTTACCTCTCTTTCAAATTTAATTGTCGCTTTCTTGAAAAGCGATAATTAAAAGGCTCACATAATCAATCAGTTGTATTTTTCAAAGTCCATCAATTTTAGCTTTTCCTGCGATAGGCAAGAAAACGTAAATTGCTCAGAGGCTCTGGAATATGCGGAAAACCATCGGGCAATTCACCTCTTTTCTATGTCCGACGCCTGCTGTCCGGCTCTTGGGATGAACGCTCATATTTTCCTGCGGACCTTGTCTGAGCGCAGCGAGTTGGGCCGCCCACCTACTTGCGTTCATCCCTTTTAATCTGGCCGGACTGGGCGTCAATGGTTTTGGCTACTTTTGCCGAAACAAAAGTGGCTCGTTCGCCGGGGCGAAACCCGGCAACTTCAATTAACCGTTGAACACCCTCGAAGAATCTGACGACCCTATAAGTCTTTACTCTCACCCCACGTTCGCTCCTCTTCGGAACAAACCCCTTAAAGGGCGAGGGATTTTAAAATATGCTGCTTGGAAATTTATTGCGTGAGTTACCGAAAAGTGCCTTGGCGTTAGTGCAGCTAAAACATGCTTAGACTAGCTCAGAATCGCCAGCATCCTCAGTCTCACCAAGAACTCACAGGCACAAAATTCATGGTTTTTTCTAACTGGAATATGCTGGCGTAGAACTACTGGGAGAGAAGACTTTCGGCATTTCCTACCGGAATCCGACGATTAAGCACGGTGGACTGAACATCTTTAACGGACAAGGGGGCTAACACACGCTGGAGGACTTCCTCAAGATTTATTGCGGCATTGCAGACAAACAAATCAAGGGAAAGATAGCTGTACTCGGGGTAGGTGTGAATCACGCAATGCGATTCGGAAAGGACCAGGACTTTGGTGATGCCATGCGGGGTATATTCGTATTCACAATCTTTCACCACCGTAAATTCCTGTCGAATGACGTCCTCAATACTATCGACGACCTGGCTGGTCGGCTTTTCATGTAGGGAAATATCGGCAATGAGTAGACGTGATTGTGGTTCCATCATTCCCCCCTTAGGCCTTGCGTGAAAATAACTTGGCCATTTCGCAGCCTATCTTCTGGCCATCTTTGCACGCGCCTCAATCGAATAAACCTCCCCATAGCTCTACTATTCCTCGGTTTCTCCTCAATCATTCCGTTCAAATCTGACCAAAATCTTGATGCAAATGTGCTCAAGTTATTCTCGCTCAAGCCCTTAATTCCAATACTTCCAGCCATCTAAGTAATACTGAAGAATCGTTGGATTATCTAATGAGCTAGGAAGAATATCGGTAACCATGAGGTCCTTAGAGAATCCAAAGAATCCCTGGATATTGTCAGAGCCGACAAACCTGGTTGGAACGGTAATGCTGAGCGCATCGTTTGAAAGGGGCACCTGCGAAGCCAGGATAAAACCCCAGTCACCGAACGAAGGCACATAGGCATGGTAGGGTGTCACAAATGGAAATCCAGCTGCTTCCAATGTTTTATGCACGCACCAAAATGCCTGTTTCGCAAAAAACGGACTCGTCGATTGCGTCACAAAGATACCCTGTTTGGCCAAGCGGCGCTTGGCCAATTTATAAAATTCTCTACTGTACAGTCGCGATAACCCTGAATTTTTTGGATCAGGTAAATCGGCAATAATCACATCAAAATAGTCCGTCCCTTCCAACAGATATTGGTAGGCATCATGGTTGACCACCTTGACGCGTTCATCACCAAAACTTTCATGATTGATCTGCCGAATCATCTCATGCGTCGACGCCAATTTCGTCACGAGCGGGTCTAAATCGACAAGGGTAATGGCTTTCACCTCGGCATACTTCAAGACTTCACGTGCCGCTAATCCATCCCCACCGCCAAGGATTAAAATGTTCTCTCGATGCGAGGTCAGTCCCATAGGCACATGCACAAGGGCTTCATGGTAGCGATATTCATCAATGGATGAAAATTGAAGATTCCCATCTAAATAGAGGCGAACGTCGTCCCTGTGCTTGGTGAGTACTACTTTTTGATAGGTGGATTGTTGGGAATAAATGACGCGATCCTCATAAATGGTGGTTTCCCAGGCATGGATAAGACTTTGTGATCCCCAAAACATCCCCACCAAAATAATCGCAGCGACCGAGGCTGCAATGGGAAGCATTCTCAAATTCCGAAGGTCAAGAATTGATCGAAAACACCAGAGAGTGAACATGCCGACCGCCACATTGAGTCCGCCAGCAATTAATGAACTTTTAAAGATGCCAAAAAACGGGAGGAGAATGAACGGAAAAAGTAATGTCGCCGCAAATGCGCCAAAATAATCGAGGGATAAGACATTCGATATATTCGCTCGGAGAGCATAATGTTTTTCCATGATACGAGTCAGGAGGGGAATTTCTAACCCAATGAAGATGCCAATTACCAAAATCAGCGACACCATGATGGGGTAATACATCGAGGTATAGGAATAGGCCGCAAACAACACGGGCACACTAAAGCCCCCGACCACCCCTAAGAGGATTTCAATCGCAATAAACCATCGCAGCAAATGCTGTTGAATGTAGCGAGACAACAACGTTCCGATACCCATGGCTGTCATGGTCAAGCCAATGGTGATGGAAAATTGCTTCACACTATCGCCGAGAAAATACGACGACACACTGCCAATCAATAACTCATAGATAATCGTGCAAAGACCCACGACAAAAACGGTCATCAGCAGGACCGCAGATTCAAATGTCGGGGAAGGCGCGTGCGCCTTATTTTCCACCTCTCACGCCGCCTCCACGATGATCGGGGCCGCCGAGGCTCCCTGTTCTCATACTCGGGCCGTAGTACATGGGCGGTCCGCCCCAATAGAAAAAAGATGGACCAGAACGATACCCGTTATACCCTGTGTAGCCCCAACCTCGTTGACCAAAATAAAACGCTCCCATGTAGATGACTCCAAGAATCACCAGCATGCCAAGAAGCGCCCCACCGCGTTGATTGCCCATTTTCCCCGGATGGTTATTCGGCATCTCATTCCTCTTTGTCACAATTCACTCCTCGCAGTTGTCCCAACGATCAGTATGCTATTTGATTCCGTGTTACCACTCATCATCATCAATCAACCTCGACCGTCTATCCGTGGGAGCGTTTTGGACATTGACCCACATCCAAAGACCAACAGCTCCGATAAGAGAGAGAATCCCCAAAATAAAATGGGCTAAGGAGCTTCCCTGCTTTGGTGTGACTTTCACCATGACCGAACCCGCTCCAGAAGGGTGGTTGGTCTCAATACTGAAACGAAGAAAGTACGTGCCTTTTTTGGGAAACGTGACCTTTAAGTCAAATGTCGTATCTTGTTCCGACCATGCATAGCCTTCATAATCGCGACCAGATTCCTTCCAAAGCTCTTTTCCAAATCCGAACAGATATTCTTTTTGTTCATCCAGCACTTCCCCTCCGACAAAACTCCACACCCCAGAGGCCTTGAGTCTTTGTTCCACCGCAATTCGATACACCGAATAGTCCTCTTTCACTTCAATCGGGCCCACATCTCCCCCGGACAGCGGAATCGTTTGCTCCACACTTTTTCCCACATCCATATTGAGGAAAAAAGAGGTGAGGAAACAGAGCCCAGCAAACGCCAGGAAGGCATAGGAAGCCTTTGTCCATTCCGCTAATTTTCCAGAATCGTGAACCATGAGGAACGGCCTTTAGAATTTCAAGTCAAAATCAATGGAAAAAAATAGGATCACAGCGAAGGAGACCGCCACAGTCATTTCCAATAAACCAACCGCCAAGTTCTGGTCGTGGGCAATAGCCTGGTTCACATTAATTTTTGGCAAGAGAATCTTGTCCAGTAACGTTCGAATGAGAGGAAGAAACAGCAGACCGCAGATCACACTGAGACCAAAA
>JAJDBQ010000019.1 GCA_029261255.1 Nitrospirales bacterium
AACGCAGTTGCAGACATAACACTATTCCTTTTGTTACAAGGATCGTATCTACAGGTATTCAGAAAACCGAGTGAAGCAGAAAATGGAAGGAAGTCCGCTCCGAGCAGGATCTGGTCGCGATACGATCGCGAGGCCCGAAGTTTTCAGATTGTTCGCGCCGTCGGACCGAATCAGCATGAACCATCTACAGACTACAGCACAATCTGAAAACTGTCAAATACGCCCCTAGCCCTTTCTAAAGGGGCTCAGTCATTCACATTCCAAGAAAAGGATTCATACATGAGCAGCTTATACGACATCACATGCCAACGTATTACTGGAGAAAACGAGGCTCTCATCATCTATCAACACAAGGTCTTGCTCATCGTGAATACGGCATCTCAATGTGGATTTACACCGCAGTTTCAAGGACTAGAAGCGCTCTTTCAAGAGTACACAACGCAGGGCTTTGCCGTCCTCGGATTTCCCTGTAATCAATTTGGTAGCCAAGATCCAGGCAGCGAGGAGGACATCCAGCAGTTTTGCCAAACCAACTACGGCGTCAGCTTCCCCATGTTTGCCAAGATCGAAGTGAATGGTCCCCATGCGCATCCGCTCTATCAATATCTGAAAAACCAAGCGCCAGGCCTGATGGGATCCGAAGCGATTAAATGGAACTTCACCAAATTTCTTGTCGATCAATCAGGAACGGTTCAGGACCGTTTTGCCCCGACGACGAAACCCGTGGATATTGGGGCACACATTCAAAAGCTCTTAAATACCAGTGCCTAATTCATTGCTCTACTTCTCTGATCTACGGTAAGGACTGCACAAATTTGATATGTACTACACTAACGTGTAACAAATCTGACGAACGAAAGACTTCTGAGCATTCAGCTGATGCCTGATTACGGATAAGTCTGCCTAGTTGGGGTCTGTTTCTTTCACATCAAAGAGGAGGTTCGTTGAATGGCCACAAAGAAATCATTGTTAATCGGAGCAGCATTAACAAGTTTGTTAGCAGTCGGTGCGTTTGGCACAACCGCCGTTGCCCATGCAGACGGTATGGGTGAAGCCGGGCAGTGTCATGGCGTCAATGCCTGCAAAGCCAAAGGCGACTGTTCAGGCAAAGCCAATGAATGCGAAGGAAAGAACGCCTGCAAAGGAAAAGGCTGGACAAAAATGTCCAAAGAAGATTGCGAGAAAAACCCCAAAGGTCATTGGGAGGCCATGCCGAAAAAGCATTAAGCACTAATCATATTCGTGATGAAGATGCTTCCCCCTTCGTGTCAGTCATGGAGGGGGAATTTTTGCTTAAACACAATCGTTAACCAAGAGCCAGCACACCTACCCCACTCAAGATCAAAGCAATACCTGCAATCCACCCAGAACGAATATTCCAGCTGTTCACTGGCAACACTTTTTCAAGAAAGACGAATATCGTGATCCCCGCGATCCAGAGCAAGTTCATCACTCCCCCCACAAACAACAACCCCATCAACGCCCAACAACATCCCAAACAAAACGCGCCATGATGAAGACCTAAACGAAACGCACCGCTCACGCCTGCCCGCCAATGCTCCGCAATAAAGCGCACGGGAGACCGACAATGCTCCAAGCAGACGGTCTTCCACGGAGTCAGTTGGTACACCCCAGCCACGATTAACAGAGCCCCGCCTAAGACATGACTTTTCGCCACCATCATGGGGGAGAGCATCGATGCCTCCCGCAACCCCCATTGCACCACCGTCGCACCAACACTAAACAGACACCACATCGTGACATATCCCGAGACAAAAGCAGAGATGGGAGCCATGGGCGTCCCCTGTCGTTCGGCTTTGCGTGCCATGCCCGCATACAGCAGCGTCATAGGAATCACACTGGGTAGCATCATCCCAACCATCATGATGGCCCACATCGCAAACATAAACACGAAATCTACGGAGGTCCATTGATGCATCCGCCCGGAATCTGCCACATCCATCGCAGGCATCTGAACCCTGAGATAGATCACATAGGCCCACGCCAAGACGATCACGCCAATGAGAGCCGAGAGAATCGCAATCCGATCACGCTGAGGTAACAAAGAAGAAGGAAAAACAGGAGAAGATGACATGAAAAGAGGCTAGACCTAACACAGAAAATGCTTGAACGTTTTGAGACAGTCAGAATGACCAGGGAATGACTTGATGTCCTCTACCAAAGCAGCAGAACGTCTTATTATGTTCGAATCACGCCATCTTGATTCATATGTAAGATATTAAACTGCCCATAGGTATCAGATAAGTTCAATGTAATTCCCGCTTGTGCCTTCGTCGACCCATTGCCGATTTCTGCCACTGTGTACTCAAACCCTTCGGGCAAATTAATTCTGGCCCGATAGTCTCCCCCACTAAAGGGATTGGTGATGGGTCTTCCAGTTGATTCCACTAACTCAGGGACATTAACAGTGGCCTGTCGTGCTTCAACATCAATAGAGAGCTGAATTGGCACAAACAACGGCTCTAGCACATTAGTCATCGTACTATTAAATACAAAAAAGTGAGTCGCACCAGGGGCAGTCGATTCTCCATGAAGAATTCTACTGAGCGCTTCGCGTTGCGCTGCATTAGCCTTCGAATCAATCAACATTTGCTGTGATCCGTTTCCTTCAGCCACTTCCCCAGGCCATTGCAGCAACATGACAAAATTCAACCCATCTAAGCGGGTCTCATTAAAGTACCCGTCTTCAATATGCCCAGCACCCATTGCTTCACAGAACCCATGAGTGGAAGGCGCTTGAAACTGACATCCACACCCATAACTACAGTTGCAATTGGAATACTCAAGCCCTCGAAGCATCCATTGATCTGCCATTTGACATTCCTTTCCTCAACAACATGAGAAGGCCTCTCGAAAGTCACAAACTTGTACCATGTCCGAGCATATCGATTCCAGCTATCCGTTTCCCGCAGAGCTGGCATAGGGAATGATAGTTCCATCCCCTTCTATCACCTTCATTTTTTCTGCTATCATGGAAAAAATCAGTAAGGATCTGTTGATTATTTTGCAGACAACGCTTGTAAGTGCTCAATAAATATTCAATATCAATGGCCGAGGGGAATGATCAAAAAAATCGTCCAGCAAGGCTGCAGCCCTTTTGATGATCGGAGCGTACTTCCAGTACGTGAGCTCGGCAAAAGGGCGAGAACGCCGCTGGTGGCTTTTTTCAACATTCCCAGTAGGCAAAAGGGCCTCAAACAGATTACACTAGGCCTCAAGAAACCGTAAACTCGGTCTCAACATATCAAACATCGTCTTTTAGACTTCCAATTTCAGAAAGGATTCAGCACTCATGGCCGAACAACACAAGCAATACGCTGCAGGAAAATCTGGAGAACTCTACGGATACACGGGGGGAAAAGCACCCGAAGGCACAACGGCGCTCGTAGAAGAAAACGGAACCACACTCACAGCCGATGGCCTCAAGTATTGCCAGCTTCGCGGCTACTCATCGCCCATGGTTGCCACCATCCGAGTTCTTCACGATCAATATCACGCACCAGCCGTCGGCCAAGCCATCGAAGCGTCGGCCCTTAACGCAGATATGATGCTCGAGAAACAAAACAGCACGAAAGCCATGTCGGAACGGCTCCGCTTGGATTGGGAACAACAAGACAAAGCCTTCAAAGCCAATGTGGCCGCCACCGCCAAAGCCGAAGCTGCTGCAGCCAAAGCCGCTGCCGACGCAGCCAAGGCCTCTGCCGACGATCCCAAAGCCTTAACGTAAGAACATCCAAGTTTTCGTAGAGGGACCTTCAACAACCCATTCACAAGGAGCGTGTCCATGGGAAAAAGCCAGGACTCAAAAAAGGAAACGAAAAAAAAGCCGACCAAATCCCTGAAAGAAAAACGCGCCGACAAAAAAACTAAAAAATAACCCAACCTCCCACTCAGAACCTATCCCATTGCTGGCGAGGGGTCATCCCCTCGCCAGTTATACAATTCGGTTGAAGGCTTCCAGGTATTCCAAACTGGTAGCCCAATTCACACATTATCTTCTTAGCTGACAAAACGAAGAAAAAGGTCTTCCGTATTCTTTTTTACGAGATGCGGTACGTTATTTCGAGTGACATAGCTCAAAGGACAATGGAGTGTTGATTAATACCGAAATCCAAAGGCATATTTCCCTCAGATTCCTTGACGTCCCGAGGGCAACGGATCAGTTCAAAAAAATTCGTCCAGCATGGCCGCAATCAAATTCAGCCTCGGAGCGTACTCTTCGTTCGTAAGCACCGGAAATTGCCAACCTGCCTAAGCGAAGCCGCTTTCAGCCTTCGGAACCACTTCCGCCTACGGGGGCCGAAGCCTTCGGCGGAGGACTCGGCGAAGTAGGCCCGGCCGCTTGCGCGCCAAAGCTGGCTTCAGCGGCGAGCGCGAAGGCAGGCCACACTACTCGCGTCTATTTTCATCAGACCGTTTGACAAAAACCAATATGTCTACTATTCTGGACATATGGAAATTAATAAAGCCGTTCTCGCATTTGGGGCTCTCTCACAAGAAACCCGCCTTCAGGTATTCCGCCTGCTAGTCGAGCATGGGCCAGACGGAACTCCAGCCGGAACATTAAGCGCCAGTTTGGGAATCCCGCATAACACCCTGTCCTTCCACCTCTCTCATATGAGCAATGCAGGGCTGATCCTTTCAAGGCGGGAAGGCCGATCAATCATCTACAGCGCCAACTTTGAATTTTTCACCGACCTGATCCGCTATATGGTGGAAGACTGTTGCCGGGAAGATATGGCCAGTATCCGAGACCATAAAACAAAGAATTGCAGCATCATCGAACTCTCGAAATTTTGCCAACCCACTCTGCAGGAGGCCAAAACATGAAGCGTCTTCATCTGCATATCGGAGTCGACCAGTTGGAAGAAGCCATTCAGTTTTACAGCAAATTGTTAGATGCGGAACCGGTCAAACGCAAACCGGACTATGCCAAATGGATGTTGAACGATCCCTGCATCAACTTAGCCATCTCGACACGAGCAACCACAAAAGGGGTCGATCACCTGGGCATTCAGGTGGATGAGGAACTGGAACTACAGGAAATCCGCCAACGACTCACAGCCAGAGATCTCCCCATGTCCCAAGAAGGCGAAAGCCTGTGCTGTTATGCGAAATCTGAGAAATCTTGGGTGGTAGATCCTGCTGGAATACCGTGGGAAGTCTACCGCACGATGGAAGATGCCGACGTTTTTTCCACGCATGCAACACAGGCAGATACGGCGTGTTGCGAACCGGAGCGCTCGACCAAGTCAGAATCAACAATGGCGGAACAAGAACCCAGCGGCTGCTGCACCTAATGCCGGGTGAGCCAACACAAGTCTTGGTCCTCTGCACGGGCAACTCGTGCCGTTCCATCATGGCCGAAGCCCTCATCAACCACATGGGACAAGGGAAATACCAAGCCTGGAGCGCTGGAAGCCATCCGACTGGAGAAGTCCATCCTCATTCCATCGCAACCTTGCAGCGACATGGAGTCGATCCCGGCCAGCCGATAAGCCAATCATGGAATGACATGACCAACACCACATTCGATCTCATCATCACCGTCTGCGATCAAGCCGCGGGAGAAATCTGCCCAGTCTTTCCAGGCCAGCCGAGAACACTTCATTGGAGCATTCCCGATCCAGCAAAAACCACAGGCACCGAAACCGAGATACACGCGGCATTCGATCAGACCTTCTTCCTGCTCAAGGAAAAAATTGAAGCGTTGCTCAAATGACCGCCTGTACCCCTCGTCGCTTATCGTTTCTCGACCGCTACCTCACGGCCTGGATTATCATGGCCATGGCAGCTGGCGTCACGATTGGCTCGATCTTTACCGGGGCACCGGCATTCGTGAACAGCCTTTCTCTAGGGACAACCAACATCCCCATTGCGATCGGCCTCATGCTCATGATGTATCCCCCGCTGGCCCGAGTTAAATATGAAGAGCTACCCTTCATCTTTCGCGATTGGAAAATTCTTCTCCTCTCACTCACGCAAAACTGGGTCATCGGCCCCTTGCTCATGTTTGGCTTGGCCGTGACGTTTCTCCAAGATTCACCGGAATACATGACCGGACTCATTCTCATCGGCCTAGCACGGTGCATTGCCATGGTCCTCGTCTGGAATCAGCTCGCCGAAGGCGACAACCAATATGTGGCAGCATTAGTAGCCTTCAATAGTCTCTTTCAAGTGATCTTCTTCAGTGGATTGGCCTGGTTCTATTTAGAAGTCCTGCCTTCCCTCTTAGGACTAGCTGTGCAAAACGTCGACGTCAGCTTCCAGACAATTGCCGAAAGCGTCTTCATCTATCTCGGGATCCCTTTTGTGTGTGGCTTCCTTTCACGATGGATAGGGATCAAGCAAAAAGGCCAAGAGTGGTATGAAAAACGCTATCTCCCCAAGATTGCCCCCATCACGCTGATCGCACTGCTGTTCACAATCTTCGCCATGTTTACCCTCAAAGGAGACATGGTCGTGAGCCTGCCAGTTGATGTGCTTCGCATAGCCCTGCCACTCACCCTCTACTTCGTCATCATGTTTCTCGTCAGCTTTGGGATGGGCAAACTGATCGGGGCCGATTATGGCAAAACCACGGCCACCTCATTCACCGCCGCCAGCAACAATTTTGAGCTGGCCATTGCCGTCGCCATCGCCGCATTCGGCCTGGGATCATCCGTCGCCTTTGCCACCGTCATCGGGCCACTCGTCGAAGTGCCTGTGCTGCTCGCGCTCGTCAATGTCGCCTTCTGGTTCAGAAGAAAATTGTTTGTAGAATCACCGGTAGCAGCCAAACCTATTTAACTACTCGTGGTGCCCGTCGAAAGGAGGAGCATCCCTTTTCCTATGACGTCGTCATTCACGCCAGTCGTCAACGGGCATCCACCTTTACTTCCTTCCCACAAAAATTCACATGTATTTTTCTCTAGCTGCTGAGTAGGAGACAAAGAGCACCGAATCCTAATTCAATTGGTAAATAGAGGAGTGGCTATGTCAGAAATAATATTCTTGGTGTAAGAAGCCCCCGAAGAAGGCTTTACGGCCCGCACCCCAGGAGAATCAATGTTTACCGAAGCCGACACATCTGTAGACCTACACAACAACGTCCGTGATGCTATCAACTGACATTTTAAACAAGACTAGGCACCTAAAGTGATTCGCCTTCACCATGTAAGGGAAGAAGTCATCACGGGATGAGATTTCAACGAGATTTGTCAGCTACTGATCCCATCCAAACACAAAGGAGAGTGAGTCAAGATCCATCAGTTGTTTCATCAAAATCTTGATGCCATACTGAAGCACCTGAACGACACACATGTGGCATTACCAAAGAGAAGCGAGACATAGAACAGATTTGGGATAACTCGGAGAACGAGGTCTGGAATGACATGTAATCCTCATGACCATTTCACCAGTTGCACCCTGAACTCCACAAACCCAAACGAAAGGAGTGCTGAATGAAACCTAATCCGCAAAAGATCATAGAGGACGCCATGCAGTTAGAACCCACGACTCGAGCCTTTGTTGCAGAATCCCTCTTAGAAAGCTTGGATTTCGAAGAAGATTTCTCCCTTTCAGAAGAATGGAATCAAGAAATTCGCCGACGTTGTGAAGAAATTGATAGTGGAAAAGCGGTTTTAGTCGAGGGAGAAACGGTACTAGCTAATCTCCGGAAAAAATACCCTTCATGATAATCCGGTGGTTTGTAGAAGCTGTTGATGAAGTTGATGCTGTTGCGGGTTTTTATCAAGAGAAACAATCAGGGCTTGAACAACGTTTCCTAGAGGTTTTGGAAGATGCCGTCTGGAGAATCCAACGACGCCCTCAGGTCTATCAAATTATCTGGGGAGAAATTCGAAGATGTAAATTACCCCGTTTCCCCTACGGCATTATTTTTCGTGTAAAATCTGAACATATCGAGATTATTGCCGTCATGCATCTACGCCGACAGCCGGGGTACTGGCGAACGCGAGCGCAATCGAATTAGAAACCTGCTTCCTCTTTTGTCATTCCCGCCAGTGTGTAGCGGGAATCCATCTTCACGTTCTTCTCACAAAATTCCATCTGTACAAAATTCAAGAGGTTGGGTAGCATGGCAGCCAACCTAAACATGTTCTAGACTAAGCACGACCTTATATTCTTTCAACTGAAACAGCCCGCCTTGTTGAACGTATGAACTATTCACTTGAAATGAATAATGGGCAGTTGGGATTGATCGATCAAGACAATCTGGAGATGACGCCAATCGTCATTGACTTTATCTCCGGCAAAACGGCGTATCGGAGAAAATATGGCCATGCAGGGGGCGAGGCCAGTAGTAAAGCCGTGGGCAGCAAAAAAGGACATCGCCCAAATATAGTGGACGCCACCGCGGGATGGGGCCGAGACGCCTTTGTGCTGGCCACCCTAGGCTGCCGCGTACATATGATCGAACGATCAGAATTAATGGCCAAACTCTTGGAAGATGGCTTACGCCGAGCCGAACAAGATGAGAAAATTGGCAAGTTGATGAAAGACAACCTCTCCCTCAGCTTCGGGGAAAGTCAGCAAGAACTCCTACATACCCCGTTTGAACCTGAGGTCATTTACCTCGACCCCATGTTCCCTCACAAAGAAAAATCAGCACTCGTCAAAAAAGACATGCAAATATTACAAGATATCGCCGAGCAAGATACGGATGCTGATGCCCTACTCCACCTTGCACTCACCATTGCCACCAACCGTGTCGTCGTCAAACGTCCAAGCACGGCTGACTTCCTAGCAGAAATCAAACCACAGACCTCAATCAAAACAAAAAAACACCGCTTCGACATCTATCTCACGCCCCAACCATAAACAAGAGAAATTCCCGCTTCTCAGTCTTCCTCAACATCTATATTGGGTTTTAAGCTCCACCACTACATCTTCAACCCTCCCCACTCGCCGAAGCGTAGCGACAATATTTCTGTACTTTTATTAGGGAGTTGGGTAGCATGATTGTTGAAAATTACGAAAATCCAGATTCACCACTTGCCGATATGCTTGGAATCTCTTCTCAAAATTCATTAAGAAAACAAAGTCTGACACGAGACTTCGAATAAAGCGGTGGAGGCATATAAAATGGGGAAATATGGTGATGCTGCAGTAAAGGCGACACAATTGTTCACCGATGGCAAAGAAAAAGATCCACCTGCCGCTTGGAGAAAAGCCACCCGCCAAATGTTTAAGAAGAACCTTCCGTCCCAGAAAAAATCATGCCCGCGTGCTGCTTACCTTGGACTGTGTGAATCAGGGTTGGTAAAGGGCATTCCAACAGGGAATTACACTGACTCCGTGGACAACAAGAAGTATGCGTTGGCTGCTGTTCCGATTCTGAAGTCAGCCCCATCCCTGAACGGCCTCGGCCTATGGAAAAAAGTGATGAAGCATCTAAATAAACCAATAACCAAAACGCACAATCAACAGATGGATGTGGTAAGAACATTATTCTCTCGCCAACTCCTTCAATAAGTTTCGGCAGGTACTGTAAGTCAAACGTACCCAACGATTCCTGCTGCTGCTGTTGGCAAGAATCGCTCTCTTCTACTCTGGCCACACGATTGCCAGCGTGAATCCATCTTTCCTTCTGAAGCCCGCATTAAATTTTAAACTCCCCCACCTCACCGACAAACCCGCAACAACAATAATTCTGTACTTTATTCAATGGGTTGGGTAGCATGGGGTCTTAATTGTCGTGTTCAAAAAAAACAACAATTTATAAGTTTGCCTGAATCCGCAACAGGCACCTGTCTTGTCCCCTAACCCTAATCTAAATTTCACATACTTATCCCAAACTATTTGGGTGCCTCCTCTTTGAATACCCATGTCTAAACTTACCCTGAACCAACTTACCAGTCTGTTATTCCGCGCCTGCGATGATTTGCGCGGGAACATGGATGCCTCCGAATACAAGGAATACATCTTCGGTATGCTCTTCCTAAAACGTTTGAGCGACCTGTTCGATCAGGAGCGTGAGAAGCTTGCCCTAGAGCTAAAGGATCGGGGCATGGCGGAAACAGACATTCCCGCCCAACTCAGCAATCCCGACAAATACACCTTCTTTGTTCCCGAAGAAGCCCATTGGTCAAAAATCCGCCATCTCAAAACCAACGTCGGCACTTCCCTCAACAAAGCACTCGAAGCTCTAGAGGATCAAAACGTCGACGCGCTCCAGGATGTACTCAAGCACATCAACTTCAATCGCAAAATTGGACAACGATCGTTAGACGACGACACGCTGTCCAACTTCATTCAGAACTTCGAGAAAATCCCCTTGCGGGACGAGAATTTCGAGTTTCCCGATTTGCTCGGCGCCGCCTACGAATACCTCATTAAATTCTTCGCAGATTCGGCAGGAAAAAAAGCCGGCGAGTTTTACACCCCAGCCGATGTGGTGCGGACTCTAGTCGAAATTGTCGATCCGCAGCCGAGTATGAGCATCTACGATCCGACTTGCGGATCGGGGGGCATGCTCATTCAAACCCGCGACTATATTCGGGAATGTGGAGAGGACCCCAGAGACCTCTCGCTCTTCGGACAGGAGAGTATTGGCACGACCTGGTCCATCTGCAAAATGAACATGCTGTTGCATGGCATTTCTCACGCGAACATTCGGCAGGAAGACACCATTCGCCGCCCGCAGCATAGAGACGAAACCAATGAACTCAAACGATTCGATCGCGTCCTCGCCAATCCTCCCTTCAGCCAGAACTACATCAAAAAGGATATGGAATATCCAGGACGTTTCGCGGTGTGGTTACCCGAAAAAGGCAAAAAAGCTGATCTGATGTTCGTGCAGCATATGCTAGCCGTCCTCAAGGCCAATGGGAAAATGGCGACCATCATGCCTCACGGGGTGCTTTTTCGCGGGGGAGAGGAAAAAGAGGCGAGAAAATACTTCATCGAACGCGGCTGGTTGGAAGCGGTCATTGGCTTACCGGCAGGGCTCTTCTATGGAACAGGAATACCGGCCTGCGTCCTAGTCATGAACAAACAGGACGCCTCCAATCGCAAGCATGTCATGTTCATCAATGCCGACCGTGAATATCGGGAGGGAAAGGCCCAAAACTTCCTGCGTCCCGAAGACATCTCAAAAATTGTCCATGTCTATCGAACCATGACGCGAGGTGGGCCGGATGTCTCCGGCTATGCTCGCCGAGTCCCCATCAGTGAGATTGAAGCCGAGGAGTACAACTGCAACATCCGCCGATATGTGGATAACGCCCCTCCCCCTGAGCCGCAGGATGTCCGCGCGCATTTGCATGGCGGGGTCCCGGTGGTGGAAATCGATGCCCTGGAACATTTCTGGAAAAATCACTCAGGCATGCGCGAACGAGTGTTCATCCCACGCGATACGGATATAGTCTATGCAGATTTCCCCCCAGAGATAACGGATCGCCGTGCCTTGGCTGAAGTGGTTAACAGTGATCCCGGCATCGCAAAAACCCACGGAGCCTTTCTTGAAACGCTGGAAGAGTGGTGGAACGATAACCTCTCGTTTATCATCGCGCTTGCCCCCAGCAATGGACAAAAAGGCAATGTTTATGCCCTCCGCCGACAGCTTCTGGGAAGTATTGCCAAGGCTCTAGCTAATCAGAACCTACTGAACGAACATCAAATTCGTGGAGCCATAGCCAACTATTTTGAATTCTTCAAACCTGAATTTAAATCAATCGCTTTTAGTGGTTGGGGGCCGGAACTGATTCCAGATGACGATATCCTCCAAAGTCAGTTTCCCGACCTGTTGGCGGAGATGGAGCAGAATAGCTTGCGCATCACAGAACTCACCGCACTCTTTACTGCAGCGGATGAAGAAGAGTACGAAGACAGTGACGAGACGGGTATCCTACCTAGCAATGAAGTCAGAACCCTAAAAGCCCAACTCAAAGAAGCCAATGCCCATGCGAAACTTGCCAAACGAGAGAAACTTGATCCAACTGAATACACCACACACGCCAAGACTATTGAAGAGCGCCTTGCCCGTCATAAGAAGCTGGAAGATGAAGCCAGGCAATTGAAGGCCGACCTGCGGGTGACGGAAAAGAAAAAGGAAGAGTTGGTTGGTGCTGCGAGGGAGAAGATCGACCGAGATGAAGCCCGTCGCGTGATCCTCGACCGCTTGCACCGATTACTCATACAGACCTATGAGGGTTATCTCCGAGCGGACCAGAGAGCCTGCCTTGCCTCGCTGGAAAATTTGCACATGAAATACGCCGTCACGGCCAAGATCATCGAATCGAAACAGGTTGAGGCAGCGAGAAGGTTAAAGGGGTTTCTGGTGGAGTTGGGGTATGAATGACTTAGTATGGCCCCAATTTGCGCTAGGTGAGATTGCGTCCGACATCAAGGATGGCACTCACGGGACACATCCCAGAGTGGAAAACGGAATACCGTTTCTAAGCGCAAAGAACGTCACACCATCAGGCCAACTGATTTGGTGCGACGATGACGAGTTTATTACCGAGGGTGAATATCGAGCAATCACGCGGGGCTTTGCGCCGAGGCGAGGGGACCTTCTCGTTACTGTCGTCGGCACGTTGGGTAGGACATCCCTATTCGATGGCTCCAAAGTTGCGTTCCAGATGAGCGTCGCTTTCATCCGCCCAAACTCATGCGTAGTGCCTGAGTACTTGTTCCAGGCAAGCAGATATGCCGATTTCCACCGCCAGATGGAGCGCAGAAGTAATGCAACCGCCCAAACAGGTTTGTACCTCGGCGAACTTGCCAAGATTCGCATTCCCCTGCCGACATATGAACAGCAGCAATGCATTGCCAAGATCCTTTCCACCGTGGACGAGGCCATCGAACAGACTGATGCGCTGATTGCAAAATATCAAAAGATCAAGGCGGGGCTCATGCATGACTTGTTTACTCGTGGAGTGGCTCCAGACGGTCGTCTCCGCCCTACCCGGGACCAAACCCCTCATCTCTATAAAGACTCCCCCCTCGGCTGGATTCCGAAGGAATGGGATTGCTTGACTGTTAACGATCTTCTTGCAAAAACATTTTCACCTATGCGCAGCGGTCCTTTCGGGAGCTCATTACTGAAGGACGAATTGGTTGTGAAAGGCATTCCGTTTCTTGGAATCGATAACATTTTTATTGAGCGTTTCGTTTCAGTGTTCCATCGGTTTGTCACACGTCAGAAGTACAACGAACTGATAAGATATTCGGTTTTCCCTCGTGACGTTATCATTACTATCATGGGGACGGTTGGCCGTTGTTGCGTCGTTCCCGCCTCTGTAACAAAAGCTCTGTCATCAAAGCATCTATGGACGATGACCTTTGATGCCAATCGTATTTATCCGGAGTTGGTGTGCTGGCAACTCAATCACGCACGGTGGGTGAAGGCCTGGTTCACTCGCTATGCGCAAGGTGCTGTGATGGAAGCAATACAGTCATCCACACTCCGGAATCTTCGGCTGCCTGTTCCAAAGATTGAAGAACAAAAGCTGATACTAGATCGTTACATCACTTGTACTCGCTCTATCGAGACAGAACAAAAGCATAGGGACAAACTCCGCCAACAGAAACAGGGACTTATGCATGACCTCCTAACCGGCCGCGTACGCGTGAACGTAGCTGATCACTAAGAATAGGACATCACTGCAATGGCCCGAATCGAGAATCACAAATACAGTATCGAGGAAGCATTTCGCGAATGCTTCTATATCGTTCCCGATTACCAGCGCGAATATGTCTGGACTGATAAGGAAGTGCTCCAATTGCTTGACGACATCAACGATCAAATTGATACGACCTCTGAACGTGAGTACTTTATTGGCACTATCCTCGTCTCACCAACTGCACAAAAAAACCACTATGAAGTCATCGACGGACAACAGCGATTGACTACGTTTTTTCTATTATTGTGTGCCCTCAAACACCTCTTTCGTGACGAGAAGCAATTCCAAACCATCGGCGGCCTGATTTCGACCAGCTATACGTCAAGCGAGGGGGACACTCGAACCAGTCTAAAGCTTGAACCGCGGTACGAGAATGCAGGTGAGGTGGTAGCCAAAATCGTTGAGTTGGATGCCGATCCACAAACTACACGCAATGGCATTCAAGCCTCAGGAATTGGGAGCTTTGGCTCACTTGAAAATCTGGTGAGTGCCTATGGGACGTTGTATGGACATCTCAAGAACAACTACGACGACATTTCGCAACTCAAAAAATATTGGGGCTATTTGGCGAACAATGTGGTGTTTATTCAGATTTCTACGGATGTGAGTAGCGCGCTGAAGATTTTTGAAACCATTAACGAACGTGGCGTCGGCCTGAATTCCATGGATCTATTAAAGAACCTACTTTTCACCCATGTTAAAGCTGACGAGTTTACCCGGCTAAAGAATGAATGGAAGAAGATTACAAAACCGTTAGAAAAAGAAAAAGAAAAGCCACTGCGGTTCTTACGTTATTTTTTAATGGCAAATTACCCAATTGAGAATGCCCGACGTGACGCAGTTGTCCGAGAAGACGAGATTTACAATTGGCTGATCGACAAGAACCACGCGAAGCTCTGCAAGTATGTAGATCAACCATTTGAATTTGTTCGGAAGATTCTTGGCAATGCAGAGTTCTATCTGGACTTTGCCAAAGGATTTGGCAATGACGGAAAACCCAATATCGCTATGGATCATCTAAAGCGGCTCACCGGCGGGGCGTTTAGTCTCCATTACATTTTGCTTTTGGCCGCTAGTAATTTTCCCAAACTCTTATTCGATCACTTTGTCAGTCAGTTGGAGAGTTTCCTTTTCCATTACATTTTCACCAAGTCTCCGACTAGGGATTTAGAGCGCAATTTCTCAACCTGGGCCGACGAGTTGCGGGACATCGCAGAAAACGCCGATCCCCGTGAGCAAAAGATTCGCCTCAACGCTTTTATCCAGAACCGGTTTGAAAAGGGAATGTCGGCCAAGAGTGCGGAATTTTCCGATGCCATGAAGCGCTATTCCCTGTTCTCCATGCAACGGTATCGTACGCGTTATCTTCTGGCCAAGCTGACTCAATTTGTCGATATGGCCTATAAAGGCTTGCGCGTACCTGGGCCGCTCAACGACTACACCGTTCTGGAGATTGAACATATCCTGCCGGATAATCCGAATGACGACTTGCGCACGGATTTCACCAAAAACAATCCCAACGCCAAATATGACGAGGCTAAAAACAAGCTTGGCAATCTAACCCTCCTGGAGAAACCCATCAACATTGTAGCCAGTAATGACTTCTTTAATGCCAAGAAGGCTGAATACAAAAAAAGCAAATACTATCTCACGAGTAGCATTGCAGAATTAACCGAGGTGGGGAAAAATAGCTCCATTACTCGGATCAATGCCAAGCTGGCCTCTTTTAGTGATTGGACAGCAGTTGATATTGATAGACGGCAAGCTCTGCTGATTGATTTGAGTAAAGAGATCTGGAAAATCACGCCTATCGAAGTCGATTAGCCAATGTCCGAATATTCTCACGTCGAAAAACCGTTTCTTGACCAGCTTGCCACGCTGGGGTGGACGGTGATTGATCAAGGACATGGGGTTATTCCTTCTGATCCTACAGCCAGTCTTCGAGAGAGTTTTCGCCAGTTGCTGCTTCCCTCCATTTTTCGTGAAGCCATTCACGCATTGAATGTGACTCCGGACGGAAATCCCTGGCTGACTTCGCGCCAACTGGATGATTTGCGGGATCAGATCCTTCGGCAACCTGCCCTGACTCTTCTGGAAGCCAATGAGGCGGTTCAAAGCCTCTTTCTCAAAGCTCAGGTCGATGTAAACGAACTCACCGGTGAATCTGACCCAGTGGTGAAATTGATGGATTTCGCCAATCCTGAGCGAAATGTCTTTCACGCGATTAATCAGTTT
This sequence comes from Nitrospirales bacterium, assembly GCA_029261255.1. GTDB lineage: Bacteria > Nitrospirota > Nitrospiria > Nitrospirales > UBA8639 > Nitrospira_E. The sequence continues at coordinate 15,885 of JAJDBQ010000019.1, forward strand.
CGAGTTGATACACCTGGCTGTGTGAAGAGTTGTATCATTCCTGATATCGTGCTGTTTGTGAATGGCATTCCGCTTGTGGTGATCGAAGCGAAAATTGGCGATCACAATACGGCGAATCCCCTTCATGCGGCTTTTGAACAATTGCTACGATATCGGAACGCTCGTCCGGACACTATTGCGGCAGGATTGCGCGAGGGCGAGCCACGTCTTTTTTATTCAAACCTTCTCTTGATTCGTACCTGTGGAGAGAAAGCGGAATTTGGCACGATTACCTCCGGCCATGAACATTTCTACGGCTGGAAAGATATCTGGCCTGAAAGTCGCCGCCACTATACCCCCCCGCTTGAGGTTGAGCGTGAACAGGAGCGGATGATCCAGGGCATGCTCGCCCCTGATGGGTTATTGGATATTCTGCGTACCTGTACGGTGTTTATGGACACTGACTCTGGCAAACGCGTGAAGGTCATTTGTCGGTACCAGCAATACCGTGCCGCTTGCCGCATTGTGGAACGCTTGCGGATGGGCAAAACCGGAGAGGAACGTTCAGGGGTGATTTGGCACACGCAAGGTTCCGGAAAATCCCTCACGATGGTCTTTGTCGCCCGAATGATCCGTGCTGCGTCGGATTTAGAGGACTTTAAAATTCTGTTGATCAATGACCGTATTGATTTAGAAGAGCAATTGTCCGCAACGGCCAAACTCATCGGAGGACGAGTGAATGTCATTGAAAGCACCGCCCAGCTTCGAGAACATTTAAGTACCGAGGCTTCGGATCTTAATATGGTGATGGCGCACAAGTTTATGGATCGGACTGAGGCGTTGCCTCAAATGGTGGCTGAGGCCCTAGCCACCTACGGCAAAGTGCCAAAAGTGGAAACCTTTGGTGTGGTCAACCGATCGGACCGCATTCTTCTCATGATTGATGAAGCCCACCGCACGCAAAGTTCTAACATGGGGGACAACCTGTTTGAGGGGTTTCCGAATGCTACTCGCATTGCCTTTACTGGGACGCCGCTTATTACCGAGCAACATGGCTCCAAGCGGACCATCAAACGCTTCGGCGAATACATTGACACCTACAAATTGATGGATGCGGTGCATGACGGCGCCACCCTTCAAATTCTCTATGAGGGCCGTACTGCTGATACCGCTCTTAAGGATAAACATACCTTTGATACCAAGTTTGAGGACCTTTTTCGCGAACGTACTGATGAAGAGCTTCAGGCCATCAAAAAGAAATATGGGGCAACCGGTGACCTCCTTGAAGCGGAGCAACGTATTGCCGCCATTGGGCGAGACCTTGTAAATCATTATGTGGACAATATCCTGCCTGATGGCTTTAAAGCCCAGGTGGTTTGTCATTCCAAGCTAGCCGCTGTCCGATATCAGAAGGCGATCCGTACAGCTCTCACAGAACGACTCGATCGGGAACAGCGCACCCTAAAGCCCGATGCGGAGCTGATCCGTCATCTGGATTTTCTCAAAGTAGCTGTGGTTATCTCAGCGGATCACACCAATGAACCGGCGTTGTTCACGGAGGCACGCAAAGAGGCCAAACGTTGGAATGCGGTAGAAAATTTCTGCAAACCCTTTGACTTTGACAATCAGGATCACGACTTGACCGGCATTGCGTTCTTGATCGTCTGCGATATGTTGTTAACTGGGTTTGATGCCCCGGTCGAACAAGTGATGTATATCGACAAACGCTTGAAGGAACATAACCTCTTGCAGGCTATTGCCAGGGTGAACCGTGTGGCTTCTGGCAAACATCGCGGGTTCATCGTCGATTATATTGGCTTGGCGAATCATTTGACCAAGGCCTTGTCTGTCTATGCCGAGGAAGATGTGCTCGATATCCAGCAGGGGTTAAAGAATCGGTTGACGGAGTTGCCCATCCTTGAAGAGCGCTATCAACGACTCGTGCAGCATTTTGAGGCTGCCGGCGTTGATAAGATTCAAGCTTTTGTGAACGGCGAGCTATCTACTCCGCAATCAGAGGTAACAACCGTTCATACCGCCGTTGGTGCAATGCAAGAGATTAAGCGGCGAGCCGACTTTGAAGTCTATTTTAAAAATTTCCTCAACAGCTTAAACCTCATCCTTCCGCACGAGACAGGGCATGCCTTTCGTGGGCCGGCTCGTCGTTTTGGGTATCTGCTCCGCATGGTGAAGGAGCGATACAAAGATGACTCGCTGGATATTGCCGATGCCGGCGCCAAGGTAAAGGCCCTAATCAATGAACATTTGATCGATTTGGGAATTAATCCCAAGATCCCTCCCATCGAATTGCTTTCTGATGAATTTCTGGCCCATGTCAGGAAACATTCTGGAGGTGATCCTGAGGCGAAAGCGAGTGAGATGGAACATGCCATCCGCAAGCACTGCACAATCCATTTTGACGAAGATCCGGCTTTTTACAAACGCCTCAGCGACAAACTCGAAAAGCTCATTCAAGAACACAAAAACAACTGGAAAGCCTTAGCCGACGGCTACGAAGAGATGCGAGCTGAAGCCTTGGCAGGTCGCACCGATACCGTTGAGGGACTTACGAAGGAAGCCACAACCTTCTATGAGTATGTGGTTCAACTGGCCTTTGATGGAGACGGTGTCCCCTTGGAACACCAACAACGGTTAAAATATCTGCTAATTCGTATTGTGGAAATCCTCCAAGAAACAATCGGGATTATCGATTTTTGGCAGAAACCCATTGAGGTCAAACAGCTCCGAGGGAACATTGACACGGAAATATTGCTTGCCCAGATTCCTCAACTCGCGGAAAGGCATGAACGTCTTGCGGTCGAACTGGTCAAGCTCGCGGAAAAGCGGCATCGGGACTTGATCAAATGAAAGCTTCCTTTTCCACAGACATTGCCTATAACGTAGTCCGCAGCCGCCGGAAAACTGCGGATATTGTCGTTGAACGGGATGGCCGTATTTTTGTGCGAGTCCCCCCGTCAATTTCTCAAGAACATATCGCGGAAATGATCAAGGCCAAAGAACTCTGGATTTACAAAACGTTGGCCGAATGGCGGGATTTAAATGAGACGCGGGTATTACGGGATTATCGAAATGGAGAAGGGTTTTTATACTTAGGACGATCTTATCGACTGTCCCTTGTGTCCGGCCAAGAAGAAGCTTTACTTCTCAAAAACGGACGATTCTGTTTACGACGAGATTTAGTGGATCGTGGCGAAATTGCCGCGGCTCAGGCAGCTTTTCGAGAATATTACATTGCCCGAGGAAGTGAACGGATTAGTCAACGCCTAGCATACTACGCTCCTAAAGTTGGCTTTGACCCGAATAGTTTTGACGTTCGAGAGCTAGGGCATCGGTGGGCTTCTTTTTCTTCGAAGGGTCATTTAGCTTTTCATTGGAAATGCATGCTGGCTCCCCAAAAGATTATTGATTACATTGTGGTTCATGAGCTGTGCCACTTCCACTACCGGGATCACACTGATGCGTTTTGGAATGAAGTAGACAAAGTACTGCCTGATTTCCAAGAACGTAAAGCCTGGCTACGGAAACATGGTGCCGGCCTCGATTTATAAAGTTACTGAAAGTTTTTTCAAAGATGGATGCACGCGCAACGATGCAGAGGAAGATTACCGATCTTTGCATTAATGTCCTCAGGGTCAAGTCTTGCATTCACACATCACACATACATTTCCCCTAGCCCAAAACGCCTTCTACCCTGCCCTCGTTCTATTTACCGTCATGGGGTTGGTTTATGTGAGAATTTGCAAAAGCGTTATGCAGAGACTCAACCTCACAACGCGTACAATTCTGAGGATTGGCCAGTCTCTTCTTTCGCGACCCCTACATTCGGTTGACTTCAAGCGCAGGTCTGCGCGACCTTAGCTCAACATGCAAACGAAGAGCACATTCTGCTATAAAGTTCATGGAATTTTTACATGGAGGAGTAATGAAGAATCCTAAGGCTGATTACGAAATGGTCAAAGACTTGGAAGTGGAAGGGATAAATTTTTCAATTTCAAACAAAAAATTGACTGATTGTAAATTTAAGTCCTGTAATATTTTTTAATAGGTGTCAGGAACCTAATCAGGAGATACATGGAGTGAAAGGCTACATTCTCAAGCAAACAACTTGCCCTCTTTCCAAAGAAAAATGACGAGGAATTTTAAACCATTCTTAGGTACAATGGTCTTGAAACCAGTGGGCAAACGCTTCTTCGGTGAGTTGGGAGCTGGCCAAGGCCATGATCGCTGCCGTAGCCTCTTCTTCCGAAGCATTCAGGATGTGGCCATTTCGTTCCAGAAAAAT
>JAJDBQ010000181.1 GCA_029261255.1 Nitrospirales bacterium
GATCTGTTAGTCGGATTTGGATTTCAGGAAATGTTTTCGAATATCTTGGCTTCGCGACAAGAATTTGTTGAACGAATGCAACTGACCGATACCGAACACGAATCCCTCGTGGAAATCGATAATGTCATGTCTCTCACCTACGCCTGCTTGCGACCTTCTATTTTGCCCTGCCTTCTTCGAGTGGAAGCGCTATCGCCACGAGTGTTTTATCCACATCTGCTCTTTGAAGTAGGGGAAGTGGCGCGGGTGGATGAGGAAGCGGATGTCGGATCACGTACGATATTGTCCCTAGCTGCTATTAGTGCGCATCCAGGTGCAAACTTTTCAGAAATACATAGCTACTTAGATCTTTTAATGTATTACATGGCCTGGCCCTATGACTTGGAACCTGTATCCCATCCATCATTTTTAGATGGACGGGTCGGACGGATCAAGTGCCATGGACAGATGGTAGGCTATATTGGGGAGTTTCACCCGGAAGTGTTGGAAGCCTGGCAAATTGATATGCCAACTTCCGGGTTTGAATTTGAAATTACGACACCGAAAAATACTTAAGCCGCTGCTGGTTGAGCCTCAACTTTTGCGAGCGTCACAAGATGAGCAAATCCTTGAGCATCGTGAATAGCCATCTCCGAAAGCATCTTGCGGTTGATGAGTACTTTGGCTTTATTCAACCCATTAATAAACTGGCTATACGTCACACCATGTGCGCGCACTGCAGCATTAATACGTGTGACCCAGAGCTGACGAAAATTTCGTTTCCGCTGTTTTCTGCCTGTATAAGCATACGCTTGGCCTTTATTGACCGATTCCGTCGCTGTTCTAAATAATTTACTCTTACCTCCAAATTGCCCTTTGGCAAGCTTCAGACGTTTTTTGCGACGTTGTCGGGTTTGCGGTCCCCCTTTGACTCTTGGCATAACCTCTCTCCTTAGTTTTCAAGAAAACACTTCGCTATTATTTCCCTATTTATAGGGAAGCAGTCGAGAGAGCGAATATTCATCGACTTTATTCACTATTCCTGATTTGCCTAAACGAGCTTTGACGCGTGGAGCTTTGCTCGTCAATATATGCCGCATTTTGGCTTTCCGACGCATCCATTTTCCTGTGCCCGTGCGCTTAAAGCGTTTGCTGGCACCTGAATGATTTTTCAATTTGAGCCCTGCCATAATTCAATTCCTTTTTTAGGAAACCGTGGTCTCTTACCTTTGATCTCTCCGTCTTGCTTACTTAGGAGACACCACCATATATAAGTTTCGTCCTTCCATACGTGGAGGACTTTCAATAGTTCCTGCGCCTTTTAATTCCTCAATAACCTTTTGGATCGCCTGGAAGCCAAGCTCTCGATTGGCCATTTCACGCCCGCGGAACATAACTGTAACTTTGGTCTTATTCCCATCTTCCAAGAAATCACGGATTTGCCGGACTTTCGTCTCCATATCGTGCGTGTCCGTACGTGGGCGGAATTTAACTTCTTTAACTTGGGTCGACTTCTGGTTAAGTCGCATCCGATGTTCTTTTTTGCTCTGTTCATACTTGAATTTCCCATGATCCATAATCCGGCAAACTGGGGGTTCAGCCGTTGGCGCGACTTCAACTAAGTCATAGCCTCCCTCCCTGGCTTGCTTAATAGCGTCAGACGTTTTGAGGATCCCAAGTTGTTCGCCTTCAGCCCCAATAACCCGGACTTCAGGTACTTTGATGAGATGATTAATCCGCTGTTTTGGAGTCGTCACACGCGTCATTCGAAAAGAAAAGACCCATTTTTGACCGCATCAGGCGTTTCATCCCGAATAAGCTGAAGGATATCATTCATAGACATTGTTCCCAGGTTTTTGCCATTCCGCTGTCGGACTGCAAGCGTCTCACTTTCAGCTTCCCGGTCGCCTACCACGACCATAAGAGGCACCTTGGCCTTCTCCGACTCACGGATTTTAAGGCCAACCTTCTCATTTCGCAAGTCTAAGTTTACACGACACCCCTGTTCTCGAAGATTTTGGCCAACTTTTTTGGCATATTCTTCATGTTTTTGGGATATCGGCAAGATCGCAATTTGGACGGGAGCCAGCCAGGCAGGGAAGGCTCCACCGTAATGTTCAAGAAGAATTCCAAAAAATCTTTCGATCGAACCCAATAATGCTCGATGAATCATAATCGGTTGGTGGGTTTTCCCATCTTCACCAATATAGCTCAATCCAAATCGCTCAGGGTTGTTAAAATCAACTTGAATGGTCGAACATTGCCAGGACCGTCCGAGCGCATCTTGAATTTTAACGTCTATTTTTGGTCCGTAAAAGACCCCTTCACCCGGATCCTCCTGAAAGACATAGCCACCTTCTTTGAGAGCCGTTGCCAATGCCTCGGTCGCCTGATCCCATTGATCCATAGAACCGACAGCCTTTTCTGGTCGAGTGGAAAGGTACATCTTAAATTCGCTGAAGCCAAAGGTCCCCAACATAAACGTCGTGAATTTCAGAACCTTTCGGACTTCCTCAGCAAGTTGATCAGGACGGCAAAAAATATGGGCATCGTCTTGAGTAAACCCTCGAACTCGCATCAGACCATGAAGAACACCAGATCGTTCGTAACGATACACCGTTCCGAGCTCACCATACCGGATAGGTAAATCGCGATAACTTCGCAAGTGCGACTTAAACACCATGATATGAAACGGACAATTCATCGGCTTGAGCTGGTATTCGCTCGACTCTACAGGCATAGAGGCGTACATATTTTCCCGATAAAAGTCCAAATGGCCACTCGTCTTCCACAAGTCTAAACGTGCGACATGGGGCGAATACACCATTTCATAGTCATTGGCTAAATGTTGGGCTCGCCAAAAATTCTCGATAAGTAGACGAATTTGCGAACCTTTGGGATGCCATAAAATCAACCCTGGACCAGTTTCATCTTGAATGCTGAACAGATCCAGTTCTTTGCCCAACTTGCGATGATCTCGTTTTTTAATTTCTTCAAGATTGTCCAAATGCTTTTGTAAGGCATCTTTTGAGGGGAAGGAGGTGCCATAAATGCGTTGCAACATGGGATTCCGCTCATCACCTCGCCAATAGGCTCCAGCACTGTTGAGTAGCTTGAACGCTTTAACATGGCCAGTCGAAGGAAGATGAGGGCCGCGGCAAAGGTCGACAAAATCTCCTTGGGTGTATGCAGAAATCGGTTCACCGTCAGGAAATCCCTGGATAAGTTCCACCTTATATGATTCACCCTGATTGTTGAAAAACTCGATGGCCTCTTCTTTGGTGAATTCCCGACGCGTAACCGAGAGGTTGCGTTGAATAATTTCTAGTGCCTTGGCTTCGATTTTTTCCAAATCTTCTGGGGTAAACGGACGTTCAAATGCGAAATCATAGAAAAATCCATTTTCAATGGCTGGCCCGATGGTCATTTTGGCGGCGGGAAAACATTCTTTCACAGCTTGGGCCATAATATGCGTGCTGCTATGACGATAGACCTCTTTCCCTTCAGGGGAATCAAATGTGAGCGGTTCCAGTGTTGCATCCTCGTCTACCTCTGCCCCTAAATCTCGCTCTACACCATTCACCTTCACGGCAAACATTTCCTTTGATCGAAACCGACCAAGTTTGATCAGTGCGTCTTTTGCAGACGTGCCCTTGGGAAACGATTGGGAGTCTTTACCCGGAACGGATAGTTGAATCATGTCCATCATTCACTCTTTGCGTAAAGCTTCAAGATTGAAGCAACGTTCTTACACTCGTTTCTTCTACCACCACGCAACAAAAGGCACCTCTCCCCAAAAGGAATCCGGATGCCTTTACAATGTATAGGGAAATGGTAGGCACGGGCGGTATCGAACCGCCGACCTCTACCGTGTCAAGGTAGCGCTCTCCCCCTGAGCTACGCGCCTATAGTGTACTCGAGTTATGCTAGTCTGCCAAGGAAGCCATGTCAAGAAATGGCTGATAGATAA
>JAJDBQ010000182.1 GCA_029261255.1 Nitrospirales bacterium
TGAACCGTTGCGAGAGTCCGTCGTCGAGCAAGGATTCCGTTTCAGGGTTTACACTCCCATTGGAGAACTTATTCCCGGCATGTCGTATTTGGTGCGCCGCCTATTGGAAAATACTGCGAATGAAAGTGTTATCCACGGTCAATATGAATCATCTGAATCTCAGCATGAGTATCTTGTGTTTCCGACTCCTACCGAACAAGAAGAACCCGACGTCTCCTTGGCTGAAACTGATGTGTACTCAACCATACCAGCACCCAAAGGTCTCTTTTCGAATGAGCCGCATACAGATTTTTCTTCTGAGGACGCCCACAACCCCATTACGCAAGCACTAGCTCAGATCATGCCATTTCTGGGACAAACCAAACCCTATTCCGTTGCCGCAGGCGTCCCTTGTCATGGCCCGACATTGGTGTCGAGTAATCCAAGCCAACCGGAACAAGTCATCGCCACCTTTTCGACGGTGCTCCCTAACGACATTGATCCTCTTGTTCGAAAGGCACAAGCGCACATGTCATCTTGGCGTCATGTTCCGGCACAAACTCGTGCGGACTTTTTATTTCGCACAGCCACACTCATGCGGAACCAACGCTCTGAGTTGACAGCATGGGAAATTCTGGAGACAGGCAAACCCTGGCGTGAGGCGGATGCGGATGTGGCCGAAGCCATCGACTTTCTCGAGTTTTATGGTCGGGACATGTGCCGCCTGAGCCACCCCCTACGCCTTGGAAGCGAACCTGGGGAACTCAATCACCGAGTCTTTCTTCCCAGAGGACTGGCGGTAGTACTTCCCCCCTGGAATTTTTCCTTAGCCATCCCAACAGGACTCGTGTCTGCCGCCTTGGTCAGTGGCAACATCGTGCTGTTTAAACCCTCGGAACGTGCCACGATGATGGGATATCAACTGTATCGCCTTTTCATAGAGGCGGGCCTTCCTAAAGAGGTTTTACATTTTCTTCCCGGTGGACCTGAACTCGGAAAAAAACTGGTTCAACATCCCGCTATCCAAGTCATCGCCTTTACCGGGTCGCAAGCTGCGGGATTAAACATCCTGCGAGAAGCCACGCAAGTTGCTCCAGGACAGCGGCATATCAAACATGTCATTGCTGAAATGGGCGGGAAGAATGCAATCATCGTGGATGAGACCGCCGATTTGGATGAGGCAATCACAGGAGTCTTAGATAGTGCCACCGGCTATCAAGGGCAAAAATGTTCGGCTTGTTCTCGAGTTATTGTGGTGGAGAGTGTCTATTCTATATTTCTTGAACGTTTGAAACAGGCGGCGTCAAGTATTCCTATCGGTCCCCCGATCAAGGCAAAGAACCGCATGGGACCACTCATTGATGCTCGTGCGCTCGAGAGGGTCCGTCTTTACGTGGAACTCGGGAAAAAAGATGGGACCTACCTATTGGATAGACACATTAGGGGACCCGGCTATTTCCAGGGACCGGTCATCCTGACTGATCTGCCTTCCTCCCATCCAGTGGTTCAAGAAGAAATTTTTGGTCCAGTCATGGTGGTATTCCAAGTCCCAACGATCCATGAAGCTTTAACGCTCGCGAATGATTCTGCCTTTGCCCTCACGGGAGGAATCTATTCCCGCAGCCCCGACAACCTTCAACTGGCGCGCGAAGAATTTGAGGTCGGCAATCTCTACATAAACCGACCCATTACTGGGTCATTGGTAGGCCGACAACCTTTTGGAGGCCACCGTCTTTCTGGAATAGGCAAAAAAGCTGGCGGGTATGGGTACCTTGAACAATTTATGGTGGAAAAGATCATGACGGAGAATACTCTCCGTCGAGGATTTTCTCCAACTACCTCATAAAACTCACTTGTGAGCAAGAAGACTTTTCATGGTGGCCCCTTTCGATTCCCAGACTTCCGCGGCGGTTCGAACTGAGTTGTGAGACCTGAAAAAAAATGCCGTACGCCGAAAACACACAAGAAACCAGCAACTTAGATCAAGTAGAGTCCTGACATAAGAAAGAGAACACATTTCTGGTTCACAAGTATGAAATTAGCCATAGCATAAATCGCACCAAAGCAAGTTACAATGAGGGTAATACAATTCAAAACACCAGGCTTTTTTCCTCAAGATTCAAATCAATTGACATCCTCAAAGTAGAGGCATACCATTTCATGTGAGACAAATGTACTGTCCTGGGACTTCTGAAAATCAACAGTGTCCGCAGTCCCAGATGAAACATGAGGAGGTAACGTATGAACGACCTCAGTCCACCAAAAAAGTGAGACCCGTGGCGAGCGCCGGCATGAACTTCTCGTCTAGACGGGTGAAGAACAGTTGTTGAGACGGATGTCTCCCTGAAACACCGTCCATGCCCTAGGCATGCAAAAGGTCCCGAGACCACAATGCGTTTCAAAGACATTCAATGAGAGCAAAAAACGGGTGGATGAAAAAATTAGGCAGAAGATAACTTAGAGAAAAAGGAAACGATAGCACAGAGAAAACCACCCGCAATAATTTACTCTACGGCAACGAATTCTTCGAAGAGCATTACGAAGAGGATGTTCCGCAGCCAGCGGGTTAACAGAAGAATAGGAATTTTCGGCACATGAAATGCCGGATTGAGTGCGGGCCCTCTTTCATTAGAAAGAGGGCCCGTGTTGTTTAACGATGCTTCATCTCTTCACTGAGATATTTTCTATCATGCCTTTTCTTAATCAGAGTACATGCCTATCTTTCTATTCCTTCATACTGCACACCATTCAATCGAGGAGAACATCATGATACGACAATCTTTAAAACTCGGAGTACTTCTTCTAGTCGGAATACTATCGAGTGGATGTGATTCTGGCCAGTATGGCGAGTCAACGACTACAGAACCAAAGACCGAGAGTACGCTTTTGCTCACGACTGAAGCTTCGAATGTGGGAGAACGTTCAATGGTGGAAGGGGCTCTTTTGTCCGCCGAAGGGGCTGCTGGTGCTGGAGACAATGCTGAAGGGGTTACTCATTTCCAGCAAGGACATTGGGAGGTTGCGCAGAAACACTTCGATAAGGCCTTAGCCACGAATGCCAATCTTCCTGAAGCTCAATAAAACCTTGCACTCGCCTTAGATAAACTCGGGAACCATGGTGAGGCCACGAATCATTTTAAAATGGCCTTGAATTTGGCTCCAGAAGATCTGCGCATCAAAGATTCTCAGATTCTCAAAGCCCATGTTGGTGGATAACGTCTGGCCGACATACGAGAGGCATGCCATGTCCAGAACATAGGCTTCTCACTGTACCGATTTGATGAGAGGAGATGCGATGAATCTTCATCAACGAGGATCAGATCTCATGAAACAATTACAGGACCATGTCTTAGAGGTCCTGCGTAGTCATCCTGATGCAGGACCTGAGGCTAATGGAATTCTCCAAGAGGAAGTGGCTCGCCGAGCTGGATTACACAGTATGGAATGTGTGGAATTAGATCGCACATGTAGCGAGATTCTGAAATTCATCCACCGAGAAGGTGTGATAGAGCAACTAGACGGGAATGGGCAAAATGATAAAAAGAAAGTCTGACGACTTAGCAAAGCTTAAACACAACGACTAGGGCCCTGTTGAATATTTCTCGCAAAAAGCCCGTAGATTCCCTAGAAGCATTCAATGCCAGTAAGCTACAGGAATGGTCAAAAAAGTCGTCCAGCAAGGCCTCAGCGATTTTGACGCGCGGAGCGTACTTTCAGTACGTGAGCACGACAAAATGGCGAGAACGCCGCTGGTGGCTTTTTTCAACAGTCCAACTAGGCAATGATTTGATAGCAAGGATTGAAGTTGTCTTGATCAATTTTCATGCGGCGTTGATTCACGAAGGATTGTAGAAGTTCATCCATCAATTTCATAATGATTGGATCCCCGTGAATTTCAAATGGCCCATGCTGTTCAATCGCATTGAGCGCACGTGGCTTCACATGGCCAGCCACGATACCTGAAAAGGCTCGTCGCAAATTCGCCGCTAACATATGTATGGGTTGCTTAGCATGGAGATCTAGTTGTGCCATCGACTCATGCGTTGGCTCAAAGGGCTGTTGAAATGCATGCTCAATGGTGAGGTGCCAGTTAAAGTAGAAGGCATCATGGGTTTCCTTTCGAAATTCCCGAACCTGTTGAATTCCCGTCGTCATCTCAGAGGCCCCGCGCTTGGGATCATCAATAATGATCTGATAACGCTGTGCGGCTTTTGAGCCAAGTGTTTGCTTGATAAACGCATCAATCGTTTCAAAATAGTCCGCACTTTCCTTTGGCCCCATAAAGATAAGTGGAAAGGGCACTTCTTCGTTGTCTGGATGGAGCAGAACGCCGAGTAGGTAGAGAATTTCTTCCAACGTTCCTGCGCCGCCAGGAAACACAATGAATCCATGTCCAACTCGCACAAAGGCCTCGAGACGCTTTTCGATATCCGGCAAAATTACGAGTTCATTCACAATGGGATTCGGAGCTTCGGCCGTAATGATACCCGGCTCTGTAAGGCCTAAATATCGACCATTCTTAATACGTTGTTTGGCATGAGCGAGTGCTGCACCCTTCATAGGGCCTTTCATGGCTCCTGGCCCACAACCCGTACAAATATCCATGCCACGTAACCCAAGTTGATGTCCTACCTCTTTGGTATAGCGATACTCGACCTCCCCGATTGAATGACCACCCCAGCACACCACGAGATGTGGATCTTCGACAGCATGCATAATTTCAGCATTACGTAAAATATGAAAAACGGCGTTGGTGATGCCATTTGATGTTGTGAGATCAAATTTTTCATTGTGCTGAATTTCGTTATGAACATAGATGATGTCACGAAGCACAGAAAAGAGATGTTCTTTAATCCCTTGAATCAGTTTCCCATCAACAAACGCGCGTGCTGGCGCGTTGGTGAGCTCAAGCTTTACTCCGCGATCACGTTGTACCAAAGCAATGTCAAAATCGACATAGCGCGCAAAAAACGCTTTAGTGTCATCCGTATCATTTCCACTCGTCAGAACCGCCAACGCACTGTTCCTAAATAATTCATGCAAGCCGCCCTCACTCGTCTCTCGCAGCTTTTCCACTTCCTGCTGCGACAACATGTGCATAGAAGTATCAGGAGTGATACTGGCACAGATTCCACGACCTGCCGGTTTCTGTTTTACTTCATGCTGTTTCATAGAATGACTCAGATAATAGATCGTACCTATCCGTACTATTGTATCTGGGATATGGTGATACGAAAAGAGAGAACCGAGAGAGAACAGAATGACTTATGGGGACGTCATATGGCGGATGATCTTGCCTTCCACCATATAGACAACCAATTCGGCCACATTTGTGGCGTGATCGGCAATGCGTTCAATATATTTAGAAATAAAGGACAACCGAATGGCACGCGAGATGGTCTGAGGGTTTTCCATCATATAGGACAAGAGTTCACGGAAGATTTGTTCGTTGAATGCATCAACCCTGTCATCATCCTCAAGAACTTTACGAGCAAGCACTGAATCTCCACGAACGAAAGCATCAAGCGCTTCTCCAACCATTTTTATCGCATGATCTGCCATGAGTGGAATATCGATATACGGCTTTAATTGAGGCTCTTCATTCAATTCAATGGCTCGCTCACAAATATTTTCGGCTAAGTCGCTCATACGTTCCAAATCTGAAGAAATTTTCATGGCCGTTGTGATGAAACGAAGATCCCGTGCGGCAGGTTGCTGTAAAGCCAAGAGTTCAAGACAAGCTTCATCCACCGCGACATCCATCGTATTAACCAGACGATCATTTTCAATCACGGTCTTGGCTAACACATCGTCTCGGTCAAGCAATGCTTTAAGCGCCTGTCGGATCTGGCTTTCCACCAATGATCCCATTCGTAAAATTTTTTGCTTAAGCTCCGCTAAGTCTTCGTCAAACCGTCTTTGTATAGACATGGCGTATTCCTCTTCTCTGCCGATCAGCCAAACCGGCCGGTGATATAGTCTTCTGTACGAGACTCGGATGGATTGGTAAAGATCGTTTTCGTATCATCATACTCAATGAGTTCGCCCAACAAGAAAAAGCCAGTGAAATCAGAAACACGTGAAGCTTGTTGCATATTATGAGTCACAATGACGATGGTCAAACGCTCTTTGAGTGTATGAAGGAGTTCTTCGATCCGGCCGGTGGAAATCGGATCAAGCGCCGAACATGGTTCGTCCATCAAGAGGACATTCGGATTCACGGCTAAGGCCCTGGCAATACATAGCCTCTGTTGTTGCCCACCCGAGAGACTTAAGGCACTTGCATGGAGGCGATCTTTCACTTCCTCCCACAGCCCCGCGCCTTTTAAGCTTGTTTCAACCACCTCATCTAACGTCGCCCGCTTTCGTACATTTTGTAATTGTGGTCCAAATGCCACATTTTGCCAAATCGACTTTGGGAACGGATTCACCTTTTGAAACACCATCCCAATACGAGTCCGAAGATCAGTCACATCAACGTCGGGATCATAAATATCATGCCCTTCGAGAAGGATTTTTCCTTCAATTCGTGTCCCATCCACTAAGTCATTCAATCGATTCAAGCAACGAAGTAATGTTGATTTACCGCAACCCGATGGTCCAATAAACGCGGTAACCTTGTTCGCTGGAATGTGCATGTTCACATTAGTCAACGCCTGAACAGACCCATAGAAAAAATTCATGCCCTGAATGGCAATTTTAGGATGACTGCTAGTTAATGGATTGCCCATTGGTTCCATCGGTTAGTCCTTCATCAGTTTTTGATCATTCGATGCATGTTTCGCAAACAACGTCGATACGGGAGGTTTACTGTTCTGATCCAATGGTCTTTTAGAAATGGCAAGATCGGAAATGATTGACATGATTGTACCTTATTTAGACAGAGGAACCAGCGTAGCGTTTCCGCATACGCGTTCGAATCATAATGGCCGCCAGATTCAAAAGAATGACGACGAGCACAAGGATGAATGTGGTCACATAAACCATCGGCTTCGCTGCTTCCACGTTGGGAGATTGAAACCCCACATCATAAATATGAAATCCTAAATGCATAAATTTTCGATCCAAGTGGAGAAATGGGAAGAAGCCATCTACCGGCAGCGCTGGAGCCAATTTCACCACACCTGTGAGCATCAGCGGCGCCACTTCCCCAGTCGCACGAGAAATTGCCAAGATCAGACCGGTCAAAATACCAGGCATCGCACAAGGAAGCACCACACGCCATAATGCCTCGAATTTCGTGGCTCCGAGCCCCAACGAGCCCTCGCGATACTCACGTGGAACCGCTGACAACCCCTCCTCTGTTGCAACAATCACCACGGGAACCGTCATCAGAGCGAGAGTTAAGGAGGCCCACAGCATACCTCCCGTCCCAAATGTCGGATTGGGCAACGCTTCAGCAAAGAATAATTGGTCCAAGGTTCCCCCAACCGCATACACGAAAAAACCTAACCCAAACACCCCAAAAACAATTGAGGGTACGCCGGCTAGATTATTCACTGCAATGCGTATCATTCTCGTCACCAAGCCTTGCTTCGCATATTCTTTTAAATAGATAGCGGCCAAGACCCCAAAAGGCACGACCGCAATGCTCATGATCACCACCATCAAGACCGTGCCAAAGATGGCTGGGAAAATCCCTCCCTCTGTATTGGCTTCTCGAGGTTCTTCGCTCAAAACCTCCCAGAAATTTTGCACATACATGACGAGTTTTTCATAAACCCCCATGCTATTCGGCAGCCAGTACTTGACTAACGACCCAAACTGAAAGGTTTTCTCTTCTCCGGCCACGTCGACAACTGTGATCCGAAATTGCTCGAGTTTTTCATATAACGCAATAAGAGCAGCATTTTGAATCTCGTACAAAGCTTCAAGTTCTTGTACCTGCATCTCAATCGTCGCCCGTTCATCCACTCCTGTTTCACCACTCAACTCCAAGGCACGAAGCTGCAAGCGGGCTTGCTCTATAGCATGATTGAGTTCACCAATCTCATCATGTTCAATATCGTGAATCTGGCCTTGAATGCCATTCGTTCTATCTAGCAGAGAAGACAAGATGGCCATTCCATTTTCGTGCCCAGAGGCCACAAGAGTTTCGCCTTCTAGAATCGCTTTGATTCGCCCATAAAAGTTCCCCCATTCCCTCCGTTCAAACGCCACAACATCAGATGGATATTCCTCTTCCACAATGTCAGCCTGATCCACCCACCGAAAATCTAAACCATAAAGATCTCGATTACCGACCTTGAGTTGAACGCGTTCATGGCCTTTCGGTTTGTCGACGGATTCAGAATCTGGAATAACTTCTGTCGTAACCCATTCTCCCAGCACGATACTGCCATCATTCAGCGTAAATTGAATGAGATCTTTTGGCCAGAAATAGCCCATTCCATTGATTAAGATTAATGTCAGCAACCCACCGATCATGAGTAAGGACACACTCAGCGCTCCGCCACACAACCAAATAAACAGCGAGCCTGAATCCAGAAACTTTTTCAAAGAGAATCGTTGCATTTTTTTAGTTATACTCTTGACGTTCCACTACTAACTTCTCACTTATTGCTATTAGAACTGTGAATACTTCTCACGAAGACGTTGGCGAACTAGTTCAGCTATCGTATTAATCCCAAACGTAAAAGCAAAGAGAATCAGGCCAGAGAGAAACAGCACACGATACAGCGTGCCCCCGTGAGGGGCTTCAGGCATTTCTACCGCAATATTGGCCGACAACGTTCGAAACCCATTGAACACACTCCAATCCATAATGGGCGTATTGCCCGTTGCCATCAAGACAATCATGGTTTCACCCACAGCGCGACCAAAGCCAATCATTAACGCCGAAAAAATCCCTGGACTGGCAGAGATCAAAACAAGTCGAGTGAGCGTTTGCCATTGAGTGGCTCCAAGGGCAAGAGAGCCGGCAACAAGATGTCGTGGCACATTGGAAAGAGAGTCCTCGGCAATACTAAAAATAATGGGGATCACCGCAAATCCCATGGCAAAACTAATCACAATGGCATTGCGCTGGTCATAGACCAATCCAAAGTGATCGGTGAGCCATTGCTTATAATTTCCTCCGAACACGATCGTTTCAATCGATGAGTTCAACGCGAGGCACATTCCAACTGTTCCCACGACCGCAACCACGATGATCAACAAATCCACGCCATATTTATCCAACCCGCCCAACGAACGAGGTAACATCTGCCAGAGCAGGCACACCAACCCAATCATCACCGGTATAATAAGAGCCCCCGCTACAACCGCTGGAAAAATCTTCTCTAATAACGGGGCAAACCAGAGGCCCGCCAAAAATCCTAAGACCACAGACGGAAGGGCCGCCATGATTTCAATACTGGGTTTAATGATGGCTCGGAGATGCGGATGCATGAACATGGCAGTATAGACAGCACCCATGATTGCCAACGGAACAGCCAGAATCATGGCATAAATTGTTCCCTTCAATGTTCCAAATATGAGCGGCATCATGCCAAACTTTGGTTCAAATTCATCAGATCCGCTGGAGGATTGCCAAATCAGTTCAGGATCTTCATACCCTTCATAAGTGACCGGAAAAAATAACGATTGAAACGTAATTTCTGGATGAGGGTTGTCGATCAAAAATGTTCGCAAGAGCCCATCCGTCCCCAACCACGTCCCACCATCAGCCTTCGGTGAAAAACGAAGCGCGCTTGTCTCGGATAAGACCGAGTCAAATTCCAAAATCGTCTGGCCGGTCGTCGCATGATGAAGAATCACGTGCCCTTGACTATCAGCTGTCAAAAATCCCTTATCTCGCTGAGAGGGCGAAATGGCCTGGACGACTCCATTATGGGCCTGAAACGTAGAGACTTTTCGGAATGGAACCATAGACCGGGCCTGCCGTTCATCCATGGGAACCCAGGTCATCACCTGCCCGGCTTCAGTCCCAACCACAAGTGTTCGCTCACCATTTAAATACGTTAAGGCTGTCACCGCTTCTCCTGATTCGCCAACTGGGATTCGACGAACCTTCGCTTCTCCTCCATCCGGCAACGTCCATTCTAAAAGTTCCCCCTGCTCGGTCCCGGCAACAAGACGCTTCCCAAATCCATCTAAAACCAAATGCGTAATGTGTACCTGTTCGGGGACTTTCAACTGTCGCTGCGTGACAGTGGCCTCATCTGAAAAAGAAAAATCTCCAGGCTCGTCTACTAAGGTAAGCCATAACGTCCCACTACGCGTCAGGGCCGCGATCATCTGTCGCTCATCCTTCTGCGAATGAGCATGACGCACCAATTCTTCTCCATCCGGAATCACCCGAATGGGTGTTTTGATCTGGCTGGTCGGCACAATTGTTCGCGTAGCTCCCTCGAAGACTGATCGAAAGAATATCGTGACCGGCACCACGAAGCCTTCTTGAGTCGCAACGCTCACTCCGTTCCCTATTTGGCCAATCAAGACTGTAGACTGTACAGTTCCTGAAATCTCAAGCTCCCCTCCTATTTCGGGAATAGAATCGCCCTGAGGCATTCGCAAGAATTGCAACCGTTTTTGCATAAGCACAAAAGCCACTTCTTGATATTCATCTGATCCAATGACCGTGGTCTCTCTCGTGCCTCCCTTTTCCTTCTCGACTTGCACTGTGGCCGAAACATTTCCACTCGTTGACCGAAACAATGGGATCACTTCCCACATCAAATAGAGAAAAATTCCCAAAATACTGATAATCGTGGCGATACCGCCAACCCAGACCACTATGCCTGCTGAGCGATCAATGGTATGCCGTAGACGTCGATGCGTTGTTCGCGTTTTTCGCGTCGCCCATTGACCAGACGTTGAGGAAATTTCTTTACCAGAGATGGGAAGAGAACTGGGACTATTCATTCTCATAGAACAATTCACGTGATGCGGATGATAAAAAAGCCACTCCTTCGTCAATTAACGAGGGAGTGACTCACAGGCTTGCTGAAAACCCTATTCAAAATTTCCACGCTGTTTGGTAATGAGATCGGAACTTAATGGAAAATACCCATCTTTGATCACAACCTGTTGGCCTTCACGACTATACACGAAATTCAAGAACTCTTTGACAATCGGAGACAAGGCTTTATTCGGGGCCTTGTTCACATAGACCAACAAAAAGCGCGCTAGGGGATAACTTCCTTTCGATGCATTGGCAAATGTCGGTTCCACAAAGTTGCCCCCATCTTTCATCGCCAAGGGTATAGCCCGCACTCCCGATGTACGGTACCCGATGCCACTGTATCCCATTCCTGCTCGATCTTCCGTCACTCCTTGAACCACAGATGCCGAACCCGGCTGTTCCTTCACTTGATCTCGATAATCGCCGTTCTGCAACACTTTCTTTTTGAAAAATCCGTACGTGCCAGAAGCGGAATTCCGTCCATATAAACTAATGGGCATCTTGGTAAATGCACCTTTCAACCCCAAGTTCCCCCATGTTGTGATGTCATTCTTGTACCCCTGACGACGCGTTTTTGAAAAGGCGGCATCCACCTGAGCCACCGTCATCCCAGGGATCGGATTATCCTTGTTCACATAGACCGCTAATGCATCTATCGCCACTGGGAACGGAGTGGGTTTATACCCAAACTTGGCTTCGAAGGCATCCATTTCCTTCCCCTTCATTTTCCGAGACATAGGACCCAATTGGGCCGTCCCTTCAATCAACGCTGGGGGCGCAGTACTTGATCCTTTACCTTCTATTTGAATTTTCACGTTCGGATATTGCTTTCGAAAACCCTCAGCCCACAACGTCATCAAGTTATTTAAGGTATCCGAGCCAATGCTATTGATATTGCCGGAGACTCCGCTGACTCGTGTATAACTTTTCCAGCTTGGGTCATCCATTGACTCCTTGGCCCCTGCGGTGGACGAATCGATCCCCGTGAGTCCAAACAACCCCAAGAACAGACCGACCGCTACAGTACCAGCCCTCAGTACATTTCCTTTTGAGACAGACTCCATGAACATTTCCTCCTTCGTATGTAGGTAAACATTATGCATTTCCTATATTTCCCTTCCGTAACAGCAATGTTACGAACGTGTTACATGGCAACTTGTTGTTCATTCTATAATCCCAGACCACACCCTACGTTTGTTCGGTTAACCTCACTTCCAGAGAAGAACCAACCTGATGAACAGATATCAAACCTTCTCGCCTAAACCTTCCTAAGATTGAAAACATATCGCCCCATCGAATCCATGAAAGCCGTTCTACCATCTTCTCAAGCGTGACAACTCTTTCCTCCAGGATACAATTCCATACATTTTGTGCTGTTTGACCTTCAACGAGTGATTTGGGGCACGCTCTTTCTTTTACTGAAAGCATCTTCCACCTCCAGACTTAATGATGTTCGATTCAGATCCAGTGTAGTCGCCATATCAAGGAGATCAGCGAAATAATACTCATAGAATGTTGCTTTCCAGTTGAGTTCAGGTTACAGCGCTGTAACGTTTTTAAATCTGCACGACCGTCGACCCGTACAATTCGGTCTTGATTGGCCCAGCCAGGAGTTAGGCAGATTACACAAGCGAGAGGAAAATGCTCGTTGGGTTGCGAACTTAGGTCGAGGGGGGATTTTGTCGATACGACGTGAAGGGGATAGAGAGTCAGGCTAGCCGTTTCTTCATCCCAATCTAATTGAGCATGGCGATCTTAAAAGTCTGTTGCTCAATTGAATCACCAATGAATTCCACGCTTCCATCTAAATACCACTGAACATGCCAGACAATCCCATGCATTTAGGCCTCATCCTTATGGCTGCCGAGAGCTCTCCAGAGCTAAAGAGGCTTATTCAAAGCTTCTCCGCTTATGGCTTTGAACTGAGGCTTGTCCCAGATGGCGAAACGGCACTTCTCTCCAGTCAAGAGCTCAAACCAGATTTAATTTTCCTTGATGTCTCGCTACCGGGCTTGAGCGGATTTGATACATGCCTGAGCCTCAAAGAACTGGACACGACCAAAGATACTCCAGTCATTTTTGTCACCACTCCATCAGACAGGGCGAGTACGGTGAAAGGATTTTCTGTCGGTGCAGTGGATTATGTGACGAGGCCATTTCAAATTGAAGAAGTCATAGCACGCATCACCACGCATTTAAAAATTCGAAATCTCCAAGTCCTGTTGAAAGAAATCATATCCAATCTTCAAGAGGAGGTGGCCGAACGTCAACGCGCAGAAGAAGCACTACAAGAATCGATGCAACTGGTTCAAGAAGCCAATAATTGCATGAAAAATGATCTCGCTGCAGCAGCCCGAGTCCAACAAGCACTCTTACCAGAAATCCTTCCCGCACTTTCAAACGTCTCATTTGCCTGGACCTATCAACCCTGCTCAGAATTAGGTGGGGATTCATTAAATGTGTTCCAGCTTGATGCTGATCACGTCGGACTCTACGTCCTAGATGTCAGCGGGCACGGCGTTTCAGCGTCTCTTCTGTCAGTCACGCTGAGTCGCGTGCTTATTCCGCGACGCGACTCATCCTGCCTGATGATCAAGACTCATCGATCACCTGAAACCGAAACGCTGGTTTCTCCCGCAGAAATTGCCACACGATTAAATTCCATGTTTCCGATGAGTGAAGATGGACGCCAATATTTCACGCTCATCTATGGCATTCTCAATGTCCGAAACGGTGTCTTTCGATACACCTGTGCAGGCCATCCTCCACCGTTGTACCTCGCACCCAATCAAGACGTCAGCCAATGTGAGGTTGGGAATGTGCCAATCGGACTCTTTGAAGACAGCCAGTATGATGAAGGGATAATCCAACTCGAAGCAGGTGGGCGCCTGTACTTGTATTCTGACGGACTCATTGAAGCCAAGAATATTGCACGCAATTTTTTTGGAGAGACCCGACTGCAAGAAACATTAAGAGTCACCCATCAGTCACCATTACAACTGAGTGTGGATGCAACGGTGAAGGCTGTATTGGATTGGACCGAGAACAATCACGCTCAGGATGATCTCTCTGTTCTCGCATTCGAGTGGACTCCACCATGAACCATCAAACAAACATCCCCCACGAGCATGTGATTCTTGAACATCAGTTCCCTGCTCGTGCCAGGGAACTCGGACCCACAAGAGCCATGACACAAATGGCCCTCAATAATCATGGATGGGGCTCCGATATAGTAGATGACATTGTGCTGGCTATTGATGAAGCCTGCCAGAATATTATTCGTCATGCCTACCGTGGGGAATGCGATGACCCGATTATTTTGCACATCGTACTCAACAATAAGGATTTGGTGGTCGAACTCGAAGATCACGCCCCAACAGTTAGCCCCGATTGCATGAATCCCCGCGCATTCGAAGATATCCGGCCTGGAGGCCTAGGTTGCCATTTTATTCGACAAGTGATGGACACCGTCTCCATCGAACCATCGTCAACGGAGCGAGGGAACGTGATGCGAATGATTAAAGGCGTCCAACCTCCCCCGACATGTCAGTGACCTATATGGGACATCACGTTCGCGAAGACCAGGGCTATCACATCGTGATTCTCACAGGAGAAATCGACTTAGAGACCTCCCCCCATGCTCGGGAAATCTTACTCGATACGGTGGACCATTGCGTAAAACTTCTGGTTGATATGGCATCCGTGACCTATATTGATAGTTCCGGTATCGCGACTCTCGTCGAAGCGTTCCAACGAGCGAAAAAGAAAGAAAAACAGATGGCATTTATCTGTCTGAACCCAGCAGTGGTCCGCGTGTTGTCCCTTGCCCGACTCGACAAAGTGTTTGCCATCCATACAGATATTGAAAGCGCAATCCATGCTAAGCCCTGATCGGCCACTCCCACTTCTTCTTCAAAAATTAGAAGCCTTAGGACGAGTGACGACCAAATGGGTTGACGCTTTAGGATTTGGAGCAGCCTTACTCTATCAATCGAGTTTGTTGATCTTCTTAGGAGGTCGTCGAAAACAACAGGTTCGCCTCGGGCCTATCGTCTCGCAAATGATGGAAGTCGGCATTCTGGCATTACCGATTATTTCACTCGTTTCCGTGACGATCGGACTGATGTTGGCTATTCAAGGCATCGAAGCGTTGAAAGATTTTGGTGCGGAGCATCAAGTCACTTATGGCGTCGCATTGTCCGTCGTTCGAGAATTCGCCCCATTGATCACAGGGATACTCATCGCTGGCCGATCAGGTTCGGCGTTTGCCGCTCGCCTGAGCACCATGACCATCAATAATGAAATTGATGCATTACGTGTCATGGGCATTAATCCGACCCGATTCCTCGTTGTGCCAAGCCTCGTCGCCATGATGATCATGGTCCCATCGCTGACACTGTGGGCTGACCTGGTCGCACTGCTCGGAGCCGGTCTCTATATTTCAACGGATCTTGGCATTTCAATGGCAACCTATATGGCTCAAACGGTGGCGTATCTCGGAACCGACGATGTTTTGCACGGCGTAGGAAAAAGTCTGGTCTTTGGAGTGTTGATCACAATTGTCGGTGTGGTCAATGGATCATCCGTAACTGGTGGAGCAGAAGGCGTCGGAAAGGTAACAACTCGTGCAGTCGTACATTCCATCTTAGCCATCATCTTGGCCGACCTTCTCATTGTGTTTCTGCTCACTCGTTCATGAAACGATGCCCCCCTCTCATCCCATGATTGAAGTCACAGACCTCACCACGCATTACGGTTCTCGAAAAATTTTGAATGCTATTTCACTCACTGTCAATAAAGGTGAAATCATGGTGATCATGGGTGGCAGCGGATCAGGCAAAAGTACCTTATTGCGCCACTTAATTGGACTGGAGCACCCAAGCTGCGGAAGTATTACACTCCTAGGCCAAAACATTGCTCGTATGACTGAACAAGACATGACGCAGTTGTATCGGAAATTGGGAGTCGCCTTTCAAAGCGGCGCATTGTTTAGTTCGATGACTGTGGGAGAGAACATCATGCTCCCTTTACGAGAGCATACGAAACTCGATCAAAAGACGATGGAAATCATGGTCAGGCTCAAACTCGAAGTCGTCAACATGGCAGGCTTTGAAGATTTGATGCCATCAGAACTTTCTGGCGGCATGTTGAAACGCGCAGCGTTTGCTCGAGCAGTCATTATGGATCCCGTGCTCTTGTTTTGCGACGAACCTTCAGCAGGTCTCGACCCAGTCGTGTCCTCAGCATTAGACGAACTGATACTTCGACTCAGAGAAGCACTCGACATGACCATCGTCGTCGTGACGCACGAACTAGAAAGCGCCTTCCGAATCGCTGATCGCATTACGGTGTTGGATAAAGGCGCCATTTTGACTATTGGATCCGTAGAGGAGGTACGTGCCTCTGGCAACAAACGTATCCAAGACCTATTGAACCGAAACTTTGAAGAAGAGATCCTCAACCCAAATGAATACCTCGCTCGCCTCACAGGAGAAGCCGAAGACACCTTGAGCTATGTATAACTTTACGGCACGTCACTCACTCACATTTTCAAGAAACGCATGAGAGATTCTCGAAAAAACTATCTCGCCGTCGGAATCTTTGTGCTGACAATGTTGAGCGTGCTTGTTGTCTGGCTCACTGTACTTTCTGGCGGCACACAAACCACTAAGCCCTATTATATGGAGTTTGACAATGTCATTGGACTCTCGCGAGGTGGCCAAATCTTATTCGAAGGCTATCCGATTGGAGAAATCGAGGATATCGTCTTTACTCGTCGCCCCGATACATCTGTCTATCGACTCAATCTTAGGATTCGTGAAGATTGGGATATTCCCGAAGACAGTGTCGCGATCATGACACAAGCTAGCGTACTGTCTGCCATGGTCATCGATATCCAGGCCGGAGCTTCTCACCAGATACTTGCACCAGGGGAACAAATCCCTAGCGTGGGATCTAGCAACATCATGACCGCCATGTCATCCGTTGCGGTAAAATTGGGCAATCTGGCGGATACAAGTTTGAAGCCCCTTCTTGATAATCTCTCAGGAGGCTCGAACTCCCTCACAGTCCTCTCTCAAGATGTCCCTGTGATCTTGGAAAATGTCAAAACCTTTACCAGGCAATTAACGACCGCCACAACCCGTCTTAATCACATTTTAGATCAAAGTGAAGAACCCATCGAGACAATCTTAGGGAAGGCCGAGTTGGCCTCTGGAAATATCTCCACCGTGACGACAGATTTTCACCAAACTCGGAAACAATTGGATACACTCTTGCTCTCATTGCGAAAAATCGTGCGCAATAATAGTGGAGAAATCGATCATTCTATTTCGGATCTGCATCATACGTTAGAAGTCGTGGCCAGCCATATTCAAGAAATCAGTTCTAATTTGGAAGCCACGACGCGAAACATGAACGAACTCACTACCGACTTGAGGCGCAACCCGGGACTCATCGTACGAGGCCGGGAATTTAGCGAACCCTAAACGAACGGACGAGGATGGAAAAATTCCAAAAATGTTGGCAAATCGGCGGGTTGATGTTCATTATGCTCCTCTTGAGCGGATGCTTTGGAGGACAATCCTCACCGGATTATTTTTATCGATTCAATGTGCCAGCGCCAGAAACAAAACTCAATCCGTCTCCCTTACAAGGCACACTTCAAGTCACACGACCCTGGGCAGATGCCCTCACGAGTGAACGCCATCTCGTCTATCGCAAGGATAACAATATTTCCCAGCTCAACCACCACGCATACCACCGTTGGATAGACTCACCGACATTGCTGTTACAACAAGAAATGACGCAGTACTTACGAAAGGCTGGACTCGCACAGCAGGTGGTAACCCCAGAAATTCGTGCGAAGGCGGACTACGCCTTATCATGTCGGATTGCTAGGCTTGAACGTGTACTCGATCAATCTCCTCGAGTGATCTTAGAACTTGAACTCGGGATCACCTCAATGAAAGATCGTCGCACTCTCTTGTTGCGGAACTATCGTGAAGAATATCCAACCACAAATCTTGAAGTCGCGACTTCAATCAATGCTTACAATGAGGCCTTAGCAAATATCCTACAACGTTTCATTATCGACACATCACAACTCTCGTTCCTCAAACTTACCGACAGCAAATTGTAATCTCTTTATCTAGAATCTTATCTTTATTGGCAGGGCATTAAGTGGAGGTTGAGGGCATCTTTTCTTGAGAAGGAACCGGAAATTCAATTTCTACGTTTGTCCCTTTCCCCACTACACTGTGGATACGGAGTTGCCCATTCAGCAGTTGAACCAAATGTTTCACAATAGATAATCCCAGGCCAGTGCCTCCTTCTTCCCGAGATCGAGCACGATCCACACGGTAAAACCGTTCAGTAATACGCGGTAAGTCCGTTGATGGAATTCCCTGGCCCGTATCTTTCACCTGCAAGACAAGGAATTTATCCAATCGTTGGACGTTAAGCGAAATACTCCCGCCATCAAACGAATACTTAATCGCATTGTCGACGAGATTTAGGAGAATTTGAACCACGCGATCTCTGTCGACCCACACTCGCACCTCTTCATCGATGTGGCTCATAAGATGAAGAGCCTTTTTCTGCGCCTGCGGTTGAAACATTTCAGTCACCTCATCAACCACACTTTTTAAGTCTACGGCTTCACATCGTACAATCACCTTTCCCGATTCAATTTCAGAAAGACTGCGCAAATCATCGACCAATCGATTCAGTCGCTCGGCATGTTGATGTGCCACATGCACAAACTTACGGTTATTCGGTGTTTCCAGAGATGGTTCATCAATCAACGTCTCGAGGTACCCGATAATCGCCGCCAAAGGTGTTCGGAGCTCATGCGACACGTTATCAATGAATTCGGCCCGTACCTGTTCTAAACGCCGCAATTGTGTGACATCATGTAACACCATCACACTGCCATTTTTCTGATTGGTCAGCGGAAACGGCAAACCATACACCTCGACGGTCATGCGAGTCGGCGCATGAAGATCAATTTCCACGAATTGCCGTTCATGAATAGCCAGGTCTCGACTTCTTTCGACTAAGTCTGCTAATTCCTGATTGCGAACGACTTCCCATATGGACTGCCCTTGAAACTCGAGGTCATCAATTCCAAGAA
The DNA here is from genome assembly GCA_029261255.1 of Nitrospirales bacterium. GTDB lineage: Bacteria > Nitrospirota > Nitrospiria > Nitrospirales > UBA8639 > Nitrospira_E. The sequence goes on from JAJDBQ010000182.1 coordinate 19,020, forward strand.
TCCGACAAGCACTGGCATTGGTGAACAACACTTGCCCGTGAGAGTCAAAGGCCACAACCCCTTCCACTAAATTTTGAACAATGGATGAAATTTTGGTCCGCTCCTCTTCAAGATCACCCATGCGTCTACTTGTGAGATCAACCATCTGCTGAAAATCTGACCCCAAAGACTCAGGTGAGGAATGGAGCATGGGTAGTCCTTCGGAGGAATTAGTAAGCTGCTGCAACTCCAGAAGGCCTGCCCGGATTATCTTTTCAGTATCAAAACTTTTCTTCCATGCCTTCGCTGTTGTCACATATGCTCCAGTCAGGAGAGCCATGCCCAGCAACCCTATTACCCATAATGACCACTCCCAGGTCAGACCTGCCCCAATGACTATCATGGCGGCAATCATCCAACCCACCTGCACGGCAGGAGCATCACACATGATTGGTTCGCTCCTTCGCACAGACAGACTTATGAGTCCAGCTCAGCATCAAAACGATAGCCCACGCCTTTCACCGTCACGACCCGCTTGTGTTCATTGCCGAGTTTTTCTCGGAGTCGACGGATGTGCACGTCCACCGTCCTCGATTCAATTTCGATCGCATTGGAATACCCCCACACCGTTTCCATAATCTGATCACGATTGAGCACACGCCCATTGACCTTCATGAGTCCGCATAATAAATCAAATTCTTTGACAGTCAGATCGACAACTTTTCCCTCAACCAATACTTGGTGTTTCCCCTCATCCACCACCAACGTTCCTATCTGCGTCACAGATGGAAGGTCTTGCGACTGCCCTCGGCGCAACACAGCCTTCACCCTTGCCACAAGTTCTCGTGGGCTGAAGGGTTTCACCATATAATCATCGGCCCCCATTTCCAAGCCAACAATACGATCCACCTCGTCCGCCTTGGCCGTCAGCATAATAATAGCGACCGACGCTGTCTTGGGGTCTGTCCGGAGCTTACGACACACCTCCAAGCCATCGACACCGGGCAACATTAGGTCGAGCACAATCAGATCAGGATGACGTTCTCTGGCAACTTGAAGCGCAGTTTCACCATCATGGGCCTCAAAACACTTGAGGCCTTCCTTTTCGAGGTGATACCGAACAAGTTCAACCAAATCCTTTTCATCATCGACGACTAACACAGTTGCTGCCATATACACTTCTCCTCAAGATTGTCTACTTGGAGCCAGTCGGACTTAGGAAGAATCAGCTGCAAAAGTGTCTAAGCGGTCAAGATTTCACCGATTTCTTAGACCACAGTCCCACTATGCGCCGGCGAAATCGTCAAAATCTATCCTCGCTCAGCCGTTTTTTTTTCGCTCTCGATTTCCTAAGTCCGACAGACTCCTAGGGCTTTCTCTTCCTCACGACTAAAGGTTCAAGATTGGCCCATTCGCGATATCGAGATTTCCCGAAATGGTGAGCCTTCGTCCGTATTCAGGAGACACCTTGCAATAATTTGGCGAGTCTATCCAAAGCTTCCACCGTGAGACAAAGCTGACCAGATTGAACAAAAGAGTCAAGCCTTCTTCCTTTAAAGAAATCATTCACATGAGAACAGCAGTGATATTCACATCGTATGATGTTGCCTTTAGTGAAAAAATCCTAGCATAGACAAGAAGAAGAAGTGAAAAAGATCAAAACAACACAGGATGCCAATACGAAAGATTCAGCTCTGCCAAGTTTGGAAAACTAACAAGAAGGGTTTCCGACCATCGACAGCATCCTGCTACTGGAAACGTGAGCGGATCAGATGGGAAGATTCCCATCCTTCCTTCCCTGGAAGTTTGGCGAATCATATCAGAAGCAAGAAAACAGTGAAACGCGACTAACTTGAAGTCTGGTCGTATTCGCCTGCTTCCACAAAGAAATAGGTGTGACAAGCTCGATCAATGAACTTTTTTGATAGGACTGGAGGAACACTATTAAATTTCGCAATACTGACAATCTGTTCAATTAAATCCCGTGGATGACAACTCCGCATATTGAGTTCATATTTTGCATAGATATCTGTCAAGAGATAGTCGACGGCCCCTTCATCAAATGGCACACCCTTTTTCGAACACACCTCTTCAAAAATCTGCTTAAAGCGTTCAGGAGTAGGATCGGCAATGTAAATTTTATTTCGAATACGACGAAGGAACGCTTCATCTGCAAGTTTCGCCGGCTCCAAATTCGTGGCAAACAACACGATCGTATCAAAGGGAAGTTGAAAGACTTTCCCTGTATGCAATGTCAGATAATCGACTCGTTTTTCCAAGGGCACAATCCACCGATTGAGCAAGTCTCTGGGACGGACCAACTGTCGACCAAAGTCATCAATCAAGAAGACCCCTCCATTCGCTTTGATATGAGGAGGCGCTTTGTAATATTTGGCAGAAGCATTAAAGGCTAAATCAAGAGTCGCCAGCGTTAACTCACCACCAGCAAACTCAATTGGCCGTTTGCACAGCACCCAACGAGTATCAGATTCTTTTTTGGTTTCAATCAAGGACCGCGAAGCTTCTTGCGGTACGTCGACTTTCACATGCGTAATCGCATCATAGACTTGAATGATCTGCCCATCCACTTCCATGGCATAGGGAATGTACACTTCCCCTCCTCCTACCGCTTCCAACATTTTGCCAATGGCTTCAGCTAATACCGTTTTCCCATTTCCAGGAGGTCCGTAGAGGAACACAGCCCAACCAGAATTGACGGCTTCGCCAAGCTGATCCACTGTACCAGGGGTCAAAACTAAATGTTCCGTGGCATTCGTCACCGTCCGTCTATCGATCGTTAACCCATTGACTGGCTGACTTTTTACCATCTCGATATAGGCCTGCAAGCTCACAGGTGCAGGCCCCACGTACCGACAGAGCTCCATATACCCCTTCGCTCGGTCACGCCCTGCATCAGTTAACACATACCGGAGCAATACCCCGAGTGATTCCCCGTGACCCTTCACTTCACAGTATTTTTCTTTTTGGATAAGCGTAAAGAGTTCCTTCATAACTCCATATGGCAACTTCATGATGTCCCCGGCTGTTCGCTCGGTCAGCTCTCCCTGCGTGAACAATGTTCGCACCAATAATTGCACGAGCATTTCTTCTGGTACACCAGTTTCTGCAATAGTCGTTGGAGCTGTCAGAGTTCGCGTCTTTGGGGATTTTGAGGGAGTTTCATCAACGGTGGATTTCTCTTCGGTCGCATTCCCGTAATTCGGGATGGTGACGGTATCAATCATGCGTGCTCTCCTTTATTCTTTCCCCTTGAAGGATGGATAGGATAATTATTCATAAGTATTTTTTCGCTATCATGAAAGTCGAAATCACTGTAAAATTTAAAAAACGGCTAAACACGTCGCAAGACCACACTCTTGCTTGGTTATGAAGTATCAATCCCACAGTCAATTGATCACGATATTGTGATGATTATCTGGTCATTCCTTCTACTGATTTCTTTTACGTGGAGTTGCGCAGAAGCCCCATCCGAAAGCACCATTCGCGTCGGGTTAGCCATTGCCCCGACTAACCTCGATCCGCGCTTAGCCACCGATGCGCCCTCCGCTCGAGTGAATCGACTCTTGTATGCTCGGCTAGTCGATTTCGCAGAAAATGCGACGCCCATACCAGCTCTCGCGACCTGGGAAACCATCGACCCCACTCATTATCGCTTTCATCTCATCGAACCCCGTCCCAGATTCCCGGATGGGACCCTACTCTCGGCAAAAGACGTCCAGGAAACGTATGCATCTGTACTCGATCCAAACACGGCTTCGCCCCATCGTGGGCTATTCAAAAACATCAGTCGAATACGCACACCCACAGAATCGATTATTGACTTCTACTTGTTACACCCAGATCCCTTATTTCCTAGCTACTTAGTTATCGGCATTCTGCCGGCAAACCTTATTGCAATGAAGCATCCGTTTCACGAGGATCCCGTAGGGAGCGGACCGTTTCTCTTCGAGCAAAGACCCGATGCCTCGCGACTCATTCTCAAGCGTCGTCACGATTCCCAACTCATTGAATTTGTGGCGGTTCCTGACCCCACGGTGCGCAGTCTGAAGTTATTGGCTGGTGAAGTGCATCTACTACAAAATGATCTTCCACCAGAATTGGTGGCCTATCTGGCTAAAAACCCTTCCATTTCACTTCAGCACAAACAAGGGTCAAAATTTTCCTACATCGGCTTTAATCATGAAGATCCGGTCGTCGGACAAAGCCTTGTGAGGAAAGCCATCGCTCATGCCATCAATCGTGAACAAATCATTCAGTATGCGCTAGGTGGACGAGCTCGACTGGCTCAAGCGCTCTTTCCCCCAAACCATTGGGTCGGTGCCTCTCAGTTACAAGGCTATGACTATGACCCACCACGGGCACGAGAGCTGTTACGACAAGCTGGATTCACTGCGGAACGCTCACCCACACTGATTTATAAAACCTCGACAGACCCATTTCGATTACGATTAGCCACAATCGTTCAAGAGCAACTGCAACAGGTCGGTATTCACCTATCTATTCAGAGCCATGACTGGGGCACCTTTTATGGGGATATCAAAGCAGGAAATTTTCAAATGTATAGCCTGGCATGGGTCGGCCTTAAAACTCCCGATATCTTTCGACATGCCTTCCACAGTGAATCGGTCCCTCCACTCGGTGTCAATCGCGGACGGTATGCTGATCCATTGGCTGATACTCTGATTGCAAGGGCAGAAGGCACATCTGGCGAGAGCCAACAACAAAAAATCTATCGCTCATTGCAGGTACACTTATTAGAGACCCTCCCTTATGTTCCCCTCTGGTATGAGGAGAACGTCGCTCTTTCAAGCACGGCCATACGGGGCTATACACTCAGAACCGATGGCAATTTCGATGGCCTGTTTCACATTCAGTGGGCGACAGCATCGACATTCCAGCCTAAAATCAAATGGCAAGCAGGTTCATGAGCGTCGCTCCTCCAGTTTGTCAGAAATTTCTCCCTGACCCAACATCAGCACGGATTGGACCATGTCACATTTCATATTGAAAAGAATCTTCAGTGCCCTCGTTGGATTACTTGGTGTGATCAGCCTCGTGTTTTTTCTGATTCACATGATTCCCGGTGATCCCATTGACGTCATGCTTGGCGAGTCAGCCCTCGCTGCCGATCGAGAGAGCTTACGCCAAGGATTAGGCTTACACCTCCCACTCTATGAACAATGGTGGAATTATCTGACAGCACTAGTCCAAGCTGACTTTGGTCACTCCTTATTCTCCGGTCGTCCCATCGTCGACCTACTGCTTGAACGCATTCCTATCACACTGCATCTCAGTATCGTTGCCCTAGCTATCGCCATCATCATTGCGCTACCACTTGGTCTGTTAGCAGCCACCCGCCAACATTCCATTTACGATTACGGCAGCATGGGCTTTGCTTTATTCGGGATGTCCATCCCTAATTTCTGGATGGGGCCTCTCTTGATTCTCGTAGGAGCCCTTTGGCTTGGCTGGTTTCCTGTGAGTGGGCGAGAAGGCTGGAATGCCGTGATTTTACCTGCGTTAACGCTGGGCACAGCGATGGCCGCCATACTGGCCAGAATGATTCGGAGCAGTCTCCTGGAAATTTTGGGAGAAGCCTTTCTCAGAACGGCTCGCGCCAAAGGTCTCTCATCTATACACGCCACCATTATCCATGCGCTGCCCAATGCGCTCTTACCGGTCCTGACGTTATTAGGTCTCCAATTGGGTGGTTTGCTCGGTGGTGCGGTGATAACCGAAACCGTGTTTGCTTGGCCCGGATTAGGACTCCTGATGATCGAAGCCATTCAGCAACGAGATTATCCCGTGGTACAAGCGGCCGTACTCTGCATCAGCATGACCTACATTGTCGTGAATCTCCTGACTGACCTGCTCTATGCCTGGCTGGATCCCCGCATTAATTGGCAAAACCCATCATGATGCGATTTTGGTTTCCATTAGGCATTCTCCTGACATGGGGTATCATGGCCATAGGCAGTCACATTCTTCCCCTCACACCCAACACCATTGACCTCACCCACATACTCATAGGGCCTAACCAGAGTTCTTGGTTGGGCTTTGATGAACTAGGGCGATCCATTGCAGATCGCCTCATCACAGGAGCAAGCACATCGTTTTTCGTCGCTCTCAGCGTCGTAGCATTGGGAATTCTGATTGGCGGTATCTTAGGGATCGCAAGCGGATATTTCAGCGGATGGGTTGATCAGATCTTCGTTCGAATCGTCGACATCATGCTGGCCTTTCCTGGCCTTTTGCTGGCCATTGCTTTAGCCGGAGCCCTTGGACCTGGCATAGAAAATGTCATCTTGGCATTAGTGATTGTGGGATGGGTGGGATATGCACGCCTAGCGCGTGGGCAAGTCCTCGCGCTTAAGCATGCCGATCATGTCATTGCCGCACAAGCCATGGGTGCCTCACCATGGCGCATCATGAGCAAGCACTTGCTTCCTCTTATCACGGCTCCTCTCATCATTGAGGCGAGCTTCGGCATTGCAGGCGCCATCATTGCCGAAGCGGGGTTGTCCTTCTTAGGTTTAGGGGTGCAGCCCCCTGAAGCCTCATGGGGCAGCATGATCCGCGATGGCACTCGCTACATGCTCGTCGCACCGCATCTCGTGTTAATTCCTGGCCTCACACTCATGGCCGTCGTCCTCGCTGCAAACCTATTCGGCGACTGGCTCCGTGATTGGTTGGATGTAAAAGATCAGAAATTAATGAAATGAAAAAGGCAAAATTTCCACCTCTCCGGAGGAAAGCAACTAGCCATTTCTTTAGGAACGTAAAGAAGGTTCAAGCAAGAATTCTTCGCCATTTTTCCATAATCCATCGAGTGAGAGTAGGAATCTCAAAATTTTATCTTCCGCCGTCTTCTGAAATTGTTTCATACCCCCTAACCTCATTTCAGCCGAAAGATTCCTAGACATCATTTCTCGATATGAAGCCAACAAAACACAAAAGACTAAAAAGACGTCTCAATAGCAAGATTCACGATCTTGCCGATCTGCTTTGCAGTTCTATTCTTTACGAAATTTGATTGACCTCCTTGCCTGGAGAACATTCCGCTACTGACGTCGTGTAATGAATTCCTTGAGAGCCTTTGTCACCATCTTTTCTTCGCGCAAAACCCTTCAGTCTTCAGAGTCTTATTTAAGAACGCAGGCTGTGGGCGTATCAGTCGATGAAGAATGTGATGAATCAACATTCTCAAGATGAAAAAATTTCTAGAAAATATGACGAAAAGGAAGGCTTGCGCTGAAGCGAAAAGATACCGAAACGTTAAATTTCCTGATTCTCAATAATTCGTATAGCGTTCACAGCTCTCGCTGACAGACGTGAAGCATACAAGAATAGATGACTGCATACTTGTCACGTTTCTCCCCCTGCTTCACGTCTGACATTTGACGTCCATTCGTCTTCTAACTTATGGCTGCTTACTCTTAGGACTTGCCAACGCAAAGCGACGCTTCAATAGCCTGTGCGAGGCGGGTTAAGCCTTTTACCACATCGGTCCCCACATGCACGCGAATCACTCGGCGCTGACGACTGGCGAGACTTTGCAAATCTCCCAAGGCCTGTGCGGCCTTCAAGACACCAAATGAATAGGGTTCATCCGGAATGGCCAGATCTTCCGCATCATCGCTGGTTACTTGGATAAAGACGCCAGAGTTGGGGCCGCCTTTGTGAAGCTGCCCAGTGGAATGGAGGAAACGAGGTCCATAACCTAGGGTGGTGGCCACTTGTTTGGCTTCGCGAATTTTGGTTCGAATGCCAGTCAAGATCTCATGCACCGCATCCGTTCGCTCCACATAGACATTCATGGCAAAATAATTGCCAGCCTGGAGGCGTGTGACATGCGCGGCGACGAGATCATCCAAGGCGGAACTGCCCTTGAGTGCCTGCCCATTCATCTCATCCACAAAAACCTGAACATCTCCATCAGCCAAGAGCGGGGTGGATTCAGCAAGCTTTCCGGCTTTTGTAAAGGTCTCGAGATGGGCTTTGGTATAGTCCTTACTTTCTTGGACATTGGGTTGATCGAACGCATTAATACCCAACATCGCTCCAGCCACAGCAGTCGCCATTTCCCACAAGAAAAATTCTTGACCAAGATTGATTAAGTCACCGACGGCAACACGAATGACTGGATGGCCAGCTTCCTCTAACGCCTTCACAGCAGAATCTTGCTTCGGATCCGCACCCTGTTCATAACGAATGTAGGCAAAAACTCGATCTTCGCCATAGACACTAGGTGCGCGAACAGATTCTCCCTCGACAGGAATGATTCCTTTGTCTTCCTTGCCTGTGCTTTCGGCGACCAATTGCTCAAGCCACGCACCAAGATTCGACAATGCAGGCGATGTCACAAAGGTCAATTTGTCTCGCCCCGCTTTTGCTAACATGCCGACCACGGTCCCAAGCATGACTCCAGGATTCTCCGCGGCCGGCACCGCAGCCTCGCAGGAATGCCGCATGCGTTCTGCCTGACCAAGAAACTGGTCAATAGGTAATCCCATCAGCGCTGCCGGCACGATACCGAAATTTGAGAGCGCGGAATAGCGCCCACCGATTTCTGGTACGCCTGCCAAAATATGCCTGAAGTGTAACTTCGTGGCCACCCCTTCTAACAATGATCCTGGATCTGTTATCGCGATAAAGTGGTCGCCGGCTTTCTCGCCGACTGCTTGCCGCATACGCTCAAAGAAGTATTTCTGAAATACCAAGGGTTCAGTCGTCGAACCCGATTTACTGGCGACAATACAGAGCGTTTTCGATAAATCCACATGCTGTTCGAATGACCGAACCTGCGAGGGCACCGTACTATCCAAGACATGCAATTCAGGGTATCCATCGATGACTCCATAAGTCATACGTAACACTTCCGGACAGAGACTACTGCCCCCCATTCCCAAAAGCAGGACATGCTTGAACCCGGCATCCTTAATGTCTTTGGCGACAGCTTGCAGCTTGGCAATCTGAGGCAATTGCTCCTCAGAAATTGTCAACCACCCTAATGCATTGCGAATAATCTTTTGATGCTCTGGATTCTGATGCCACACGGTTGGGTCCTTGGCCCAAATCCGACGAACAAGATCCTTTGCTTGCATATCCTTTAGCGACTCATCAACCTGACTTTGCATGGAACCTAGTGAATACGTGACACGATCCAGCTTGTCTCCAAGAACCTCTGATCGCTTACGACTAATCACGCTCATCAATTGATCAAAGGCATCGACAAATAATTTGGCCCCTTCATGCAAAAGGGTTTCGGTCACCTTCTCCATAGAAATGCCCACATCCGCCAACTGTTGCATGGTCGCTTTGGCCTCTTCGACACCTTCTTGGATCGTGTTCTTCACTGTCCCATGATCGCGGAAAGCCGCAAACGTCGCTTCGGGCATCGTATTCACCGTATCTGGCCCAATGAGTTGATCAACATAGAGGGTGTCTGGGTAGTTTGGATTTTTCGTACCCGTACTGGCCCACAAGACTCGCTGCACTCGCGCACCTTTCGATTGCACGGCTTGGAAATCCTTGCTCCCAAAAATTTCCTCAAATTTCTGGTAGGCCAATTTGGCATTGGCAATGGCCACTTTGCCCAGGAGCCCCTCTAACACGGCGCGCTTGGCAGAATCAGATTCATTTTTAATCTTCGCATCCAATTGCTTTTCGATAAGACTATCAATTCGACTCACAAAAAAGCTGGCTACGGAGGCCACCGGTCCAACATCTCCTCCATTCGCGGCTAACCGCTCCAGCCCTCGGACATACCGCCAAGCCACTTGTTCATACATCTCCACGCTAAACAAGAGTGTGACGTTGATATTAATACCTCGTGATAACAGTTCCTCAATAGCCGGCAAACCCTCAGACGTTCCTGGCACTTTGATCATGACATTCTTTCGCGCCACGGCTGCATGAAGACGAATCGCTTCGTCAATGGTCCTCTGCGTATCAAATGCTAAATCGGGCGACACTTCTAAACTGACATAGCCATCACGTCCTTGAGAAGATTCATACACCGGCTGCATGATATCAGCTGCATCCTGAATATCTTTGATTGCCACGCGCTCATAAATCTGCTTCACCCCAATATATTCAGAGGCGGCTTGTGTGATGGCATCATCGTAATCTGTGCTTCCAGCGATCGCTTTTTCAAAAATGGCAGGATTGGAGGTCATGCCCATCAGGCCGTCTTGGTCAATCAATGTTTGCAACTGACCAGACGTAATCATCCCGCGTCGGATGTAGTCATACCAAGGACTTTGTCCAGATTTACGAAGTTGTACGAGTGGATTCATGAGCACGTCTCCTTATCACCAAATAGTTATCATCGCAAAGCTGCCATTTACCCTTGTGCTTGAGCAATTTGCGATTTTGCTTTAGCCACAACATGGTCTACCGTAAATCCGAATTTCTTCGCGAGTTCTTTGAGAGGGGCGGAAGCCCCAAACGATTCCATACCGATCGCCTGCCCCTGTGTGCCCACATACTTTCCCCAACCAAAGGTTGAGGCAAGCTCAACTGAGACACGCGCCGTCACGTTGTCAGGTATAACAGATTGTTTATAGTCCTCAGATTGCTGCTCAAATAATTCCCAAGATGGCATGCTCACCACTCGACTCTTCACGCCTTGTTCCATCAGCTGTTCATGCGCCTGAACACAGAGTGACACTTCACTCCCTGTTGCCATGAGCAACACGTCAGGTCGTCCATCAGAAGCATCAGCCAAGATGTACGCACCCTTAGCCACACCCGACGCTGCTGCATACTTCGTGCGATCCAAGGTCGGCATCGCTTGCCGCGACAAAATTAACACCACGGGCTCATGCGGTAACTGCATGATCACTTTCCAGGCTTCCATTATCTCATTGGCATCGCCAGGACGTAGCACGATCAGTCCTGGAATCGCTCGGAGTGAGGGAACTTGTTCAATAGGTTGATGCGTAGGACCATCTTCCCCGACACCGATAGAGTCATGTGTAAAGACATGCAGCACGGGGATTTCCATGAGCGACGAAAGACGAATCGCCGGTCTCGCATAATCTGAGAAAATGAGAAATCCCGAACCATAGGGTCTCACCTTAGATAATGACAACCCATTCAAGATGGCCCCCATGGCATGCTCTCGCACACCAAAATGCACATTTCTCCCCGAAGGATTGTCACTGGTAAAATCACCCGCACCCTCAAAGGTTAATCGCGTTTTAGTTGACGGGGCTAAATCAGCCGCACCACCTAACACCCACGGCACATTGATCGCGACGGCATTGAGGACCTTTGCTGAAGCCTCCCGCCCGGCCATTCCCTTCTGATCTGGTGGAAAAACTGGTAAATCCTTATCCCATCCTTCAGGCAACTGTCGGTGCTGCATTTTATAGAGATGGTCAGCCAATTCCGGATACTGCGCTTGATACTCTGTAAATCGAGCCATCCAGGCTTTCCGTAATTCTGACCCACGAACACCAATGCCTTTCTGGAAATGAACAGGCACTTCATCCGGCACTAAAAATTTGGCATCTTCCGGCCAGCCATAGTTTCGCTTCGTCAGACGAATTTCCTCTTCACCCAACGGCTCTCCATGGGCAGCATGTGTGTCTTGTTTATTGGGCGCACCGTACGCGATATGACTATCAACAATGATGAGCGTAGGACGGTCGGTTTCTTTGCGAAAGGTGCTAAAGGCACGATCGAGCATGTCGAGGTCATTCGCATCTCCAACCCGTGTCACATTCCATCCATATGCGATAAACCGCGTGGCGACATCTTCGGTAAAGGCCCAATTCGTATGGCCTTCAATCGTGATTTTATTATTGTCATAGATCCAACAGAGATTCGCGAGCTTCAAATGACCTGCTAAGGAAGCGGCTTCAGCAGAAACGCCTTCCATCAAACATCCATCACCACAGAGGGCATAGACATCATAGGCAAACATCTCAAAGTCCGGTCTGTTGAAATAGCTGGCCATCCAGCGTTCCGCCATCGCCATCCCCACACTCGTGGCCACACCCTGCCCAAGTGGACCCGTCGTCGTCTCAATGCCGGAGGTCCAGCGATACTCAGGATGGCCAGGACACTTACTCTCAAGTTGGCGAAAGCGTTTAATGTCATCTAAGGTGACCGATGGTTGGCCCAACTGTTCATATTCGCTATTGACGGCTTTGACGCCGCAGAGATGTAACAACGAATAGAGCAACATGGACGCATGGCCAGCCGATAAGACGAACCGATCACGGTTCGGCCAAATCGGGTCAGCTGGATCAAAGCGCAAGAGCCTATTCCATAGGCAATAGGCAACCGGCGCCAGGGCCATAGGCGTACCGGGGTGCCCGGAATTGGCCGCCTGAACGGCATCCATCGCCAAGGTCCGAATCGTATTGATACAGAGTTGATCTGGAGAATCAGTTGCTGATGTCATGATAAATTCCTCCCATAAGCTATCATATTGTGTCCTGCTGGTATTTCAAGGGACACTCACAAGAGAGAGACGAAAATCAAGGTGCCATCATTCAAAAGCCTAGTATTTTTCCTGAATAATCTCAATATCTTTACAAACAACCGACTTAATGGAAGAAACAGCAATGGGAGTATTGAAGAATAATGCTCGCAATGGGCAAATATGTCTAGAGACACATGACAGACCGAAGGCCTCGGATCGGTTCAAAAAAGGTCCAGAACCTGTCATGTTGCCAATACCATGAAACGCGCATTATGATTCGATCCCATGAATGTCCATCTAAGCCATCCCACTCGCGACATAGAACTTCAGGGTCCCAAACGGGTTGCAGATATTTTCAAGGAATTACAATTAATCCCCGAAGCCTTTTTGGTCATTCGCGGGCAGGATCTCATGACCGAAGACGAGATTGTCGCGGATGAGGACACCATTGAAGTCCGTCCGGTCATTTCTGGAGGGTAAGCCTTGCGCTGTCGAAAATGTTCCAATCGAGCAGTTTTAGGGCTGCCTCGCCATAATACGGCCTACTGCGGCCCCTGTTTGACAGAATTCGTCCGTACCCAAGTACAAAAGGCCATTAAGGCCCAAACAATGTTTTCGCCAGAAGATCGTATTTTAGTCGCCGTCTCTGGGGGAAAAGATAGTTTGACCCTGTGGGAAATTCTGCTCAAGCTGGGCTATAACGTCGATGCACTCTATGTGGATTTAGGCATACCGGGATATTCGGAGCGCTCGCATGAAAAAGTAGAACGCTTTGCTCATGATGTCGCCGAAGCCTGTGGCTCAAAACTCATCATTCAAACCGTGGAGGAAGATGCTGGGGCTGGGAATGGCGTGAAAGAATTAGCCAATCTCATCAAACGACCAACGTGTTCGGCTTGCGGCACGATCAAACGCTACCAATTCAATCGGGTGGCATATCAGAATAACTACGATGTGATGGCCACCGGACATAATCTCGATGATGAAGCCGCACGACTATTAGGCAACGTGTTGAATTGGCAAGACGAATATTTGCAAAAACAGTCACCCACTCTACCAGCGTCGGTTGAAGGATTTTCTAAGAAAGTCAAACCGCTCTATCGCATGACGGAACGAGAAATTGCCGCCTACGCCGTCGTGAACCGAATTGATTATCTCGTGGAAGAATGTCCCAATGCCAAAGGCGCAAAGATGTTGGTGTATAAAGATGTACTCAACCGACTAGAAGCCGAATCACCAGGAACCAAACACCGCTTTTACTGGGGATTCTTAGACAAACAGAAAAAATCTGCCGAATCAACAAAACACACAATGACCGATATCGATCAAAGCACCCTTCTTCCCTGTGAGACCTGCAGCCAACCAACCACTGCAGGCACCTGCTCCTTCTGCCGCATGATGGCCCGCGCCAAAACTGCTGCGCGCTAAGCATCTGATTCCTTCTTAGTACATGTGAATGGCGAATTGCTAACGACCGTCGTCAAAGAACTCCTCAGTGTAAGGCTTTATACCATTCTCATTTTAAAGAGAATTAACTTCAGGCAAGATTGGGGGGGGAAGGACTCGGTCTTATCGGACGTGTTCTGTTCTCTTGAACTCGGGGACATGCGGAAGACTGAAGTGCAACCTACCACAACATCAAGCTCCCGCATCCCCTACGAACTTCTAGTCTCTATAGAGACGAACTTTAACTTTTTTGCCTTTCAATCTTGCACGGCTCAGGACTTTTATAATTCCCGGAGCTAACTCTTCAGGGACTTTAACTAGCGAGAAATCATCCGCGATTTTAATCGGACCAATGACATTCGAATTAATCCCAGCTTCATTCGCTATGGCACCAACGAAATCTCCAGGGCGAATGCTTTCATTTTTTCCCGCATTGAAGTGTAAGGTGGCCAGTCTGGCAGATTGATCTGGTCGACCGGGATGTTCACGCCTGCCAACTGGCCGCCCCGAACTTCCCCCTGCCCTTTGGCCTTGAGCCCAACCCGGTGGCTCCCGTCTTGGTCGCCGCGGCACAGCGGGTGTCGATCTGGCTCTGTCCTGTATGGTCGGAATTTCTTCTTCAGTTCTTCCACTGTCTTTTGATCCATACGCCAGTTGCATGGCAGCCGCAGCGACATCCGTGGGATCAAACTTTTCGGAAAGGGAACTCACGATCGTCCTGAAACGATCATGTTTATTTTGCTTGAGTAAATCTTGAATGTCATTGCCAATCCGCTCTAGTCGCTTCGCTTGAAGGTCAGCGACCGTCGGGAGTGTGGCCATCTCGATCTTGGATTTCGTCAATCGCTCAATATTCTGCAGCAACCAACGCTCGCGTGGTTCGACCAGACTCACCGCTTCGCCACCCCGCCCAGCACGCCCCGTCCGCCCAATACGATGGACGTAGGCCTCGGGAGATGTTGGGACGTCGTAGTTCATTACATGCGAGACATGAGAAATATCCAAGCCTCTCGCGGCTACATCCGTCGCGACCAACAACTCTGTGCTTCCTGATCGGAACGAGGCCATCACGCGATCACGTTGAGCCTGATTCATCCCCCCGTGAAGACCTTCGCCACGATACCCTCGACTATTTAGCATTGAGGTTAACTCATCCACTTCAAGACGCGTTCGACAAAAGACCAATGTTGACTTCGGACTCGTCATGTCCAAGATACGGGCCAACGCGGCCACCTTGTGTTGGCGAGCAACCAGATATGCAGTCTGGCGCACCCGAGGCGCTACCCCAGTTTCAACAGGTTCTTTCGCAATTTGAATTTCAACCGGGTCTTGTAGATGCCGGCGTGCAATAGAGGCGATACGAGAAGGCATCGTGGCAGAAAACAGTGCGGTTTGACGCGTTTTTGGAGTTTGTTGAAGGATGGCATCGAGATCTTCGGCGAAACCCATATTGAGCATTTCATCAGCCTCGTCCAACACCACCATCTGTAAATCTTTGAGTTGAAGACTCTTGCGGCGGATGTGATCTAACGCCCGACCAGGAGTTGCCACGATGACATCGACACCACGCTTAAGCGCTATAAGTTGTGGCCTAATAGCTGTTCCACCATAGACCGCAAGTATGGCAACTTGCTGTTCTTTGCCATAACGTTCAACCGCTTCACACACCTGTATCGCCAATTCCCGAGTGGGCACCAGAATCAACACGGAAGGATTGGGCTGTCGAGCTGAACGATCGAGCCGCTGTAAGAGAGGCAGAGTAAAAGCTGCCGTCTTACCAGTTCCTGTAGCGGCGCGACCTAAAAGATCACGCCCAGCCAGCAGTGGGGGGATCGCTTCCTGTTGAATGGGGGTAGGCTCTTCATATCCCAACTTCTCGAGAGTGGAGAGAAGGGCCGTCCCGAGACCGAGAGACGAGAAACCGGAAGAGGCGTCCTTTATAGTCGAGGCCGCTAATGAGTCTTTTTTACTGTGTATCATAGTCTGTCTGAAAACCTTTCTGGTTGAGATCCGAATTTGGGTATCTGGCCAAAATGGTGCTGACATGCGCCGTATCACAAGAGTGCTACGACAACATCACGCATCCAGTCAAAGCCATTTGCCTGGCTTTGATCACTCGCTTCCATTTTGTCGCGATCGATAAGGTGGCCTAGAAAATATCGGCCAATGCCACAGAAGTGGCGTCAAAGGCGACTTCCACACATTTTGTGTTGGGCTCTGGCCCTTTTACACGTGTTTGGTCGGTGTCAGGGATAAAGTCCGTTTTAATGGCGGGGAAGTACTGTCCACTTTACGCGGTCTATTGGTTGACAATCAATGAGCCATAATGCCTTTAACACTAGGCTCATTGCTTGCCTCATCATTCTACGAGAATGAGGTTTCTTGTCAGGCTCTGCAAAATCTCGTCATTCCATGGAAAATTGACTGCATTCCTGGCATGTTGAATTTGAAATCGACAAGCCAGCCGCTCGTCATGGCTAATATCTGAAACTTTTCAGTCGGAAGCAAATATCGATGAATCCGTGTTCTTCAATCGATTCTGGAAGAAACCTTATTCAAATAGCTTGAATCCAGCACAACCCTATAGATTCCTAGCAATTACCCATCATTTCACATAATTTCAGCAGCTTGATATCTGTATTTTTTCAACCCCCTCCTTTTGATGAATAGGATTTTCGCAGAATCCATAGTGAAATACACCCTATGGTTCATGCTTTCACCAAAAACATCACACGAATCATTTGCCTTTTTTCCCTGGCATTAGTCTCGTTTTTACTGATACCGGGCCTTGCCATGGCAGACTTTGAGAGTCAGCCCTGTACAGTCGCACATCTACAAATCGAGCACACCCAAGA
Organism: Nitrospirales bacterium; assembly: GCA_029261255.1. GTDB lineage: Bacteria > Nitrospirota > Nitrospiria > Nitrospirales > UBA8639 > Nitrospira_E. The sequence continues at coordinate 35,757 of JAJDBQ010000182.1, forward strand.
GACTCTTCGAACATCAGAGCAACGGCAGCAGCAACTCCAGCAAGACGTTCGTTCCACCTACCAACAATTGTTTGCCTGCAAGACGGGAACAGCCTTATCGATAGCTCAACAACAATCTTGCTCACACCTTCAAGAAGAAGGCCCTAAACAATTTCAAGCCATGGTCGAAGCCATAACCCTTAGCCATCAGACTTCTCAACAACTCGCCCACCAAACCCACCAAGCTGAACGCAACTGTCCTAAAATTACAGAGGAAACGTTCCCCAAAATTGCCAGTCTGGGACATTCCTAAACCCGTTTTTTTCAGATATTTGAGATTTGCTACTTCGTCATCACTGATGAAATTTGAACAGGTAGGGCTATGCCATGAGATATTGAGTAGTCTGCCGTCTCTCTCTAGCCATCCAGAAAATCAGACCGATCCCGAGCGCCCCATACAGCAGAAATACCGGGCGAAAGACAGTGGTGAGATACAATGTGAGGTCAGGATACAGTACCAACAAGCTAATCAACAACAGGCCTCCTAAGCCCGCTGCCAAACCCAACGCCAAGACAATCAATCGAAAAATCTCTCTGGCAGAACGATGATAGAAATGCGAGTGACTAGATCCCCGGCCAATGACCCCAATGACTTCCAACATGGTCACCAAAAACAATGCCCCCACTACAAACCCGCTCCAATAGAGATGTTGTTGAGCCACAATCCACACCACCACCCTACTTTCACCAAACTCCGTGGGATACGACGCTTCTGTCAGCCGAGGCGCACGCGGCCCTGAAACAATCCCATCAATCTTGTAATAGACATCTTGAGAAATTTTAGGTTTGTCTGGCTCTGGGAGGCTCGAAAGAGAAATCGAAGGAGGAGAAGTTGAAAGATTGGGGTTCGTAGGGTTTTGTTCGGCTGCTAATATCGGCGAGGACAATGAACTAATCAACAAGGCCAGAAGAAAGATATTTCGCATATCCTACTTAAAAATCTCAGTGTGTTGTTTCTAAAGGAAAGACGCTATTAATCAGATGAACACACTTTCGGCTCCCAATCGTTGGTCAATTTCTCTGATGTTGAAATCTGCAAAGGGGTCATTTTTTTAACGAGAAGCTTTCGTATGGCATATCCTTGAGGTTCGTCTTGTTGCCCAGCAAGACTTAACCACATGTAGGCATGCTCTAAATCTTGAGGAATAATTTCTTGATCCCAATACCTGAGGCCCACCTTATATTGCGCATATCCGTCGCCAAATTCGGCAGCTCGTCGATTCCATCTCAAGGCCTTTCTTTTATTCTGAAAGACCCCTTTGCCTTTGGAATAGATCACTCCAATGCTCACCATCGCTTTGGTTGAACATCGATGAGCCGCAACGTTATACCACCGAAGGGCTGAGTTATCGTCGGCAACGGTACTTTCCATTTCGTAAATCACACCCATATTGAACGCGGAAGTCGCATCTCCCTGCATCGCCGCTTTTTTATACCATGATAGCGCCATTTCTAAATTTTTCGATACACCAAGGCCATTGGCATAACGATACCCAAGATTGAACTGAGCCGTGGGATCCCCCTTGTTGGCTAGAGACTCCCACTCCAACAAGGCGCTTGGATATTCCCCGTGATCGTCGACACTCATCCCTGCAGAATTATCCGCCAGGGCTACTGAAGTGAAGACCAAGTAAAGTACACCTGTCCAAAAAATATTGCGCATAACCTGGCTAAAGACTTTTTTTCTTATGAAGTAAGGCATTGCAGTTGAAAAAAACCTCGTCGAACATTATTCCATTCATGACAAGGCCATGAGCATTTCTCTAGACCAAATCGAACGAAAATCCCTATTCTTTCTTCGCTTGTTTCATGATGATCCCAACCAAAAACGATCATTATAATACATGCATTATGCCCCTTAAGGAGAAAAAGGTATACCACGACTCATCGATTTAATCTTTATCGGTGAATGAAACGTGATTAGAAAGGAGTCACAACTAACCAGAGAAGGTTGTGAAGACTAACGACTTATATTGAGCTTGATTGGGGAACAATCAAAAGTATCGGGAACGAGAGTCGTACGAAAAGAAGCCCCGCAACAGCTAAACTATTCAACTCGTAATGGAAACGGACGACTAGGAAACTAGATTTCCACCTACGCGTGGACATGCTTCCATGGAAACGAAAAGGACTTCGATTATGCCAGTCCGCAGTAAAGAAGACAGGGAAACTATTTATTCGGGAAGTTCGATCCTGCTGTCTTCAAGGTCGGCGGTCGATGCCTGTCAGCTCCATTTTGTCATCCCTAACACAAAAAAGACATGAAGAATATTCCCCTATTCATCTAGCTAATTTTTCTTGAACCGAATCAGACCTTCAACCCATCATTCCATCACACCCTTCTGTCTTCCGGAATAAATTGTTAACCAGCAAAATAGCTTCTACTATTGTGAGAATGTCTGCAAAATCTGAAAACTTAATATCCTCTTTTTGCTGGCTTCTTTCCGCCTCAAATGCTTCAACGCGAATTTGATGTTCATGCCAAGCTTCCATCATGGTTTGAGTTACACTTTGCCGGTATATTTTGAAATTTTCATCTACGAAACTTGGGATCCGGTCATCAGTTCCGGTAATTAACGTTGTCCCATCCTTAAATAACGTCACAAATTGAATTTCAAAGGCAAAAACAGTCGCAAAGGTTGCCTGATTTGGAAGATCCAATAGCGGATAACCAGTCGAAATACGCAGGGGAGATCGGATTCCTATTACCTCATTTTTTGAACACATTATTTAAAAAACTAAGAAGTTTGAAAGAAGAGTATAAGGCCCCGTAATTTCCCAATAGTAACAATGAGGCTCAAAACCCAATTGCCTTAATTCCTGTAGTTCTCCTTGAAATCGCTTCTCAATCCGACTCTGGACCTCACTCGAAAGAATTCTTTCAATGCTAGTATTGGCCTCTCGTCCAAACCCTATGGGGCAAAGAATCCCTAAGGCCTACAATCCACAGAAAACTATAAGGCCGATCCCGCCGAGGATAGCTCCATAGTACAATAGAGTTGTGTAGCAATCACCGCAATCGTAGTTATTGATTCCTTCTAAATTAACCGCCAAGGCGGCTGAGGGCAAAACCAAGAAAAACACGCCTGCCCATAAAATTATGCACAAGCCCGCTCTGAAGATTTCATTTTTTATGAGAAAATTCATTTCAGTTAAAAACAATATACGTGTCGGAATCGGCTAAATCCCCAACAAAGCTATTAGCATTTTTCTGAACCGAGTCGAACAAAAAACGCAATCATTCATTCTTATGTCTCAGAGTGGCACACACTCCAAAAATGACGGCTTAACCTATGAAGGCCAGTGTGACTACTAGGAAGAAAAAAGCTATCCCAACACTTACTATAGATTAGCTCTTTATCGGTGAATGCAGCTTGCTTAGAAAGGAGTCACAACTAACCAGAGAAGGCTGTGAAGACTAACGACTCATATTGAGCTTGATTGGGAAACAAACGAAAGTACCGGAAAGGAATAATTTATGAGAAGAAACTCCGCAAGAGTTAACCCTATTCGGCGGTTCTTAGGAAAGGACTACTAGGAAGATGGATTTCCGCATTCGCGTGGACAAGCTTCCAGAGAAATGACAGGAACGTTGACTGTTACAGTCCGATGAGTAACCGATAGGTAAACTCGTCACTCGGGGAGTTCGATAGCACCACCTTCGAGGTCAGTATCGATGCCGGTCAGCTCCATTTTATTACCGACTCGCCACCATTCGGCGGAGACTTCGGATAGGGTTCCCTTCGAGGTGTAGAATTTCGCAGCAGGAATTTTCACGGATTGGTCTTCGGCTGTTTGGATTTCCATCACAACCGTCTTTAACGTCGTATCTTCAACCTTGAGTGTCTCTGCTGTACTTGTGAACAAGAAACGGTCATTGGGATTGGTTTCCCACACATTATTCTTTAACGTAGCGACCTCGGTGCCGGTGGGCATGAATACCCCCATCGTCAACGCTAATTTTTTTTCTTCTTCCAGCCACTCAATACGGATCTGTTCTTTGCCGTGAGCCAAAAAGGTTCCATTCGTATTTCGTAAGGTGTTGGTGCCTAATTGAATATTCACAAGACTATCCTCCTACAGTTCCAAAAAATATATTTTCAATTATTCCTCAGAAGAATCACAAAACTCAAGTCCCCTGAGCATAACCTCTCCCCAGCCACCATCTAACGGAGCTACACTACTGATGTGGGTTCGGGCGGTATTGAAAGATCCGTCCCTTTTAACATCATGAGGCAGCTTAAACCGATGAAAATCCAAAGAATTTCTCGCAACCGCCGTATCAAGGCAAAGGTAATACCCGTCACCTCTGTATACCCGAAGCTGATCAATAAAAGGGTATAACCGGCTTCTTGAGCACCCAAGCTCCCAGGTATAAAAAACGTCCCCCCTTTGATAAAGACGCTGAGTGCCGCAATTGAAATCGATGTCCAGATATCAACTCCAACATCTAAATAATACAAAATCGCATAGACTTCCAGGGTCTCACAAAGCCAGGCCAGGAAAAAAGTTCCCAAAGCCACATAAAACGTCCGTCGGTTGTCGGAATAAAACCGTCGTATCGTGGCATCCAATTCTCGCAATTGGTCTTCTCGATTTTCAAGAAAGGCCAATCGGATGCCACAGCTTCTCAAGAGGGTCAGACATCCTATCCCCAGCCCATAGCGTTGAAACATCACAAACAAGCCCACGCCAAATGCCAGAAGGCCCACACTCACAAGCATCGCCATCCAGTAGTGAGTGGCTGCATCCAAAATCCAAAATGCGAGGCCTAACCCTAATAAAATAAAGAGAACCTGAGCGAGTGTCATTGTCGTCTTCGCTGTAATGACCGAGGCCATGCTCTCAACCATTGGAACGCCGTATCTCTTGAGCAAATAGGCCTTCAATGGTTCACCACCCATATAGGCCGCGGGCGTGGTGACATTGACCGTCTCACCAGCCATTCTGATCGCAAACACACGCAAGAACCCCACCTTGGCACCAGAAGCCCCTAAGGTAAGCCGCCAGCCCCAGGCTTCAAGCCCATAAACGAGAATCATAGGGAGCAAGATGATACAAAGCGGAAGAGGTCCCAGTTGAGAGGCTGCGTTAAGAATTTGTTCGAGACCGATGTGAAGCACGATCCCGATCAGGGCAATGAGCCCAATAATCAGGAACACCAATTTAAGCACGAGAGATGAGATTTCGACGGAGAAGCCAGGCCATTGACGTGACAAAGAACCACGATCCGATCGCGGCTAAGGCAAGAAACCAGTGCAAGAAACCCAAAGCAGCACAGATCAACACGACCACGGAAAAGTCTCGATTCGCGACTTTACCGAGCATAAAATCGATTTTTGTACGTTCACGGTCAGTTAACGGATTCGAGTCACGTGAACGAGAACGCAACTGCCGAGCAGTGTTTACTAATAATAATGACGCAACATTTGCCAACATGGCAGATGCACCCAGCACCAATGGCAAATTTGTTTGCTCCCACGGGCCCTGAAGGTAAGCTCCACATGCTATTCCGGCAAAAATGGCGATATGCACGACATTGTCTGCCCAAATATCCAACTCCTGGCCGAATTTTGACTCGGAGTACGTGAGCCTTGCGACTTCGCCATCACAGCAATCAATGATAACCGACAATTGAAAAAGGAAAGCCCCAATCAGAGCAAACTGCCACGAGCCGGGGATAAAAAATCCTGCTGCAAGTAAGCCCACGACCATGGACAGCACAGTAATCGCATTGGGTGACCATCGTAATTTCAGAAACAGTCGAGTCAGAATGCCAGAACATTTTCGATTGACGTAGCGATCAACAAATCCATCTAACCCACCCTTCAAAGTCTGCAGCGAACGGACCAACGTTTGTTCGGCCAGCTTTGGCCCCTGAGGTCCGCGAACATCTCGAAACCAATGCGTCTCGCCGGGTATCGCCATGACCGTCCCTTCAACCGCAGCCTGTTCCAAGGCTAAACGTAAGGGATTCGTTCCACTGGCATGCAGCACACCCGATATCCCCAATAATCGACCTGGCAACACCATCAGATCGCCAACGATTGGTAAACACGATGCTTCGTGATTGCTGCCGTGTGAAGTCATTTCTATCGTGGCAGCCACTGGGGGATCTCGAAACATGACAGAAGAGGCGGAGTTGCCTTCCAGGCCTTCAGGCCTCACCACCACGCTAGGGTTACCGACATGATAACCCTCCGTAGAATAACCGACGACAACAACCGCTTTACCTTGTCCACCCTCGTGTCTTAATTGTTGTACCAGTGAAGGAGAAAATACAGTATGGCAACCCACGACCATACATGACCCATTGACTTCATCGGCCAGCGTTTCCCACGTTTCAGAATCATGCGGAGGAAATTCGCGCACCGGCAGCCATCGGACGGCAGCCTGCAACCGGCTGTCTTGTTGTAATAAATTTCGAAGGGCTGCTTCCTCTTTGCCAGCTAAGACCCAAATTTGAGAGATACCACCGCGTTGTAAAGTGAGTACAGCTCGTTGAAAAAGAGTCATCCCGCCAACACGCGTCAATGGACTGGGCATAACCTGCTCAGAATCCATGTAGTCAGAAGCGAAGACGCCTGCAGATGTCAGCAGAATGGCTGTATCAACAGCGTCGGTTGTCTCTTGTTTGAGAATTCCATCCATAGCTAGATCACGTTCATGTCACGGGAATATTTGAAGGCCTCTGCTCGATGGCCTTGATCGCCGATACAATCTTCAATTCGCCTCTTTTCACATCTTCAGGGAAGTCTATTTCGATCCAGGGTAGTCCCCCAATTTTTTCATAACCGACCCGCACATCCTGAAAAAAAGTCGTGAGCGCATCCTCATATTCCATATCCAACTTATCAGCCTCAATACATGCCTGAACAGCATTCAGCAAAGATGGAACATCTTGCTTTTGCACCTTCAAAAACCCCACGCCTTCACCAGTTTCTTCGTAATCGGCCGGAAGTACCTTGCTCAAAGAAAGCACACGACCATCTTGCGCTGCGACCATACATTCTTCAGTTTCTTGTCTCACCGTTTCATCCATCAACAATGCCGAAGGCTGAGAAGACTGCAACAAACGAGTTAAAATCTCTGAGGCATACAACACATCGGCATCCATCAGCACAACATCATCATTCATTTCATCTCGTGCCGCCCATAGTGAGGTAATACTTCCTCGAACAAATTTCTCGTTCACGATATATGTAATAGGACAGGTTGAAGCTTCTGCATGCATCGCCTCACGAATCGCATCTTGTGCAAAACCCACGACCAACACAATTTCAGACACACCCAACCGATTCAAGCATTCCACATGACGTGACAAGAGAGTCCGCCCTCCAATCGTCACCAAACATTTAGGCTTCCCACCTGTGACAGCTTGCAAGCGCCGCCCTACACCCGCGGCGAAAATAATGGCCTTCACGCTCGAATCTTCTTCAGTGTTGATTGAAAGGCATCGAGAAATCCTTCAATATTCTCGTTCGTCAAAACACCGATATTGGCTACTCGAAAAATCTTGTTCTCTAAGGGGCCTTGGCCAGCATAGATAACGTAGCCCGCATCCTTCAACTCATCATGAAGCTGGGGATAGGCAACCCCCTCAGGCAAATTGAACGCGGTCAATGTGTTCCCTTGTGCCTCTGGCGGTAAGACCGCTTGAATACCCATGGCTTGCATACGCGTTCGAATCGTGGACGCATAGCCTCGAAAGCGCTTGATACGATTCTCAACACCTTCCTCTAACAGTTCATCCAGAGCTTCACGAAAGGCATAATATACTTGCACGGCTGGAGTAAAAGGGATCGTCCCTCGCTCCTGCTCTTCATAGTAATTCGCTAAACTTAGATACATGGAGCGTTTGGGATGTTTCATCACCTGCTGCATAAAACCCTTCCGAACCAACACGAACGCCAGCCCGGGAAACCCTTGGATACATTTCTGTGCAGCCCCGGCCACCAAATACATCTTCGCTCCACCAATATCGACAGCCTCCCCGCCCAAACCACTCACTGAATCCAACATAAACACGCGGTTCTTACTATCCACCATTTCCGCTATTTCTTTGACGGGGTTGATAAAACCTAGTGTCGTTTCGTGATGCACCATGGCTACGGTATACACCTCAGGATGTTGGATCATCGCGAGCTCGATCATCTTGATGTCCGGTGCCACACCCCAATCATATTTCATATCGGGAACACCAATACGATGCATTTTGATCATGGCCGACAAACGATCTCCATACACACCATTGGTAATCACCATCGCCCGCTTCCCTATCGGCAGACTGGATAATAGCGCCGCTTCGACCGCTGCGGTCCCAGAACCCGTCAGTATGATTGCCGTATACTCGTCTTCCTCCCCAGGAACAAATGCCTTGAGCAATCTCTGGCGAATATCGTTGAGCAATTCCGAACATTCTGATTCCCGATGACAAATATCCGGCTGGATCAAAGCCTGTCGCACGCGATCAGACACATTCACCGGACCGGGGTTTAATAAGATCATCTATTCAATTCCTTTATGGTCAGCATTCCAAATACACGTGGTTGATTAGGATACGCTCTGCTTAAATCGCTTCGTCAATTCCTGTGGAGCTAAGGCAATGCGATCCGCCTCTTCCAATTGTTCGTTCACTTTGATCAAGAGAAAACTTGGTCCGGAATCGGCAAGCATCGCCTTAAACTCATACACAATGTCTTCTTTTTCCCATACACGCTCGACATTCATATAGCCCGCGGCTCTTGCGACTTTATCCAATCCCACCATGCGTGAGTACGTGGGTTGGTTGCCTGTCGTCCCATACACTTCATTATCAAAGACCACGTGAATCAAATTCTTCGGCTGCAACGCCCCAATCGTGGCCAAGGTCCCTAAACTCATCAGCACATTTCCATCTCCATCAAACACTACCACCGTTTTCTCTGGCTGCGCTAAAGCCAAGCCTAATCCGATCCCAGCCGTGGCCCCCATCGACCCGATCATATAAAAATTCTGATCACGATCTCGGAGCTTGCAGGCCTCACGCGAAGGAAACCCATTACAGACAATAAGAGGCTGATCAGTTAGCAGTTCAAAAATGGCGGCCATGGCTTGCGCCCGACTCTGCATCACACCTTCTTCAGGACCAATCATGCGAGCTCCGCTCTAATAAGGGAAAAGGGAGAAGTAAGAAGTGGGAAGTAAATAGCAAAAGTCCATCGGTTATTTACACTCGTTCCTTGTCCGTTCGTTCTTCTCACTTCTTACTTCTCCCTTTTTCCCTAACTTTCAAGGTTGCACCGTTTTCACGATGCCCTTTTTCAAGAGCAAGGCCACGGGAATACGTTGTTCCATAAATGTTTTGGCGGTCCATTGCAGATCTTCAGTCATTGTCTCAGCAGTGAGTGTTCGGTGGGGAATTTTGATGGTATCCAGTAGCGTGGTCATCGTTTCGCCCATCACTAAATGCTCGGGTGCATCCTTCCCTTCAAACCCTCGCCAAGAAACCAGCAAAAGACACGGGATTTGATAAATCAAATTCAGTGATTCCAACACATTCAGCGCATTCCCTAGACCAGAATTCTGCATGAGAACAGCTGGAACTTTTCCACCGAAATAGGCACCGGCTGCCATGGCCACCGCTTCATCTTCACGAACCGCAGGTGTATAGATCCGTTCTTCCGTTAAATGCGCAATAATCCCACCAAGAATGGTATCCGGCACTCCCGTAAAGAAGTCGAATCCGATATCTTGAAGACCTTTGACAAAATCGTCAGCTTCTAACATGGCAATATATTCAGCAAATCACACAATCCTATTATTCGCCCACATGAAAATAAGGGACCTATTCCACAAAATATATCAGGAAAACCTACCTACATGAATGATCAGATAAATAACACCGGCACACGCAGATCAACAACACGTGCAGAACAAGACAGGGATTATAGCCCCCGATAAGGGCATTCTCAAGAAAACCACCTGAGTAAGTTGCGGGAAAAATTCAGAAAAGAGTAGACTAGCCTTTTTGCTGTGCAGATTCGCTTGGCTTCACCCTAATGAGAGACGTGACATTAGAATGAAAACCACAAAACGGTCATCGAAATCGACGTATACTGAAGAGCATGCCCAGAGCGGTCTGACGGCCAAACTCCCTCGATTGGAAACCTGGCCTAACCAATATTCAGGATATGTCATTACCATTGAAATTCCAGAATATACCGCGATCTGTCCCAAGACCGGCTTACCCGATTTTGGCATCATCAACCTGACGTATGTACCCGACAAACATTGCCTCGAGCTCAAATCACTCAAAGTCTATATGCACGGCTACCGAAATCTTGGCATTTTCTACGAAAATGCCGTGAACAAAATTTTGGAGGATATCGTCAAGGCCTGCAAGCCTGTTTCAGCGACTGTCATCGGTGAATTTACCGCCCGCGGTGGTCTGAGCAGCACCATCGAAGCATCCTACCCTTAACAAATCCTCCAATCATAGACATGGCTAGACACAAGTAGAACGACCGCTTACTTGGTTAAATTCAAGAACCCCACACGGACTGACGTCAATAAAGTCTGTTTCAAGTGCCGGTTCTTCACGACTGCCGCCTATCATTCAAAAGTTTTCATCCAACATCACACATAGGCTCGCCGTGATAGACAACAAAATCGCCGAAGGCGGTTTAGCCTGACAGCTATCTATTAAAAAGGTATGTCAAACAGAAGGGGAAAGATGCGACAAGGATTGATGACGTAAGGAAGACTTCACTTATTAAATAACTCTATGATTTACCCACAAAATCTCCATTCTGGGAGGAATTCGTGTTTGATGATTGATCTGCAAGATGCATTTGCTCAGCGCCATCACAACCGGGGCCACACAACCACTTGAACCGTTTCGTTTGAAAAATACGATAGCCGCAGCGTGAACACACAGTGGAACGTGTGGCGGGTTTCTGGGAATATTGAGTGAGCTTTAAGTTCATGACCAACCTCGACCTGCTAGAGAATTTTGATCTCCTTGTTAAAATAGGGAAATATCGTGAGCTCGTAAATAGTTGAAAGGAGGGATAAAACGTTAAAGGCTTAGTATCCTGATCGTTTCCACCCAGCTTCATTGGCAAAGATTCTTCCTCGCCTACTCGCACAAAATCGCTTCGGTTGCTTAGTCGCCACATTTCCGTAAGACCCCTATTCACAGATCGTTGACCTTCGCCTTCTGCAACCACAGCCATGGCATCATGAAAACCGCCAAAAGATTACTGCTTGCCACAGCATCGATTAGGTCCTATGAAGAATAGCTAGGATTTCATTCACTAGGATACGCTCACTAAATCGAATACGGAGAGCACAGTGATGAGCAAACGTTATTGTTATCAAAGTGAGGGAGAGAAGCCATCGATCAGCTTAGGATGGTAGGCCATCATCCTATGTGCAACTCTCTTCTGGTTATGGGAATAAGTCCTATGCTAGACAAACACGTACACTGAACAATCATCCGTCAGGGGTCAGACTCGAATAAATTAAACACGACTCTTCACATCAAGCCATTTGATGTCGGAAAATTTGAAAGGAAATCATATCTGATCTTATCGTCCACTGTTCGTCTCATCGCAGATTACTGATCAAAGAATTCTTTGATCGTTTCAGCAACATACGTTAACTGCCCAGAGGACAGTTCAGGATAAATAGGAAGAGACAAAACTTCTTGGGCAGCCTGTTCAGCGAAGGGGAAATCTCCTTTGTGATATCCCAACGTCTCGTAACATTCCTGAAGATGGAGTGGGACGGGGTAATAAATACGATTGCCAATGCTCTTTTCCGTCAAATACGCACTCAGGTCATCTCGCTTGGGGGTCCGGATCGTGAATTGATTGTAGACATGCGTGTTCCCATCCGCCACAACCGGAAGAGTCACGTGATCAGTCAAACCATGTTCGTGAAAAAGTTGTCGATAAGACTCCGCATTATTCTGCCGTTTCGTGGTCCAGTCGTCTAAGTACTGGAATTTTATTTGCAAAACTGCAGCCTGCAAGGCATCTAATCGGCTATTCATCCCAATCAGATGATGATGATACTCCGAGCGACTGCCATGCACCCGCATGAGTCGTAACCGTTCAGCTGCTTGAGAGTTATTTGTCGTGATTAAGCCACCGTCTCCAAATGCACCTAAGTTTTTTGATGGAAAAAAACTCAAACAGCCTGTGTGCCCCAGAGCCCCGGCTTTCGTACCATTTTGCATAGCCCCAATCGCTTGGCAGGCATCCTCTATCACTGGGATGCCATGTCTAGCAGCCACGGTATTGATCGCGTCCATATCTGCGCATTGACCAAAGAGATGTACCGGCAGAATCGCTTTCGTGTGCGATGTGATTTTTTGAGCTAACTGTGTCGCGTCAAGATTAAAGGTATCAGCACAGATATCCACAAATACTGGACGCGCGTGCAATCGACTCATGACGCCAGTTGTCGCAAAAAAGGTAAATGGCACCGTGAGCACTTCGTCTCCGGGCTGAATATCGAGTTCCATCAGGGACAGGAGAAGTGCATCACTTCCTGACGCCACTCCTATGGCATGCTCAACACCGAGGAATGTGGCTATGGTGCGCTCAAATTGTTCAACGTGAGGGCCAAGAATAAAACTTTGTTGAACACAAACCTCTTCAATCACCTGCATGAGTTCTGGCTGAATACGCTGAAATTGTGTTTTTAGATCAAGTAAAGGGACATTCACAGAAAAAAAACTCCATCAAAGAGTGAGCAGATATGAAGAAACAACCCGTTTGCACGCCAGAACTCTCTTGCAGGGGCTGTTGAGTCATTCTCAAAGATAGCTCGCAAATGCTCCAGGAAATAATATTGTCAGCAGCTGAAGAGAATGGTCAAAAAGTTCACCCAGCAAGGCCATAGCTCTTTTGACGCGTGGAGCGTTCTTCCAGTACGTGAGCACAGCAAAATAGCGACCTGCCTGCACGAAGCCGCTTCGGCAGGCATGGAACCGATAGCCTGTCAGCCGTAGCTTTGGCGAAGGCTGGTGGATTTTTGCAACATTCCCTTGCACAAAACCTACCGAAAGACAGCGCAACCTTACCAACTACCAGTCTCGATTGCTATAGATTTCCCTCATGCTCGTCTATGTCCCAGAAGATGGCAACAGGGTTAATATCGCCCAATAGCGAAACGCTTTCCCTAAACCAATAAACAGTAATGCGCCAAACCAGGAAACCCGCAACCATCCAGCCGCCACACACAATGGATCGCCCAATATGGGAACCCATGATAAGAGGAGAATTGGGCTCCCCCACTGTCTCACACGGTCGACGGCTCGACGATGTGCCGCCTTTGATAAGGTCGTCAGCGGATACCGCAACGCGATGATCCAACCCAACCCCCATGAACTCATGCCACCTAACGTATTGCCAACCGTCGCCACAGCCAAGAGATTCGAATATGGCACGTCGCCATGTGTAGCAAGAGCAACTAACAGCACCTCTGAACTACCGGGCAAAATAGTTGAAGAGAGAAACGCACTAAAAAATAGCCCTAGCAGTGAATAATCTTCTCCCGTCATCCTAATTTTCTCATCTGGAGGGAGGGGATGTTATTTGGCGGATGGATTGAAATTTCATATTGGCATCACATGTAATCTCAAATATACCTTGCACACCCTGGTAGGAGAGAAAAGGACGTAACACCCTGGCTGGAAATCTGACAATACGTCCATCAGCAGCAGTCGCCACAATATGTTCGACGACTCCTTGATAATATCCTTGGAACCGTTCAGGCGATATATTGAGCCGCACTTTAACTCTTTGCATTGTTCTTCAATAAAACTCAGATAAACTCTGGGCCTAAGGATGCTGATCTACTTGCACTCTCATCAATGATTGCTGGATTCTCGTCTACGCTATCCCTGCACACTTAACGTACCGCCTCAGGTATGATACAAACATATACAACCCGCACGAAGACTCGATCTTCCGTATACCCTCAGAACCATCAGGAATACCATCAATGTATCACCACGAATTAGAGACGATCCATCAGGCCATGAGCCAGGCAACCACACGCCTTAACAGAATCATGTACGAAGGCCTGAAAGTCCAAATTAAATCCGATGGCTCTCCTGTGACGAATGGAGACATCGAAGTCAATCAGATTCTCCAGCATGCATTGTTGAGTGCCTTTCCAAATGATGCCTGGTTATCCGAAGAATCGCCAGACGATTCACCACGACTCCAGGCTCAACGCGTTTGGATCCTCGACCCCATCGATGGCACCAAACCCTTCATCAAAAACTTACCTCACTACACAATCTCTCTCGCATTGATCGATAAAGGAGAACCTGTCATCGGTGTGATCTTTAATCCTGCTACGCAAGAATTCTTTTGTGCCATTCAGGGACAACAACCAACCCTCAATGGTCAACCGATTCACATCCGCACCATAACCAACCCCTCAGAAAGAACGTTTCTCGTCAATTCCTGGCAGGTCAACCAAGCAACCTTGAATACATGGAAGAGCGCACATCGCTGTCCTCCACTCATGGGATCCATTGCCTATTCATTAGCTCTCGTGGCTGCAGGACAGGTCGATGGCGTCATCAATATTGGCCCACAAAATGAATGGGATATCGCAGCAGGGCTCCTCCTCGTCCAAGCAGCTGGCGGACTCGTCTTTGACCGCAACCAAAATTCTTTGCAATGCAATCAACCAAATCCTATGGTCAATGGCATTATCGCCATACGCCCCGATGCCCTCCCGACGATACAACCATGGCTTTCTGAGATCACTAGTTCTCAGTAAGCTGGCAATGCTTCCCCTTCCATTTCATTGCTATCTGTGGCTCTATCCTGCTTGAGAATCAATGCCGTTCGCATGCGTTCTTGATCATCCCAATAAGTCACCAGACTGTTTTACTTCATTATCATGAAACGTCTGCGGTCTCTTGCTACCGAACGCTTCATACACGTTCAGCAGATTTAACCCTTTTCGCTTTTCAACCGAAAAAACAGAGAAGCCAAAGGCTCGATGACCGTCGAGTCGTTCTTACTAATCTTAGTGAGCTCTCGTCGCCAGTCGTAATCGGCAACGGTGAGCTTGGGTTGAACGCAATGCAAGGAGCAGTCAAAGGCACCATAAAAATCCTAACCATTGAAGATGATGTGTCTCAAACTGAAGCGTTAAAGGAGGCCCTCACTGTCGCCCAAATCATTTGCGTGGAAATCCATGAAGCCGAAGATGGAGAACAAGCCCTGGCATTTTTACATCAAGAGTACCCACACATGGATGCTCCACAACCCGATATTATTTTCCTATCTAATCACCTACCCGACCGCACTGGGACTGAGATCATCAAAGACCTTCAACGAGACCGTCGACTCAAAACGATTCCCGTCGCCATGTTTTCCGAACAAAACCCTCGTACATCAAAAGATATGGTCTTCCCGGATAATTGCCATTTATTTATGCGGCCGAAATCATGTGATGAATGGATTTATGTCTTACGATGTATTGAAGACGTGTGGGTCACACTGTTGAACATGGCCGGAAGACCGAACAGATAAAAACGTTCAGTCCACTCCTTGTCGCTTTGACAGCCGTGCGGCTTTCCGATTCCCACCAGCAACCATCTGAAACTCATACAACCGAGATTCCAACCCTCCATTAAAGAGCGGAATTTTTTTCGAGGGTGCCAGCCGAATGAGTTTAGGAAAACGAAAATCGGCACTCAGCACATACACGGTCCAACCGGAAAATCGCTGCTTCAACATGTCTCCAAATTTTGGATACCACTCCTCCAGATCCGGCTGATTGCCCATCCGTACTCCATACGGCGGATTGGTGACCATGATCCCCTTGTCTGCCGGTGGAGTGATCTCCAGGACATCTCCCGGGTTCACCTGCACCCCGCCTAACCCCACAAATTGAAGATTACTTCTTGCCATGGATAAGGCCTCCGCATCGTGATCAAACCCAAACAGCTTCAACTGAGGCGTTTTGGGAAGGGCCTGCTGGACATCAGGCCGTATCTCGGACCAGGCCACTCGATCAAAGTTCCGAAAATGACGAAAGGAGAATTCTCGCCGAGCTCCCGGGGCAACGCCTTTGGCCATGAGTCCGGCTTCAATCAAAAATGTTCCTGATCCACACATGGGATCAAGGAGAACCTGGTCACTTGTCCATCCTGAGAGCCGAAGAATCCCTGCCGCTAGATTTTCGCGCAGAGGAGCCTCTCCAGCCGCCTGTCGCCAGCCACGCTTAAAGAGCGGGGAGCCAGTCGTGTCCAGATACATGGCCACCTGTGATTCATCGACAAACACGACAATTTGGATATCGGGATTGCGCTTATCCACTTCTGGACGTTTCTTGATATCACGCAGAAAACGGTCACAAATCGCATCCTTCACCCGAAGTGTCGAAAACTCAAGACTCGTAAGCGGGGACTGTTGGGCCACCAAACGAACTTTGATTCGACAATTGACTGAAAACCATTGAGGCCAAGGTAATTGCGACGCCAGACGATAGAGGTCTTCTTCATGACGATACGACCCTTCTCCAACTCGCCACAAAATTCGACTCGCGATTCGGCTCTCAAGATTTAATCGGTAACACAGCGAAAACGGACCCTGGCATTCCACGCCACCAGGGGTCGCACGAACAGCCTGCCCACCTAAGTCCATAAATTCTTTTTTGAGTTCGTCCTCCAACCCGCGAGGACATGTGGCAAAAAATGTTTCCATAAGATATTAAAAGAAGAAAATAAAAAAAAATGGTTCACTCTAATGACGATTGATAAACTTCCGGATTTGCACAATGAGGGAGACGCTCTCCACGCAACCCCGCAAGAACATTCTCAACGGCCATATCAGCCATGAGCGATCTCGTGGCCGTCGATGCACTGCCTAAATGCGGGATCACCAGACAATTGGGTAACGTGAGCAACGGATGGGAAGCCGGAAGAGGCTCGGGATCGGTCACATCCAACGCCGCCCCACCAATCGTCCCTTGCTGTAACGCGGAATACAAGGCGTCTTGGTCCACCACCGCTCCACGAGACGTATTGATTAATATGCTCGAGCGTTTCATGTTCTGAAATTCAGATGCACCCATTAAGTGCTGAGTATCAGGAGTAAGCGGAACATGTAGACTGACAAAATCTGATTTTTTCAAAGCCGTGGCCAAATCCGCAAACGTCACGAAAGCCATATCCGATGATTCACCATTGATTCCCGCAGGATGAGAAGATTCCGAGGTTTCACGATTCTCTCTAGGAGATCGCACCGCCAGCACGTTCATGCGGAATCCCTGGGCTCGCCGAGCCAAAGCTTGGCCGATTCGACCAAACCCCACAATTCCCAATGTGGCACCGTAGATATCTCGCCCTAGCAAAAGATCTGGCTTCCATTCTACCCAATGCCCCTGACGCACATACTCCGCCCCTTCCGTAATTCGACGAGCAGCAGCCATCAATAATCCAAACGCCAAATCGGCTGTCGTTTCTGTTAATATTCCAGGTGTATGTCCAACCGGAATACTGCGAGCCGTGCATGTGGGAATATCGATATGGTCATACCCAACCGACATGGTGCTAATCACACGCAAATGCTTCCCAACTTGAAGGACCTCCTGATCAATTCGATCCGTCAGCAAACAATACAGTGCTTGAGCTTCAGGAATGCGATCCAACAACCATTCATGCGAGACGGAGTAATCATGCTCCCAACACACCACCTGCGCCTGAGCGGTTAATGCATGCCACGCGTTTGGAGGAAGCTGCCTAGTGGCCACCACAATTGGAAGGGGCATCCTTTTCCTCTGCTATCTTTTTCGTGACAAGACGTAGAAAGCCTTCACTGACCTACCAGAATAGAACGGATAGAACAAACCCAAGATAACACAGCCCATTCACGACTAAATGGATGGGCTTCACGGCGCCACGCCGCACAAGCCAGGTGAGGTAGGTGGCGGCCATTAAGGTCATGGCCATCCCCACGAGAATTTCCTTCTGCGGAACCCACGCTGTCAGCATAATACCCACTGCCGGCAACAAGCTGCCTTGAAACATCATGGCTCCGGTGAGGTTGCCTACAGCCAAGGTATCCTTCCCTCGCCGAATCCAAAGAATACTATTCACCTTTTCGGGCAATTCGGTCGCAATAGGGACGATCAAGAGAGACAACGTCAAAGCCGAAATCCCCCAAAGAGGCGCGAGATGCTCAATACCATACACAAAGCCCTTAGCCCCTAACATGATGAGTCCCAAGCCAACACCTAACTGAAGCAGAATCATCACTAAATTATCTGGTAGGCCAATTTTTGTCGAATAGAGGGGATGATCGGCTTCAGTTCCATGGCCATCATCAACCAAATCGGTCGAGGCACGAATCGTCAACGTAAGATACGCGATGTACATGCCAACTAAGGTGAAGGCCATCAGCCCTCGAACCCATGGCCATTCCGACGGTACAAAAGCGGCCATCACACCAATAAAAAACGCCCAATTAAACCAGAGGAGATCACGTGCAAAACCCGTGGGTTCAGGATTCAACGTCGCGTACCACCCCCGTGATCGCGCAGCAAAGATGCCAACCAGAAAAAACGCCAGAGTCGCCAACAACAACGGGGCACCCAAAATGGCCCCGACGGCCACCTCATGCCGAAGCGTTTCCGTTCCTGATCCTAAAAAAATGGCAAAAAGCGGCACCATGGTTTCAGGCAGGGCTGTCCCAATCGCGGCAAAAATTGAACCGGTGACTCCTTCAGAAATCCCGAGGCGCTGTCCAAAATGCTCGAGGCTATTGGTAAAGGCCTCAGCCCCCAACAGGATAATGACGAGCGCACCGACGAGAATCAGTATTTCCATATATCAGGGCTCACAGACCGGACGACTGAATACTATTCATGAAATTCTCTTTTACTACAATGACTTAGATGAAATTATCTACATATCGAGAAGTGAACAGCGAGCAGTATAGAGTAAGAAAGAAGAAGGGATTGAGCATTTCTGTCTATTGTGCGTCTTACTTCTTATCGTGCCTTGCCATCTGGAAAATTATTCTTTTACACTGTCTCTATGGACAGCCTTTCTACTGGTCTCATCCTGACCGTCTGTACAATCCTTATCTTCACCGTTGGCCAAAAATGGTGGCGTCATCGGCAGGCAGCCAAACTAGCGGACAAACTCTTGGATGACGTGATTAAAGGCAAAGACGCCTTTCGTCGATAATCGCCTTCTTTTCTCCCTGGCACTTCCATCTCAAAACCCTAAACACAATTGCTGTGGCGGCAATGGCGTATGCCAACGCTCCTTATCCTTTGGTTCCGCGACTATTTCTGCACGCGGAGTCTGTAGCCCTTTCAATGCAACCTCTACCAGCGCCCCTCGGCATCGGCTACACAAATGTCGAGCTGGCACAATGGTTCGACGTTGCCGATGATACGTCATTCCGCAACGGATACATTGCCAAGCATATCGATTCAACGCCTCGACGGTCTCATGCAATTGATGACGAATCGTAATGCCAAGTCCCGCCTCATTCATCCGATCCATCATCTCTCGAAACGTGGGGCCATGCGAAGGTCGACGTTTCCGAATATCGAACTCCCATTGATGTATCATCTCATGAGCCAATGTTCCCAAAAGCTCGGCCTCAGGTTGCCCACGAAGTAATGGGGTGGAAAGCCGAATCACCCTCGCTTCACCATGCCGATACGCAGTAGAAAGCCACAGGCTTCTCGGGCCAACTTGGCTCACAAACAACCCTGCTGAAGCCGTTAACCGTGAACTCCACTCAATGCGAATAGCAGGAAGCCGATTCTCAAAAAACCGACAAGCCAAGTCTTGCCACATCGCCTGCACAGACGACAAGGGCACAAGATCTTGAAGAGAAACAGAGGTAGGAACGGTCACCAAGCGTACCGGGAGGGTTGCCTATACATGGGATAGTGGCTATGTTACCATTTTTTTTTACCATGCGTAACAATTCTCAACGATAAAATTCGAACATCCATCACAACGCCATCAAACCGTTATGTTAACTGAAGGATCCGACATTCTCGATAAAGATCAGGTATTTATGCACATGGCGTTGGGTATGGCGAAAGAAGCCTATCGGGCTGGGGAAGTCCCGGTTGGCGCAGTCCTCGTCAAAGAGGGTGAAGTCATTGCCACGGGCTACAATCGGCGAGAAGGCTTACAAGACCCAACCGCACATGCAGAGCTCCTAGCTATTCGTGCAGCCGCAGAAATTATGGGCTCTTGGCGTCTGACAGAGACAACCCTATATGTCACATTAGAACCCTGTACCATGTGTGTGGGAGCTATTGTTCAATCGAGGATACCCCGTTTGGTATTTGGAACCCACGCGGCAGGTGAATCAAATTGTGATTTCACGGCTGAAACACTGTTCAACCATCATGTCATCGTCCAATCAGGAATCTTGGCAGAAGACTGCCGAAATCTGTTACAACAATTCTTTCAGCAACTTCGCGAGGCCCATCCAGTCCCATCCTAAAATATGTTTGTCGGAGAGGTGCGAGAGTGGCCGATTCGGACGGTCTCGAAAGACCCGCAGGTGGGTTTGAGGGATAGAGAGCAGATGTAATTGCAGGAAAAACAATAACTTCCTAATTCTCATTACGCTTCCCTATCCCATTATTGTGGGAAAGGGGTGTGGAAGGGGTGTTCAGATTTCAAAAAGGGTGTTCAAACTTCCAGTAATTCCATTCTCAATTAGAATAATTATTAAGACCACATGAGAGAACTCCAAGCAGGACCGGAGCCTTTGCGACCATACCTTCATTTGAATCGTTGCCCACATTGTAAAATTCATTTGCCTTCCTTGACTTTGAAAGGAAAAACTCCAGCTCCTGAAAATCAGAATTTCCTGGCAAGAGATTGGCATTTGTGGATGTGCGAGGCCTGTGGTGGTGCGGTGTGTGGTTGGACCATTGAAGGTACCGATGTGGTATTAGGGTTAATGCCAGAAGCTGAAGAGGTTTCAAAGGATATCCCCGAACGGGCCGCCGATTATTTGCAACAAGCTATCGACACAGTCCATTCCCCTTCAGCTTCTATAATGGTAGCGGCTAGCTCTGTAGATGCCATGCTGAAAGCGAAAGGATACTTAAAGAAAGATGGCGACTTATTTGGACGGATCAACAAAGCCGCTGAAGACCACCTTATTACAAAAGAGATGGCTCAATGGGCGCATGATGTTCGATTGGATGCAAACGCCGAAAGGCACGTAGATGAGGAGGCAACTCCACCAACACAAGAAGACGCACAACGAGCTGTTGATTTCACGAAAGCACTAGGAGAGTTTTTATTTGTCCTTCCCGCGAAGGTTATGCGTGGTCGAAAGATAGAATCTTCTACGTAGTGTTCTCAATTAGGTTTTTCCCACCGTTACTTTCTGATTTTCATCCAGAGTTAGGTTTTGATAAATCAATGCATATGTTTTCGAATTTCGTTTTCTATATCTCTTCTAATTTGTGGAGCCTCTTTGATGACAAAGTCGTTCAGTTCAATCCATTTCTTAGAATCGGTAGGTGTGTCTGATCGATGAACGTGGGTTAAAAAATCAATTCCACAATTCCTAAACTGTAGATATAATTTCTCAATTTTTTCAGCCAAGTCTTCAGGAAAATAAATTCGATTTGGCTCAAAGGCATCCATCAATTCTTCACCTCTATCAGAGAACTGAATGCCATGCTCTTTTCTTTCCTCTCCTTGAACCTCCCCCCAAAGAGAAACATATTTTGCTACAGCACACTCAAACTCCCAAATCTTTGTATTCACGTTATTCATGATGCTCAGTTTAGGTCCAAGTACGAATTCCATCTTTTTTAGTTTTTCTTGATGCTTGCCTTCAATCCACCTTTCAATCCATTGTCTGGAAATCCAGAAAACTCCCAAAATTGTAACTGCCACCAGAGTCCCAACAACTCCTGTTGCAACTCCTGTTGTGTCTAGAATTTTGATGATCTCTTCAGCCTTCATATTCTCTGTCCTCCTGTTGCCACACAAACATGGGAAGACTTATCCCCCCATACTATTGAGCCCTTCAATGATCCGAGCCAACGCCACAAAATTATACTCAAACCGCCGAATACTTTCTTCGGTCAATTTTGACCGGACAACATTAAGCGTTTTTGCTTGTGTCATGGTTGCACCTTCAACCCTCTCTTGAGCCAAGCATCTATGCACATCATGCAGAGTTGAAGAGCTCGGTGGGCATACATGAGATTGACCCGAGTCAATATGGTTAAATCCCCTGCCCTCATCTCATGCACGTCGGTTCCGTGTGCTTCCCCTGGTATGCGTGGGATTTGATCAACGATCCATAGACCGCTTTGAATCCACATCGTTATCATAATTTCATCCATGCCAAAAGAACGATGCGATTGCTTGGCAAATATTTCTCTGGTGAAATCCTCGAATTTTTCTTTGGCCACAAAATCAGCAGGGCTATGCCCTAGGCAATTAAAATGGCATAATGCCATGACAGTTTTTCGTCTCGATTATGGGGAAGCGGGACCAATATTTACGATGTTGAAAAGCTCGGTCGATGGTAGGATCACTCACATGGCATCAAACGTTATGGACATCTCTCCCATTCTCATTTGCGAGAAGTGGTGGATCACTCCGAAGAAAAAACAGAAAAAAAAAAGGGGTGTTCAACGGGTGTTCAAGGAAAAACTGGATCTCGGAAACTTCGGATTTTATGTAAAAAAGTGCAATAAAAACAACAACTTATGTGATGCGGAGAGGTGCTTGAGTGGCCGAAAAGGACGGTCTCGAAAACCGTTGTCCTGAAAGGGACCGTGGGTTCGAATCCCACCCTCTCCGCCAGCCTTCGCCAAGGCTTCGGCTGGCATGCCAGCGTTGAATAATGCGAAGGCTGTCCGCCGAAGTCTAAAAATCAACAATCGATCGCTCAACATACATTCACTTTTGAGAATATTCTTCGGGCACAAACACGACATCGTGACAAAGACGGACTCCCACTATTCCTCTCTCATGACGTATGTGTATCTCATCAGAAGCAATTCACATCCTCAACAGAGTTACATCGGCATCACTTCTGATTTGGAAAAACGACTAATCGTTCATAACATCGGTGGCTCGATTCATACCTCGGAGTTCAAGCCTTGCAAGCTACGTAACCAGTCTGAATTTTTCTGAAGACGCAAAGGCTCTGGCCATCGAACACTACCTGAAAACCGGTTCGGGACAAGCCTTCGCTAAGAAAAGATTATGGCAATCGGGATATTTCCCATCATAGGGTGACCGGAGCCCCCCGAAGGCACTAGGGGGCTGCCCTCTAGTGGAAGTGCGCGACTAGCAAGATCTGCACGACTTCAAATTCCTACCATCTCCGCCATCAAATCAGCAGCCGACTTATCTAGAGTGCTACGAAATTTCCTGAACGTGTAATCACGATCAGCTAGAAGCCAAATACGGGCAATTTATTCTCCACGGCTTTCCAGCTTTTCATGTCGCTTCAACGAAGGTTCCTAATCTCCAGAACAGCCTAATTTTGGTTTTCTGGCAACCATCAAGACCTCTGTTGGCTCTTGCTGCTTTCGCGGCCATCCTATTTTTTCGGTTACACCCAAATCTTTTTGCGACCACCAAGGGATTGAGGATTTAATCTCTTCATCACTAATATGGAAACCCCTTGATTTAACCAACTCAACAAATTCATGAGCCGTTTTTTGAATCTGCTTGGGGTGACGAAACAAAAGGCGCACCCAGAACAAGTCAAGAAATGACCGACATGATTCACCAAGAAGTAACACCCCGCCAGGCGCGAGCACGCGATACAACTCGTCCAACCCACGCGTTTGAGCAGAAAGATGATGCAGGAGTTGATGGCAAAATATTAGATCGATAGAATTGTCTGGAAGATCCAGTTTGTACACGGTCCCCTGCTCACATTTTACTTGGCACTGACAACGCGTTCCCGCTTCGATGGCCAGGTTTATCTGCTCCCCATCAATATCAACACCGATGATGGTCTTTGGGGCAAAATGTTCTTCCAGGAGTTGAAAGGCTAAGCCCTGATGACAACCAATATCCAATAGCTGTCGTGTACCAGAAACATTCTTACCAAGGAGCTGTTTGAAATCAAAAATGGCCTCGCTCAAGACATAGTCATACCAAATGTTAGTCGTCTGGAACCATTGACCAAATCGAGATTCGCGAACCCACTCCTGTTCTGCTGCTTGTTTCTCGGGGATCAAATGCATACTCGTCATGTAAAAGATCTTTGCCTCATTGTGTCGTTAACACGGATGTACCATAATTCAATAAATATAATACTTGCAATTGGAACAGAAAGGTTTTTGGGGTAATTTCTGCAAGCAAAACTTTCCCCTGTATAGTGCTCCAGAACGTGTCCAATGAAAAATCCCTTGCTATTATTTAGAGTCATGGAAGCCCTTCCTCTCCCCGTCTTCCTTCTCTATGCCGCAGTGATTGATCAAAGTATTCCTCACAACTGGCTAGGCCCTTTTCTCGCAAGCAGTAGCATCGCCATACTCACGACGACAATTTTACTCTTCAACAAGGTCCCACTGAATCGTCTGATTATCGGCATTAGCCTGTATCTCATCATAGGCTGCTTTGCACTATTGACTAACCATACCTGGCTCAACCAGATGTATGGAATATTTAAAGCCTCGGGCATGCTCGCTTCGATTATCATCGTAGGCATAATCAGCCTTCTGGTAAATCCCGCAGGGTTTATTGGTGTCAAATCTCCCAATAGAAAAAAAGTGGTACTCTTCTCTCTGGCCTTGCTTCTTGCAGCTCTACTAGCTTTTTCCCTGTCGTTCTCTCTACAAGGCAATAAACTCTTGTCTGAAGTCATTCCATTTATTGGGTTATTTGCGATACAAAGCTTCTTAAGATCTCAAATGAGCAATACCGTTTTTGGGGGTAATTCAGAATCGCGGAAAATCAAAAACCTCTCCTGATTAACATCCTCGCTCGCTTAAAAGGCCGTCCCCCCTTGATGGTCAGTTACAGAAAGGGGGCTTTCACCCACCACCCATGGATTGATTGTTCAGCTAGTATGACCAACATGACACCTTTGAGAGAAAACCTTTCTTCTGGAATGTTTCTAGGAAAGATTTTGACCGAGAAGTGAGAACAACGGTTCACTGCATTTGGCAGTCAGTCAAGAAAACCAGACGGGTTGAAGGAATGGAGATAGGGAACCAGTAGGAAAAGTCAGCAAGGCCAAGGCGCACCGCCTTCCACGAAATTTACTGTCACTTTATCCCCACCATCAAAATTCTCAGTGGCCATCTCTGCTATTTCTATAATGCTTTTACTATTACCTATACCTGTTCATCACAGTCCTTTCACTGGGAGAGAGAGGGAGAAAAAATGAGGCTTAGTTGAAGGATGAAGAAGGATAGCTAGAATCAGCGTAGGGAGAGAGGAATCTATTGCAGCATGAACGTTTCAAAATCTAGTTTTGAAACGTTTAATCTTATTGATACATCCCAACAACAACTAACAAGACTGACCCGACAAAGCCATAGCCATAGCCATAGCCATAAAACGTCACACCTCTCATCAAGGTAATGAAAGTCAGTACACCATTGGCGAGAAAAAATATAAACGTCAACAGCAGCGCCAAGGCTCGTTTATCTAAACAAAAGAAGATATTGAGAATACCAAAAAACACGACCTGCAAGCTGGCGGCCATGACGTCGATATACAAAAGTGATTCCTACAGCATTGAAATTCCCAACCACGACAAGATCGTTGGACCACTCCACCAACAAATCAAACACACAACTAATTGTATTTTCATGATTTCATAGAGACCCTGCCTGGCCGTTCGCACCATGCCTGATTTGGTTTCCTCGATATAATCCAACGAAGCCCCATTCCACACGCCATCATAAAACTCGGCATGCCGATCAACGAAATCCGTCTCCATCCGCACAAGAAAACTGGCTATGCCTGGAAGAATGGCAAGATATGCCAAGAATATGGGCAAATCATAGATCGGCGAACTTTTCAATGAACCGATAATGAATTGCCCGGTATGCGGGAAATACCAAAAAAGAATCTTATCCACCAACAAAGCGGCATTATAAAAAAACTCAAGCCAAATGAGTTCAGGAAATAGCCTCCATTTTTGAAGAAATCACAAGACTTAAAATCAGAGGAGGAATAGTGTTTAAACGTCAAGCCTATGATTCCCAGTAATAAGACAAACTGTCCAAGAAAAAACCCAAAGAGTAATCCTTCCAACCCGTATGAACTCTATAGCCACGCAACCCCAACCGTGATTCCATAGCCAACAGCGAATAAGATGAGAATGCCCTGATATTGTTTGAGCCCGGACAAAAAAATCGTTCCGACCCACACATTCGCCAAAAACCACGAAACTGCCAACCATGAGCACGCGATAGAGAAGGGATAGCATCGGGAAGAGAAGCAAGACAGCGACCGCACCCACAAGCGCAGCCACCGCCCTCACCAGACTGACAACACCATGAAAGTTCGGCACCACCACGGCATATTTTTTTTCAACCAACCGGTCTGCGACATAACGAGTAAACGAGGATTGAATAAACCCTGTCTGAATTAGACTGCTGACTATTAAATACGTGACGGAGATTTGGAACTGCGCGACTTGGTCTCCAAGGCCACAGAAGACACAGTGGTTAACCCAATAACTGACAGGCCTTGAAAATCTTACATCTCAAGAAATGTCCTAGGATTGAAAATTGCGTTCACGGTTTCAAAGAGCGAGTACGAATACGGAGAGCAAGGATCAATATCTATTTCAAAATGTTTCCAATTTCTTCAGTAATAGGTAATAAATGCCGATGAACACGTGGTGGGAAACTTTACCCTATGCAGCCATAGAACGTTCCCTGAGATATCGACCATGCTCTAAGAATCAGAAGAGATTCAAGAATTCTACCTATTCATGCTGACAACTTTCCGAAATAAACATTGATCATGCCAATAATGGGTGGCAATCAAGCGACTAAGGAAATTCGTCATTGGGAAAGGACCTATGGCTCAGTTCCAACCGCCATATTGGCGTTTACAGCCAATGCGTTAAAAGAAGAAGAAAGCTTGAACGCTGGATATACAACATATTTAACCAAACCCATCAAAAAGGATGGCCTATTACAGGCAAGCTAACAATTCGCCCACTCCACTAGGAGCATCTGAAAATGAGCAAACAGACATTATCTCAGGGACTGTCCTACGAAGCCTACATTGACGTTGGCCTCGCTGATCTCATCCAAGAGTATCTAGACAATCGAAAAGAGGATATCACTCTTATTGAGAAGGCCTTACAAAATGGTGCTTATGACAAGATTCACACGATAGGTCATAGCATGAGTGGATCTGGTAGTAGATTAGGATTCGATAGAATTACGGAAATAGGCTATGCATTAGAAGAATCAGCTCTGAAGAGCAATAAGTCAAAGATACTGTCAACCCTCGACGATCTGAATGATTATCTATTTCGAGTTCACATCACTTACCAAGAAGAATAAATATTGTTTTTTTCAGGTCCGAATCTCCTTTCATGATCTCAGAACGTAGCCCGATCAGAATAAAGAGCTCCAGGAATTTGAGAATTCCGGAGAACTATAAAATAGGTTGTGATGCGGAGCGCTGAGATTGAGGAGACGTGGACAGTATTTTGATCCGATCTAAAAGAACGTCGGCGAGTTGCTGCTTTGGCATACGTGGTATGGAAGATGGTGCAGTATTGGGAGTAAGCACAATGACTTCATTAGAATCATTGCCAAAGGCGGAATGTTCTCCACCAACTTGATTGGCAACCAACATATCTAGCTGTTTGTTGTGAAGTTTCGATTGCCCATGTTCGACGAGTTCATCCGTTTCTGCGGCAAAGCCAATCATCCGTTGATTCGTTCGTTGGGCAGAGAGCGCTAGTAAAATATCCGGAGTCCGCTCCAACTGAAGGGCTTCCCCATTCCACTGCTCTTTTTTGACTTTGTGGGAATATGATTCCTTCGCTCGGAAATCCCCGACAGCCGCGGCCATGACAAGCGTGGTGGCCCACTCAAATCGCGCGGACAAGGCCTGTAACATCTCATCGGCTGTCACGACGGGCACTCGCGTGACTCCGACAGGACACGCGAGTTGTGTCGGACCTGAAACTAAGACCACCTCCGCTCCACGAGCTGCAGCAGCTTCTGCTATGGCATATCCCATTTTTCCAGACGAGCCATTGCTCAAAAAACGAACAGGGTCAATCGGTTCTTGGGTCGGACCAGCTGATATCAAGACACGCTCTCCTTGCCAATCCTTTCGCGGTTGCAGAACAGTCTGCACCGTCGTCAGAATCGTGTCCTCTGTCGCCAACCGGCCCTGCCCCCATTGCCCAGAAGCCAGTTCACCCTTTTCTGGCTCAACAATAGTCACCCCTCTGGATTGTAGAATTTTCGCATGTGCTTGCACGGTAGCATGCGTCCACATTTCTCCATCCATAGCAGGGCAAATCATCAAGGGGCATTGCAGTGTTAACGCCATTGTCCCCAACACATCGTCCGCAAGTCCTAAGGCTATTTTGGCAAGTGTATTGGCGGTGCACGGTGCCACGAGTAGCAGATCAGCATGCTCGGTGAGCGATAGGTGCTTCATATCATGGTGACCAGAAAACAGATCATCAGTCACTGGCGAACCCGATAACACTTCAAAGGTCAGAGGCGCGACAAATTGTTTAGCGGATTCGGTCATCACGACATGCACCGTCGCCCCTCGCTGAGTCAAAAGACGAAGGAGCCCAATTGCTTTATATGCAGCAATACTCCCCGTCACTGCCAGCACGACGTGCTTCCCTGCTAATAGGGCATCTGTCATTTTGCAATACTCATTTAGCTTGATATCTCAGGTGGTGCCTCACCTGATATCTCAGATACTGTCTCGGATACTGTCTCAGCCTCTGGCCCAACTTCCGCTATGCCATGTTGAGCTGTGTCATCAATATACACGCTCAGTTCTTTTTTGATTTCTTTGGCGGTCTCATCTGGCTGCGCATACAGAGCCGGATCAATTGGTCGTTGATTAGCCATTTTCGCGGCTCTAATCGCCTCTTTTGCTTCGTCTCCTATAAGATAGGGGACACTACCTCCTAACACTTCTTCGAGGGCTTTAGACGTGTCTTTCGTAAATTTACTTTTTCCCTCAGACCCGGCACCTCGCACCAACTGCTTAGCCCGCTGGGCTGCAATCAACACAATTCGATAGCGGGAATCAAAGTCTTTTTGATGATGTTGGGGTAATAATGATAATGCATCCATCGACTCACCTCATCCTTTCCGTGACGTTAAACAATCTACTGTTCAGTGTATAACAATCTCTGTCATTGTGGCCATTACCGAAATACGTGGGCTGGTTCCATATGGGCGGTTCGGATCCGCTCTGCTGTAATGACCGAAGACAATTCACGTATTGCCTGGTCCAAGGTCTCATTGCGAATAGTATATTGGTATTCAGAATAGTGTTTCATTTCATCTTGAGACTTGAGAAATCGCCGCCGTTGTTCCTCAGATGAATCCGTGCCTCGCCCGGACAACCGCGCCTTCAAGGTTTCCAACGACGGTGGCAGAATGAAAATGGTCACGGCCTTCTGCAATGTCTTCATCACCTGCCGAGCACCTTGAATATCGATATCCAATAGAATGTCGATCTGTGATCCCTGATCATGCTCCAATTCTTTCCATGGCGTTCCGTACAACCGTCCATAGACTTCGGCCCACTCAGCAAACGCATGTTCTTCGATTTTGTTGCGAAACTCTGCTTCGGTTATAAACCGATACTCCTTACCATCTGTCTCACCAGTGCGCGGAGGACGCGTCGTATAGGAAACCGCCAGACGAATCTCCGGAATGTCTTGTAAGATATGACGGCACAGCGTTGATTTGCCCACACCTGACGGTCCAGACACAACGAACAAGAGCTTCTTTCCCTCTACTGACATGTCCTAGCCCCTACTAAGAGTACCTGAAAAAAACTATTCAATATTTTGAACCTGCTCTCGAATTTTTTCCAATTCACTTTTTAATTCCACGACCTCAATGGAAATCTCTCCGTCGTTGGCTTTGGAGCCAATCGTATTGACTTCCCGCCCCATCTCTTGAAGCAGGAAATCGAGCCGTTTACCGACTGGGCCCTTGGCCTTGAGAGCCGTTCGAAATTGTGCCACATGGCTCTTCAACCTGGTGAGCTCTTCCGTCACATCGGATCGTTCAGCCAACATCGCGAGTTCTTGAGCGACACGATCCATATTCACGGACGCCCCCTCTAATAATTTCGCGACCCGGGTCTTCAGACGAATACCAGAGGCTTGCAAAGCCACAGGGATACGCTGTTGAACGGTGCGAAGGCGTCCTTCAATGGCTTGAATACGTTGGGCCAGATCTTTTTGTAAGACCGAGCCTTCTTTCCTTCGCATTTTTTCTAAATCACCTAATGCTTTTTGTGCCAATCCAGTCACAACGGTCGACATATCCCTGAGCGGGGCCATTTCCTCATTGACCGAAAACAGATCACGGAAACCGGCAACCACATTCACATCAACTGTTCCACTCAATTTGCATTCACGCTGCAATGACTGCAAACCCTGGACATACCGACGCGCCAAATCTCGATCCAATTGAACGACTTTTTTGCTGACAGATCCTCCCCCATTCACCGTCACCATCACCTCAATACGCCCTCGCTCACAGACCTCTTTAATCTGTTCTTTCAGGGCAAGCTCCATACTCGATAGCGTCTTGGGCAGACGCGCCATGATTTCACAAAACCGATGATTCACTGATCGGATTTCGACTCCCACCATGGTGCCTTGAGAGAGCACTTCCCGTTTACCAAAACCTGTCATACTTTTCATACGCGTCGTTGTTTTCCTTCCCATTCACACATATCGTACAGCGAGCACTGACCACAGTTTGGCGTCCTCGCCTGGCACACATGTCGACCATGCAATAAAATTCGTTGCGTCCCCATTGTCCATTGAGATCGCGGCAGGAGAGATTGCAGATCTTCTTCAATTTTGGTTGGATCTTGGCTCTTCGTCAAGTCAAGTCGATTGGCGACTCGCTTCACGTGCGTATCCACGACCACGGCCGCTTCTCCAAAATAACTCCCCAACATGACATTGGCTGTTTTACGCCCCACTCCGGGTAACGTGGTTAAGGCATCCATCGACTCAGGTATTTTACTCTTAAACGAGGATACTAACGCTTTTCCGCACCCAATGAGATGACGTGCTTTACTCTTATAAAATCCCGTGGACCTAATGAGAGCTTCCAATTCAACTTGATCCGCTTTGGCAAAATCTTCTGCTGAACGATAACGAGCGAAAAGATTCGGTGTCACCTGGTTCACACGCTCATCAGTACATTGTGCAGACAAAATCGTCGCCACCAACAACTCTAATGGATTTGAAGCGTCTAACGCGACTGTTGGATCAGGGATAGATTGTTGTAAATGCTCAAGAATCCGACCCGCACGCTTCTTGGCAGCAGCGTAAGATCTCTCTGATCGAGATGATGTTTTTCGTGAACGCTTGAGGCTCGCCACCTTTTTTATCCGACACCATTTCCTGAAGGAATATTCTCATCGATGATGATGCAGTCCGCTTCTAAGAGCTTGGACGTGGGATCCTGCTGAGGCGAAAGCAAACGGATAATCTCCTGTTGCAGCACTTGAAGAGAAGTCGCATCAATAGCTGACCCCCCAATTCCATCAAACCGTTGACAGATGCGCTGAATGTCTTCACTTTCAAGAAGATCCCCTTTATTGAAAAAACGAATACGTGGGATATGCTCGAAGCCTAGCTCTGATAAAACTAATTCAACCGCCGAAATATGCTGCTCAGGATTTGGCCCATAGGCATCAATCACATGCACCAACACATCGGCTTCCTCTAACTCTTGTAATGTCGTTTGAAAAGCCGCCATCAAGTCTTTCGGTAAATCCCGGATAAACCCTACGGTATCCGTGAGAAGGATTTCTCCTAGACTAGGAAGATACCAACGTCGACTGACCGTATCTAATGTTTCAAACACACGGTCTTTTACCGACATCTGACTGTTCGACAGGGTGTTGAAAAGCGTTGATTTCCCTGCATTTGTATAACCGATAATCGATACGACCGGTACCCCACGCTTCATCCGACGCTTTCGCTGTTCGTGACGGCCTTGGCCAATAGATGATAAATCTCGCTCTAAATGTTGGATGCGTTCACGAATTCGCCGGCGATCCGATTCTAATTTCGTTTCACCAGGTCCACGAGTCCCGATACCACCTGCAAGGCGAGAGAAGGCGGTGCTCGACTGGGCCAACCGTGGCAATCGATAGCGCAATTGAGCTAATTCAACTTGTATATTTCCGATATGTGTATGTGCCCGTTTGGCAAAAATATCAAGAATGACTTGCGATCGATCTAACACGCGAAGGTCCGTAATTTCCGAAACTCCTCGGACTTGTGCTGGCGTCAAATCTTGATCAAAAATTAACGTGTCTGCTCCGGATTGCAACGCCTGAATCGCCAAATCTTTCATTTTCCCCGAACCGACCACATACTTCGGATGAATAGATCCTGGACGCTGCGTCACACATCCCAACACTTCGACATCCTGCGCGCGCACTAACTCTTGCAGTTCATCAAGGCGTTCCTGCTGAAAGGCCATGTGCCCAACACCCACACTCACTAACAGTGCTCGCCCCTCTCGACTGCCCTCTTTGGATATGTGGCAGCCCTTCAGAATGTCCTGTTCTAAGGATTGGATAAATTCGTGGCAATTTAATTCAAATGACTGAAAGGCACAGGGCTCTAATTGCACATAGGCTCGGGCATTTGTCGAATGGGGTACGTTATGCGCAACATAGATATCTTGTAGCCCCCCAGATTTTCCAACACCCAGCGCCACAATCAAATCTAGGCGCAGAAGCGCCAAATCAGTGAGGTCATCCTGTGTCAGTGGTTGATTTTTCAGATGGGTATGCACCAATCGCACACCACGCAACAACCGCAACCCAGAACGAGTCCTCGACAAATCAGGAATAACCAATTCCTGCCCATCGCCAATAATGACTGATTCAATTTGGCTTTGACGATTCATGAGTAACCCGATTTGTCGTCGGGTTTCAAATGTCAGGTCGGCACATTCCCGAGCGACCTCTAATGTCACCACTTTTTCTGGCGGAATACGACGCCGATAAAGATGCTCCATTCGGCTGATATGATTCGCTTTCAACCCATGGAGATTACCAAGTACTTGTGGAATGGCTTAGCTCCTTCGTTGTCTCGCCACACCCTTAGGAAGATGCAGTCGTCTTCGCAAAAAATTCGTTTTTACATTGCAGAGTCGAAATCGCGTCTTCATCCCAAGATGCAAATTCCTGTCGTTGCAATTTCTGAAATCCCGCCGCGGCAATCATCGCTCCATTGTCGGTACATAACGCACGCGTGGGTAGTGTGACGTCTAAGCCGAATGCCACAGCCTCTTCTTCAAGCTTTTCCCGCAAACGCGAATTGGCTGCCACGCCACCCACAACCGAGATCGCTTTCACATCATACTCGCGTGCGGCACGGCAGAGTTTTTTCACTAAAATTTCCACAATAGCCTCTTGATAACTTGCCGCAATATCTGCCATAGGCAGCTGTATTTTCTCGCTGCTTTTCGAATTTTTCAAAAAATAGAGGAGCGATGTTTTCAATCCACTAAAGCTAAACGTTAAATCGCCGCTATGTAATTGCGGGCGTGGAAACGCCACCGCTTGCCGATTGCCATTTTTTGCCAATGTATCTATTGCCGGCCCACCAGGATATGGCAAGCCCAACATTTTCGCGCCTTTATCAAAAGCTTCCCCAGCCGCATCATCTAATGTCCAACCAATAAATTGGTATTCTCCTATGGCTCGAACCCACGCTAGATGGGTATGCCCACCCGATGCCACAAGCACCATCGCGGGCGTCGCCATATTAGGATTGGCCAACCAGGCTGAAGCCAGATGCCCTTCTAAATGATTCACCGTGACATAGGGAATATTACGAGCATACGCTAGGGCTTTGGCAAAGTTCACACCCACAATCAGCGCCCCAACCAAACCAGGACGATTGGTCACCGCAATACCCGTGACATCAGAAAGAGAAATACCCGCTTGTTGCAAGGCTTCCCTAGTCAGCACCTCTAAGCGTTCCATATGACGTCGAGAAGCCAATTCTGGGACAACACCTCCAAAAGGGGCATGCACATCGATTTGGGAGTCCAACACATTCGACCGTAAACATCCCTCACCATCCAACACGGCAACGGCTGTTTCATCGCACGATGTTTCAATCCCTAATATCATGGCCTACGCTTACCACCAAGAATCACTGGTATTGTTCACACTCCCCCAAAACAACAAGACCCTCAGAACTTGACGTTCTGAGGGTCCTGTTTATCCTCACTGTTGCCTTAAATCCAATCACACACTCGCTAAGACTTCTTCCTCAATAAAACTTGGTGTATTGTCAGTTAAGACAACCTTAATCTTCTTGGCATCTTTAAAGCGCCCTTTAATCAGCTCTTCCGAGAGTGGGTCACCTAAACATCGTTGAATCGTTCGTCGAAGTGGTCGTGCGCCGTATTGCGATTCAAAACCTTCATCAATAAGCCAAAGTTTGACTTCTTCACTAACATCTAAAAATATACCTCGGTCCACTAATCTGGTGTTGAACTCTGCAATGAGAATATCGACAATCGTCACCAAATGTTCTTTCGTCAATTGATGGAACACAACCATCTCATCGAGACGATTCAAGAATTCAGGACTGAAATTGCGCTTTAATTCACTCATGACTTCGTCTTTCATGCGAGTGGTGTTTTCCGATACCACATCACGCTGAAATCCGAGAGACACACCCTTTTGAATGATTCGAGTCCCTAAATTTGATGTCATGACTAAGATCGTATTTTTGAAGTCGACCTTTCGGCCAAGACTGTCTGTTAGCACACCATCATCAAGTACCTGCAACAACACATTGAAAATATCGGGATGGGCTTTTTCAATTTCATCGAACAGCACCACAGAATACGGACGACGTCTCACCTTTTCAGTCAATTGCCCACCCTCTTCGTATCCCACATAACCAGGAGGAGCTCCGAATAGTCGTGAGCTGGTGAATTTTTCTTGATACTCAGACATATCAACGCGAATTAACGCATCATCCGTATTGAATAAGAATTCGGCCAAAGCACGAGCTAATTCGGTTTTTCCTACCCCAGTTGGGCCTAAGAAAATAAACGACCCTATCGGCTTTTTTGCATCCTTCAGACCAGCGCGAGATCGTCGGATAGACCGACAAATCGCCGAAATAGCTTCTTCTTGTCCGACAATTCGTTTATGCAGATAATCTTCCATATGCAAAAGTTTTTCGGACTCCTCTTCCTCTAATCTGAAGAGAGGAATGCCGGTGATTTTTGAGACGACGTAGGAAATATCTTCACCAGTAATCACAGGACGATTCTTTTCTTGTTTCTTCTTCCAATCTTGCTTGGCATCATCCAATAATTTCCTGAACCGCTCTTCTTCTTCACGAAACTTCACGGCTTCTTCAAAATTCTGTAAGCCAATCGCAACCTCTTTTTCGCGAGCGACTCTCTTCAATTCTTGATCTAACGATTTCAATTCTGGCGGCAACGCATAGGTCAATAATTTTGCACGAGAACCAGCTTCATCGATCAGATCAATGGCTTTATCTGGCAAAAATCGATCCGTGATGTAACGATCAGTCAGCTTGACCGCTTCTTCAACCGCTTCATCTGTGTAATCAACGCCATGATGTTCTTCGTACCGATCGCGCAACCCCTGAATGATACTTATCGTTTCCTCGATTGACGGCGGCTGCACGTGAATCGATTGGAATCGCCGCTTTAGGGCTCCATCTTTTTCAATATGCTTTCGATATTCATCTAACGTCGTCGCCCCAATACATTGAATTTCACCACGCGACAATGCAGGCTTTAGCATATTGGCCGCATCGATTGAACCTTCAGCTGCCCCGGCACCGACTAAGGTGTGAAGCTCATCAATAAACAAGATGATATTGCCGGCCTGAGAAATTTCCTTCATGACCACTTTCAGACGCTCTTCAAACTGGCCACGATATTTCGTACCTGCAACCAGTGAGCCTAAGTCTAAGGCTATGACACGACGATTCAAGAGATTGTCTGGAACATCTAAGCCAATGATCCGCTGCGCGAGGCCTTCAACGATCGCGGTTTTACCAACACCTGACTCACCAATCAGTGCTGGATTATTTTTTGTCCTCCGGCTCAGAATCTGAAGTACGCGCTCAATTTCATCCGCACGACCGATCACCGGATCCAACGTTCCCTCTTGAGCCAGCTGTGTCAGATCTCTTCCAAATTCATCTAAAGCTGGAGTGCTACTCTTTTTATCTCGCTCGCGTGTCCCTGTCTTCCGCAAGAACGTCACTGTTAATTGTCTTGCGGTTAAGAGATTCGCTCCCAAGCTCCGTAACACTTTTCCCCCAATGCCTTCCTCCTCACGGAGTAGCCCAAGAAGTAAGTGTTCACTGCCTATGTGATTATGTCCCAAGAGTCGAGCTTCCTCGACGCCATATTCAATGACTTTTTTCACACGTGGGCTAAAGGGAATTTCCCCGAACGTAACTGTGGTTCCGCCACCAGGGAGATTGCGTTCAATTTCTAATCGGATTTGTTCCGGCGAAAGCCCCATCTTTTTGATGATCATCAGGGCGATGCCATCGGACTCTCGAAGGATGGCCAGGACTAAGTGCTCGGTACCTAAATAATCGTTTTGGTGCCGTTCCGCTTCTTCTCTGGCAAGGATGATAATCTTTCTGCCACGATCCGTGAATCGTTCAAACATTGTACCTCCTCTAGCCGATTTATACGCGAAACTTGTAGTTCACCAATGTCTTTAGAACATACAAAAATCATGATAAAAATGCATGATTTTAGTCTATCCGCGACCCCCCAAAACTGTCAAGCAAGTCGCATATAGACATTAGCAAATTCAGCGTGAGTGTAGACAAACTCTACCAACAAAATTGCGTCAAGGAAAGTCTGATGAATTGGGAAATTTTTGCCTAGTCATTTGAGGTAAAAAAGACCCTTGCTATCAGCTTAATGAAGAGACTACCATCGACTTTCTTAGCTAAGCCGCCCCTCAAAAGTCATGACCGCTTTCCAAACAATCGGCATCCTCATTAAACCATCTGCGCCAAACATGCGTCAGCGCGTGGAACAGGTTCAGGATTGGCTCAGAATTCATCAAAAAATAGTCCTTCTCGATACGGAGGACATGCCGCCATCGTCATCATGCCCGGAACGACAACGCATAGCGAAACAAGCAGACCTCCTCATCGTTCTTGGAGGCGACGGAACGATGCTCAGTGGAGCACGGCTTGTTGAACAGCGAGGCATCCCAATTTTAGGGGTGAACATGGGAGGGTTAGGATTTCTCACCGAAGTGAACTTTGACGATCTCCCCAAAGCCTTAGAGAAAATTTTCTCAGGCGAATTTCGATTAGATGGGCGCTTAATGCTGTCCGTCCACATACGAAGAAACAACCACATCATTGGCACCTATTCCGCCCTCAACGATGTCGTCGTGAGCAAAGGGCACATGGCAAGAATGATCAGCACCACCGTTTCGGTCAACGATGCGTTTATGACCGACATGCAAAGTGATGGACTCATCGTCTCCACGCCAACAGGGTCAACAGCCTACTCACTCTCAACCAATGGGCCAATTCTAGACCCAAGCCTCGAAGCTCTCTTAATAAACCCGATCTGTCCACACACCCTGTCACATCGACCATTCTTATCACCAAGCAATGTTACCATTGCCATTCAGCTGACCAGTCAGGAAGGAGCGATGGCCACCGTTGACGGCCAGGAGGGAGAAGAAATTTTCAGAGGAGACATCGTCGAGATTCGGGCTTCAGAGCATCGCACCCAGCTCATCCGCTTTCCCGGGCGAAGTTATTTCGAAGTGCTTCGGACAAAACTCAGATGGGGCGATGGACTAGTCTAGATCCGGCAAGTTTACGCAATCCCTGCTCAGCCTATACCTCCAAGGCGAGAGACCCACTGCACACCGATCAAGATTCATGTGGAAGAGAGTGGAGAAAAGAGAATAATCAGGAAGAATGAACACCGCAAGGAGAATACGGTCGGCACGCAGCTACTAAGGCGAACACTCTGGACACTCGGTCCGTTCAACAACCACATGAAACTCTTCTGATGTTAAAGGGAAGAGTTGATCGCACGTCTCACAATAGCGGATTTCAAAAAAAGGCACGACATCGTCATTAATTTCACAAGGCAGTAATAAATCTAAGGGATCAAACCCCAATGTTTTCTCATCGGGAAATTTCACCACAGCCAACCGAACATTAAAAAACTCAAACACGCCTTCTTGCCCTTTGTACCGGTCCTCGTGACCAATAACATACACAGGCTGCCCTTTACGTTTCGTACGTAAATCCTTTAAGGTTCTCTCGGTTTGCGTTGTGCAAGAAAATTCGTGAGGTGTGATCACATCGCTCATCCTGTCAACCGTCCTAACTCAATAAATTTCAACACAAATTTTTACTGTATGCATGCGGAACAGCTTGTAGCATGGCCTCAAAAAGAAGGTCAAGGCAGTAGAGAGTATCCCAAGATCAGTCCAAGGAGGGCACACCATGTCTGAAATCATCATATATCATAAGCCAACGTGCTCTACATGCCGAACTGTCATCAAGTTAGTTGAGGAAAGTGGCCACCCCTTTACCGCCATTAATTACTATGAAAAAACATTTTCCAAATCGAAACTCAAAGGGCTCCTCAAAAAAGCAGGACTTAAATCCTCTGACGTTGTTCGCAAAAAAGAGGATATCTATAAACGCATGAATCTCGCCCAATCCCAATTCACCGATGACGAACTTTTAGACATTTTAATCAAACAACCCGATTTAATCCAACGCCCACTCGTCCAAAAAGACGATACAGTTATACTCGCCCGCCCACCAGAGACAGTCAGCACCCTCCTTTAGCACCCCATCAGCACAACACACAATCGATAAAAATGGCTTAATAGGGACGTTGCGGTGATGCTTCCCCGCCGGTGCCGAAATATTCGTTTTTAAGGTATTGGTAGGCTTCGATGATTTTGCGGAGTTCGGGTTCAGAACTTCTGTCGCCTTTTCGACTATCTGGATGAAGTTTTTTCGCACGCTCTCGAAACGCTCGTGTCACCACAGGTAATGAGGACCCAAATTCTATATCTAAAACTTCGAATGCTTGAATGGCAGATCGTACCTCTCCTGCCGGCGCCATTGGATCTCCACCACCACCTGTTGCTTCTTTAAAAAAATTAAACAGGTTGATTTTGTTCCGTCGCCGACGTGGGCGCTGTCGAATTTCACTTTCAAATTCTTCAAAGCGATCCTCAATAAATTCTAAGCGCGACTCCAATCGCCGGGCGGCATTCACTTCACAAATGTCCTCGATATCCGCCTCGACTACGACCAGCATTCGATCCACTTCCAGCAAGCCCTCTTCCACATGCAGGTACGCTTCCATCCGTTCCTGAAACATGGTTTCAATCGCGAAATCCAAACTGAGTTCTGTTTGCGCCCGAAGTTGTGCAATTCGGCGAGTCATCCCAGCGACAAATTTTTTCCGATTGTGATTATTTAAGGCCATCTGTTCAACTCAAGCATTCCAAGGAGATTCATATCGTAAAACGGGCTAGTGTACCATATTCGTCACGGCCTAATGGGACCAGTCTTTCACTACGCCCCTCTCGTACAGAAGAGGAGGATTGAATAATACGGATCTCAAAGGCAAATTTCCCCAAGACGACTTTTGAGACCGAAGGTTTCGGGCCGGTTCAAAAAAGTTCGCCCAGCAAGGCCGCAGCCTTTTTTTCGCGCGGAGCGTACCTTCTGTACGAGAGCACGAAAAAATGGCGAGAACGACGCTGGCGGCTTTTTTCAACACGCCCAGAAGGAATTTCGGGCATTGCCCAATATTTAGGAGGCTTGCTATTCTGCCTATCCTTGCGCCTTCTCAGTAAAACTACAAGACTATTGAACGAATTGTACAAAAACCTATTCGGCCCTACTTTTCAGTCACTCAATAGACATTTAAGGAGGCTCTAATGACACACAAGGCTTACTTGATGAGCATGCTTTTCGTATTAACGCCCACTCTTCCGTCTTTAGCGGCCAACCCTGCAGGATACGGCGCCGCCGGAGGAGAATTTAATATTAAGCTTTCCCGCGTGCCTTCCAATGAAAAGGCTAAAGCCAAGGCCACCAAGTCACCGTTTGAAGCCACCCCAGAGATTCTGGCCGAAGGCAAGGAAATTTTCTTGGGGCGTGGTGGCTGTATCAGTTGTCACGGAGCAGAGGGCAAAGGGGATGGAGCTGGAGCCAAAAATTTGCCCATTCAACCACGAAATTTCACGAACCCAAAATTCAACAAGTACCGCACTCCAGGTGAAATGATGTGGGTTCTCAAAAATGGCAGTTTGGGACAAACTGGCCGAGTGCCGGGAACAGGCATGTTACCAGTTGTCCAACCAAACGGCTTTATCTCCGAATCCGACGGCTGGAAAGTTCTTCTCTACGAACGCAGTCTGGGCGAAAAGAAATAGCCTTTCACCACTAAAAAGGTTTTTGGTAGAAATTTGGGCATTCACCATTGAGACATCCAAAGATGGGATCATTCCTTCCCTATGAGTAATACATCAAGCGATCGCCAACCAAACCGCCTCATTCACGAAACCAGTCCGTATTTGTTGCAACATGCTCACAATCCAGTGGATTGGCACCCATGGGGTGAGGACGCACTCAACCAAGCCAAAGAAAACAACAAACCCATTCTTTTATCGGTGGGTTATTCGGCTTGTCACTGGTGCCATGTGATGGAGCGGGAATCGTTTGAAAATGATGCCATTGCCGAATTGATGAATACCTATTTCATCAATATCAAAGTCGACCGCGAAGAACGACCTGATATCGATGAAATCTACATGCAAGCCACCACAGCCATGAACCAAGGACATGGCGGATGGCCAATGACTGTCTTTCTGACTCCAGACCAAGAGCCGATTTTTGCGGGTACGTATTTTCCACCCACCGATAAATGGGGGCGGCCTGGGTTTGGTTCTATTGTGACAAACATTGGGAAGGCCTGGGAAAAAGACCAATCCAACATTGTGCAACAAGCCGAGCGCTTTACCTCTAAGCTACGTGCGGCACTACAACCAGCATCCCCCTTGGCGGTCGGTGAAGCTGACATTGAAAGCGCAGTGAAACAGTTTGCCCATGATTTCGACGCGCGCTACGGCGGCTTTGGCCGTGCGCCGAAGTTTCCACCCGCCACAGGCCTCTCCTTCCTCCTCCGTCAGCATCATTTGAGTCAAGAAGAAAAGATTCTGCCGTTGGTCACCAAAACCCTGGATGGCATGGCCACAGGTGGCATGTACGACCATATCGGTGGAGGCTTTGCCCGCTATTCCACCGACGATGAATGGCTGGTCCCGCACTTTGAAAAAATGTTGTACGACAACGCCCTGCTTGCCCGCACATATGTCGAAGCCTTTCAAGCCACTGGATTGGAACGCTACCGCCAAGTGGCCACGGAAACATTAGATTATATCCTCCGAGAAATGACCGCGCCGGAAGGCGGGTTCTATTCAGCCACTGATGCGGATAGTGAAGGCGTAGAAGGCAAGTTTTTTGTCTGGACCCCAGAGCAGATTCGAGAAGTCGTCACAGATGAACAAGATGCCAAGAAATTTTGTGCCTATTTCGACATCACGGAGGAAGGCAATTGGGAAAAAACCAGTATTCCGCGTACGCCAAAATCACTCGAAGCCGTCGCAAAAGAATTCGGCTGTCCATCAGAAGAACTACAAAGCACGATTGATCGCATTCGCCCTCTCATCTACGAGGCTCGACTGAAACGCATTCCCCCGGGGCTAGATGACAAAATCATCACCGCGTGGAACGGCATGATGATTGGCACGATGGCTGAAGCCGGTCGCGTGCTCAATCACCAAGCATATCTAGACGGCGCCGTCCGTGCGGCGGACTTTCTTCTCAGCACATTGTCGAGACCAGGAAACCATTTATGGCGAACCTACCGAAACGGTAAGGCCCACTTGAATGCATGCCTGGAAGATTATGCCTATGCGGCCGAGGCACTATTGGAAGTCTACGAAGCCAGCGGGATTGAACGCTATCTGCATGAGGCCGTCGCGCTTAGCGAAAGAATTGTCAAAGATTTTGAAGATCGCGAGCATGGTGGATTCTTCACAACCGCAGTCGATCACGAAACCCTCATTCTTCGAGGGCGTGAAGGCGCTGATGGTGCGACACCCAGTGGTAATGCCGTGGCCGCATCCGTTCTCGCGCGCCTCTCCTTCCACTTTGACCGAGAAGATTTTCGGACCGCTGCCACGAACGCCGTCCGAGCCTATGGCCAACAAATTGGGCAAGTGCCTCGGGGATTTCCCAAAAGTCTGATGGTCGTGGATCTCTTACTTCGAGGGCCCATAGAATTGGCCCTCATTGGCGGCAATGATGACAAATCTTACCGACGACTCAAAACGGCAGTAAATAGTTGCTTTCTCCCCTATCGTATTGTGGCCTATCACCAGGACCCTGAGACAGAAACTTCACATCCCTTATTAACGGGCAAAACACTCATCAATGGACAGTCCGCACTGTATATCTGTAAAAACTTTGCCTGCCAAGCTCCCATCACCGATCCAGAAGCCGTACCATCTGGACTACAATATCCTCACGGAACCACGTCGCAAACAGAAGCTCCATCACGGCAAGCTCTCACTACTGACGGCCTGCCCGGGCGTGCTACTCCGCAAGGAACAGGCACCTATGTGGCTAATATTTTGGCCAGTGCTCGATCAGGACGCCCCTCTTCGCATGGCTATACCACGCTAGGATCAACCGGCCTCACCACATCTCGAATTGGTTTTGGCGGCTATCGCATTAGTCTGGGTGTCGACGACCATCGAAATGCCCTTGAGAAAGCGCTCCAAGAAGGGTGCAATCTCATCGACACCTCGACGAATTATGCCGACGGGGAAAGCGAACGATTAGTGGGCGCCGTTGTAAAGGATCTGATTGCCAAACGATTTATTACACGGGAAGAAATGATCGTCGTCTCAAAAATTGGATACGTGCAAGGTCAGAATCTTGCGCGAGCCGAATCAAGGGAGCTAGCTGGAAAACCGTTCGCAGACATGGTCAAATATGGCGAAGGCATTTGGCATTGCCTCCATCCTGAATTTTTAGAAGAGCAACTCACCATGTC
Source organism: Nitrospirales bacterium (assembly GCA_029261255.1). Lineage (GTDB taxonomy): Bacteria > Nitrospirota > Nitrospiria > Nitrospirales > UBA8639 > Nitrospira_E. The sequence goes on from JAJDBQ010000182.1 coordinate 79,176, forward strand.
ACTGGACCGGCTAGGCCTGGCGACATTAGATATTTGCCTCCTCCACAACCCAGAATATTTCCTCTCAGAGGCCAAGAATCGCAATCTATCGCTCAACACAATACAACTGAAAGATCTTCGACAGGAATTCTATAGACGCTTGGAACAGGCATTTGTGTACTTGGAATCCCAAGTCGCCGCTGGTCGAATACAATATTATGGTGTGTCATCAAACACCTGCACTGCTAAGCCTGACAACCCTGAAGCCACCTCCCTCTCACAGATGCTGAAAGCCGCTGAAGTTGCTGCGAAACAAGTCGGTCAAACAGCACATCATTTTCGGGCCTTGCAACTGCCGATGAATCTATTTGAAGCAGGCGCCCTCCTGACCCAGAACACCGGGAAGGAAAATTCAGAAACCGTCTTATCATTGGCTCGTGAAAAAGAGATTGCCGTGTTAGTCAATCGTCCCCTGAATGCCATTCCCGGAAAAGGCGGCGGCATGATTCGCCTGGCTGACCCACAAGCCGAAATCTCCAATACCAACTTTGAAGCCCAGCAACCGAAAGTAGCCGCCCTAGAGAATGATTACAAACACGTGTTGGGGCCAAACATTCCACAGCCAGACAAAGGCGCATCTCCTCTGGATTACTTTAACTGGGCCGAGGAACTTAAACGCATCCGAGAGTCCGTCCAAAACTTAGAGCATTGGGACCAAATCGAATCACAAACAATAGGCCCCCATGTAAATCAAGTGTTTCAACTGCTCACGAAGCATTTCACAGGAAAAAAAGAAGAAGAACAAATTTGGCAATCTTGGCGAGATAAATATGTTCCAGAGCTCGTCGCACTCTTAAAAGTCATGCGAATGGAAGCCGCGCACAAAAGCGCCAAAAAACTCTCTGAAATAAAAGATGTGATTAATCCCTTACTACCAGAAGACAAACACAAAGAATCTTTTTCCAAGAAATCTCTCTGGACCGTGGCCAGTACCCCAGGCGTCACCAGCGTCCTCAACGGCATGCGCCATCCGGTCTATGTCGATGACTCCCTCACCATCCTGCAATGGGAACCCCATCCACGACCCCGCGCAATACTTGAAGCCCTTCAGAGCCCGTAGACACGAAGGACTTCGTCAAGCTAAAGCCCGTGTGATGTATATGGGAGCGATCCCCGTGACCCGCCTAAGCCGCTTGTCTCATCCTAATGGCTATTCAATTTTCTGTGAGGCCGGGTTTCGGCCCGGCATCTATCGTAAAAACACAGACCCGTCATAACTAAGAAAATGGGGCAAAAATTTCTTGAGGTAGTTTTCAGATTGTGTTTTCACCAACCGATAGTAACTGAACAGCTTCTTCACCTAATGCAATAAAAGGGAAATCCTTATGTCCACAATTTCGAATATACTTAGTCATTTCCCTGACTTTCAGCCACTTTCATCAAATACCCCTGTTGGGTTTAAAACCCAGCAATTCCAGGCACGGGCCGAGACGTCGACCACCTCTCAACTCAGTTTTCTCACAGCAGAAGGAGATCGGGTGTCGATTTCAGCTGGATCGGAGAGCCGGTTTTCTTTTGACTCCTATACCGCACAAGGATTGGCGGATGGACAGGCGGTGGATATCCGCAATCAACAATCGACCACCTCGCTTCGGTCAGACTTCTCCCTTTTGGTTGAAGGCGACCTGAATGAACAAGAACTGGCCGATATAGAAGCGTTTATCCAAACCGCTGAGAATCTTTTCAATAATTTGCGTTCTGGGAATGTCGATGAGGCCGCAGAAACCGCTTTATCATTAGGCGAGCTAGAGTCCCTGTCGACTGCCGCCCTCTTCTTCCGCCAGGAAACGACAGTCTCTGTAGCCGCTCGCTCGACAGTACTGGCTGCACAAGGCAATGAAACGTCACAGCCATCTCAAGGAAGAGAATTTGCTGCAGGGCAAGGCCCATCGATTGAGAATTTTTTAGAACGCATTCGGAAGACACAAGAGCAATTTCAAATCAATCCAGATACCTTAGCAACTCGATTGCCAACATTACTCTCAACCTTGATTGATTCTCTAGACCAACCAAATTCTCAGGAAGAAACCCAAGAATCATTATTTGATCAAATCCGAAATGAGTTTTTGAAGTCGCTCCTTCAACCTACAAAGAACCTAAAAACCGAAGAAGAAACACCAGAGAAGGTGAGTGAAAAAGATAATAATTCTGAAACAGACGATTCCGCCCCTGTACCGACCGAGACGAATGATGGGATTTTGGATATTCTCTCGAAAGACTCAGCGGTCAGCTAACAGGACACATATCATACTCAGTCACTTAACCATCTCGCGGGCTTCTCACCCTCACTCCAGCCGTTCGTTCCTCTTCGTAACAAACCCCTATAAAAGCGAGGGAGTCATGAACAAATACGCCGCAAGAAAATTCTTTACGCTTTCAATCAAAGCCCTCGCACACACCGTCATTACCTATTCCATAGTCGTTGCCAATTTGACCATTCTTGACTCCAGATTTTTTCGCTGAGAGTAACCGGGACCAATTGCTGCTGTTGAGTCGTTGTAATACGAAGATCTGGTGTGTCCAAAGAAGCCTCTATGATAATCGCACCATCCTGGTCCGTCCGATACAGAGGAAGACCTCTCTCGGCATAGGCGGCAACCACCTCTTCAGCTGGATGGCCATAGCGATTATGCGATCCAACCGAAACCACCATCGCCTCAGCCTCAATCTGATTGATCCATCCATCATGCAGCGAACTCTTCGCTCCATGATGCGGAACTTTCACGATCTTCGCTGAATGCCCATGAGGCAAGCGTTGTAACTGCGCTAAGACTTCCTGCTCGGCATCAGCCGTCAATAAGAACGAATGTGCACCACAATCCAACCTCGTCACCAATGACCGGTTGTTCAAATCTTTCCCGCTGATCTCCTGTGTTAAAACCAGCTTCAAAGAGCTTTCCTTCGCTGAAGGACTCAACACCGAAAGAGAGCAGGGACCAGACCCAATAATGTCAGATCCGGCTACACCAACCTGTTCATCAACATCAGTCGTGTCCACTGCGGCTTGAAGCCGTTTGTAAAATGCCCTGGATCGAGAAATGCCATTGCTCCAATAGGTACCAACATCGAAGGCCTGAAGCACCCAGGGCAAGCCACCAACATGGTCCCACTGCGGATGCGTTGCGATGACATGATCAATTCGGTGAATGCCACGATTCCAGAGATACGGACCAATAACTGCTCGCCCCATATCTAATCGACGATACGCTGGCCCGCCATCAATCAAGACGGTTTGACCATCTGGCAATTCAAGCACAGTCGCATCCCCTTGTCCGACATCCAAAAAGGTGACACGTAACATTCCAGGTTCCCAATGAGTTCGTGGTGACCATGCCCACCAGACCAGAATGGCCAGTAAGATAGTGGCACAACCCCATCGCGCTATCGGTTGATACCTAAGCAGCACGAATCCTGCCAAGACACACCAGAACAGCACAATCGAAACAATATGAGGCGATGCCACGTGCCACTCCGCACCCGGAACATGTGACAGTCCCACGATTATCTGTGCAAATAAATCGAAAAGCCATTGATTCAGGAACCCCAGGGGTAATGTCTCCACTCCGCTGAGTAACACTCCGACCGCCGCAATAAGGCCAATCGGGATGACCACAATCCCAACTAACGGAACAATCACCATATTGGTCACCAAGCCAAGCCATGGGATTTGATGAAAGTAGTAGGCCACTAACGGTAATGTTGTAAGGCTGACAGCCAGAGTCATCAGCCAAGCCAACTTGCTGTTTTCCCACATACGGGATCGCCAACTAGGTGCCTCGCGTATTGCAGATATATCTGCTCCTAATATTTCAGTTTCTTCGTTTTTCCTGCCTAATAGAACCATTCCAATGGCTGCCACCGAGAGATAGGATAATTGGAAAGAAATGTCGTGTATGGCTTCAGGATGAGGCAATACCATAAGCAGTGCTGCCACAGCTAAGGCTGTGATCAAATTTCGTTCTCGCCCCAACCATAGTCCCACGCAACACACCACGAACATCATCCACGATCTGACTGTTGCCATTTCTGCTCCAGCCAAGAGCATATAGAACGTGACAATTGGTAGCGTCACCAAAACCGAGCATTGTGTAGCTGTGAGATAGAGTGAGACGTGTTCTAACCAGGACGTTGGCAATCGACGAACGCTCCACTTCACCGTCGCAAAGACAACAAGAGCAAGGAGTCCAAGATGAGAACCTGATATCGAAAGAATATGCACAGTACCACTGGCCATAAAAGCATCGCGAATATCTTGTTCGATGTAACTTTGCTCTCCGAGAATCATCCCCAAAAATAGACCCAGCGCGGGACTTGAAAGACTCGCTCTGGCAGCGTGATGAATCGCTTGGCGCCACCGATCAATGAGACCAAATAAGTCTTCTCCTATCGAAGAGCCTTTTGAAGGTAGAGTGTGAATTGCCTGAGGGCCAGACACCATGGCGACTGCATGAATACCTTTTTGTTTCAAATAATTTCCATAATGAAAGCCTCCAGGATTGAGCGTGCCATATGGCTCTCGCAACCGTGTTGTCACACTCACATGGTCGCCATAGACCAGTGAGCGCTCAGGCTTTCGCCATGTGAGACGAATCCTTCCATCAATGGGTTGCGGTGTTCCCTGAGAAATAAAGGTATTAGCCTCAACCAACACAATCACCCCATCTGGCGTTTGGCGAACTGGAGCAACAATGACTCCATGAAGTTCAACAGGTTGTTCAGTCTCCAGTGATGACAGAGGACTCTCGATTTTGCTTATGGAAGCCCAATGAGCATGGCCGATGCCGGCGAGCAACACGACAAAGAGAAAGATTCCGCTCCATCGAGAAAGAGATCCACTCTGTTCAAGCCACGTGATGAAAAGGCTAAAACCAAGAAGAGCACTAAGAAGTGTAAGGGGAAATAGAGAGAGAAACGGGCCAAACCACAGCCCCGCAAGGTAGGCAACCACACCGTGTAGTATCACAGAATTTCGCGCACATCGGATTCGTCAAACAAGAACTGCTCAGACTTCTGACCAAATTTTATGTTGGCTTGAATCGATCTGAGAGAGCCTAACCGGAGGGGTTCGATAATGAGCGTTGGGTATGGTCGGAGTGAAAACTGGCCTGAGCTGACTGGAAGATGGGATGTGAAAATAGGAATGAATTATTTCGCGAGCCAAACCGTTAATGAATACAGGATTTCACGACATTCACTAAATCTTCAGCAATCGATTGAATCATCGAATCATCTTGCCCCTCGACCATCACCCGCAGCAAAGGTTCAGTACCTGAATACCTGACCAAAATCCGTCCGTTCCCATTTAGCTGTCGCTCTTTGTCTTGAATCGCTTCCTGAAGAACCGGTAGAGAATCCAGATCTGGCTTATGAGGAACTTTCACCCCAAGTAGGACTTGCGGCGTCGCCTGCATGCATTGGGCAATTTCTGAAAGGGGTTTCTGAGCGCGCTTCATGAGCTTGAGCATCTGTAACCCTGAGATCATGCCATCTCCGCTCGTGTGATAATCCAGAAAAATCATATGTCCTGACTGCTCACCGCCAAGATTATAGTGATCAGCTACCATCCGCTCTAAAATGTAGCGATCTCCGACTGCGGTGCGAAGCAAAGTAATACCGGCTTGTCGCATGCACAGGTCAAAGCCAAAATTACTCATAACCGTTCCCACTACCGTATCCTGTTTGAGGCGCCCTAAACGCTTGAGGTCTAGGGCAAACGCTGCCAAGGCATGGTCCCCATTAACCACTTGTCCTTTCTCACAGACAAATATCGCGCGATCAGCATCCCCATCCAAGGCAATCCCAATATCAGCCTTTCGATCACGAACCATTTGCTGGAGACGTTCAGGATGCACTGCCCCACATCCATCGTTAATATTGACCCCATCCGGCTCATGACCCGTTACCCATACCTTCGCGCCTAATTCACGAATAACTTTTGGAAACACGTGATACCCAGCCCCATTCGCGCAATCCAATACGACTCTGAGATTTTGAAAATCCATATCACGAGGCAAAGACTTTTTGACAAATTCAATGTACCGCCCTTCGGCATCATCAATACGAAAGGCTTTGCCTATTTCCTCAGCCGTTGGACGAATATGTTCAATTTCATTCGAGACAATGAGATCTTCGATCCGATGCTCCAATTCATCTGGCAACTTCATACCATCATTCGAAAAAAACTTAATACCGTTATCTTGATAGGGATTATGAGAGGCAGAGATCATGACACCAGCATCGGCCCGAAGACTTCTGGCTAAAAAGGCCACGGCTGGGGTCGGTAGCGGCCCGACCAACAGCACATCAACACCCATAGAACAGAGGCCCGCTGTTAAGGCTGACTCCAACATGTAGCCAGAAATTCTCGTGTCTTTCCCGATAACAATTTTATGACGGCCCTCTCTCTTACGAAAAACATGGGCCGCGGCTCGACCTAATTTCATGGCCATTTCACTGGTCATGGGATCGAGGTTGGCAACACCTCGCACACCATCTGTCCCGAATAGTCGTCCCATTGAATGCTCTCTGGTTATGATTCCATCATGTCTCTATTACTTATCGCACGACTTTCTCAAAGCTTGAGCGACCCGAATGGCATCTTTCATGGCTGCCACATCATGCACTCTAAATATTTGAGCCCCCTGCCACACCGCTGTGGCAATGGCAGCGGCATTTCCAATTTCTCGCTCAGCCACTGACTTTCCAGTTAATTCCCCAATAAAAGCCTTCCGAGAAAGACCGACCATCAGTGGTTGGTCTAATTCCAGAAAATTATCAAGATTGGCTAATATTTTGAGGTTATGGGTGCAGGTTTTCCCAAATCCAATGCCTGGATCAATGATGATATGGTCAGGGGAAATACCAACAGATCGAGCCATACCAATACGTTCTGCTAAGAAAGTCTTCACTTCATCAACGACATCATCATAATGAGGAGCCTTTTGCATGGTCGAACTCTGACCTTGCCGATGCATGAGCACAACACCCGCGCCAGATTCCTGAATCACGTGAGCCATACGAGAATCATCTTGCATCGCACTCACATCATTAACAATTGACGCACCATAATCCAATGCCATTTGAGCAACGGCAGCTTTTCGAGTATCTATAGACAAAGGCAAGTTAGTATATTTACCTAGCGACTTAAAGATTGGCCCAATTCGATTGATTTCATCTGCTGCATCGACGTATAACGCCCCAGGTTTTGTCGACTCACCGCCTATGTCGATTATGTCAGCACCATCAGCGATCATCTTTTGTGCTTGATCAACAGCCAATGATGGGTCCAAAAACTGCCCACCATCAGAAAAGGAATCTGGCGTGACATTGAGTATTCCCATAATGAGCACCCTCGAACCCAAGGGAAGAAGTTTCTCTCGACAACGGATCTCCTGCCTGACCATGCTAGACATAGAGATACTTTAAACTTGCTCTATACGACAAACCGCACAACTGTTCTCCAGAACAATACATAGAGAAAGTTCAGTAAGAGTCATTCATCTCAATAAAAAAGACGGCTATACAATTCCGGAGGAACTGTAACGCCTAGTAATACTATCTTTGGGGGAAAGGATCTGACCAGAAGAGCTCTGGTCAGACTGCAGCAATCTGTTCTAATGACGAAGACTGCTGAACGATCTGATCAACCTCAACACCATCCAACACCTCTTTTTCCAACAAGGCTTCGGCAATGGCGCGCAGAGAGTGAATATGCTCAGTGAGCATTCGTGTTGTTCGGTCGTACGCTTCAATAACAAGCCGTTTTACCTCTTTATCGATTTCCAGGGCTACTTGTTCACTAAAGTCACGTTTAGATCCAAAATCACGACCTAAAAACACTTCTTCATCTTTTTTTCCGAATGTCAATGGACCCAATTTGTCACTCATGCCCCATTCACACACCATTTTTCTTGCTAAGTCCGTTGCCCGCTCAATATCATTTCCGGCTCCGGTTGTCACACTTTTAAAAATTAACTCCTCAGCTACGCGGCCACCAAAAAGAATGGCGAGTGTATTGTATAAATAGTCCCTCGAGTAACTATGTTTGTCATCTATGGGTAGTTGCATGGTCATACCCATGGCTCTCCCACGGGGAATAATCGTGACCTTATGCACGGGATCCGTTCCTGGCAGCAAAATGGCCATCAGAGCATGACCTGCTTCGTGGTACGCTGTCGTACGTTTTTCATCTTCACTGAGAACCATGCTCTTACGTTCAACACCCATCAGTACCTTATCTTTGGCATTTTCAAAATCAATTTGATCGACAGATTTTTTATCGAGTCGAGCTGCCCACAAAGCTGCCTCATTCACCAAATTTTCTAAATCAGCACCGGAAAACCCTGGAGTACCCCTGGCAATATGCTCAAGATTGACACCTGAAGAAATTGGGACTTTCTTCGTATGCACGGTCAAGATTTCAGCACGCCCACGAACATCTGGTCGATTCACGACAACCTGTCGGTCAAAACGACCTGGCCTCATTAAAGCCGGATCCAATACATCCGGTCGATTGGTTGCTGCTATCAAAATCACGCCTTCAGTGGTATCAAACCCATCCATTTCAACCAATAACTGATTGAGCGTTTGCTCGCGCTCGTCATGGCCACCCCCCATGCCTGCTCCACGCAATCGACCGACAGCATCAATTTCATCAATAAAAATGATACATGGGGCATTCTTTTTCCCTTGTTCGAATAAATCACGAACTCGAGATGCCCCAACCCCTACAAACATTTCCACAAAGTCCGAGCCACTAATAGCAAAAAACGGAACGCCTGCTTCGCCAGCAATAGCTTTGGCTAGCAAGGTTTTACCCGTACCGGGAGGTCCGACAATCAGCACGCCCTTAGGAATTCGACCACCAAGCTTTTGGAATTTCTGTGGATCCTTCAGGAATTCGATAATTTCAACGACTTCTTCCTTCGCTTCATCTACTCCAGCCACATCAGCAAATGTGATTTTTTTCTTGTCCTCTGTGAGCATCCGCGCGCGACTTTTCCCGAAAGACAGTGCTCGATTACCGCCAACTTGCATTTGCCGCATAAGAAAAAACCACAAGCCCAGAAACAAAATAAATGGGCCCCATGAAAGAAGAAATGTGACATACCATGGTCCATCATCCAGTGGTTTTGCTTCTATTTGTACAGATTTTTCTCTCAAGACTTTCACGAGATCAGGGTAGTCCACAGTATACGTTTGAATGCGGTTCCCATCTCTTAAAATGGCACTGATGTTATTTTCTTTAATAATAACTTTTTCGACATCCCCACGTTCTAAGTGGGCCATAAATTCACTAAAGATGACAGGATCTTCCGGGTGTTGGTTGGGGACGGTAAACAGATTAAACAACAGAATCATGAAGAGACAGACAAACACCCAAAATAAGAGATTTTTCACACGAGAATTCATACTCAGGACAACTCCCTTAACAATTGACCAACATCATCATTCTAATAACTAGTAAAAAACACTAAGACAACCAATTGATTGTAACATGCCTTTTTCGGAACTGCCAACAATTAGCCCTTCCGATTATTTTTGAACATGTTCGGGAGCCATTTTTGCCAGGTAAGGAAGATTGCGATATTTTTGTTCGAAATCTAGGCCATAGCCGACGATATAGGCTGGTGGAACCTCAAACCCTATATATTCGACCTCAATCTCAATCTGACGATTCGCTGGTTTACTCAGTAACGTACAAATAGCAACAGAAGCAGGCCTATGTTTGTGTAATTGGGACACCAGATATTGGGCAGTCAGGCCAGAATCAACAATATCTTCGACGAGCAAAACATGGCGACTTGAAATATTTTCGTTCAGCTCCGTCCAGATCTTTACCGTTTTGGCAGGTCGGCCAGATTTTTTCGTACCTGTGGCAATTAAGAAATCAATTTCGATAGGTAATTGAATAACGCGAACTAAATCGGCAAAAAAGACATAGGCTCCCTTTAAAACCCCGATCACCACAAGGTCTTTGCCTTGATAGTCCTTGGAAATTTGTTTACCCAGTTCACGAATACGCGCACGCATGGATTCTTGCGTGATTAACGGTTTCCCAAATATCTCTGCCATAGGAAATTTAGTTAAGACGTCAATGTGGCTTTCACAACTGATGTTGTCGTATTCGACACCTGAAACCGTTCATCCTCTCGCATTCCCCCCACCCAAAGAATCCCTTCAGGTGAGACCAATAACGGCACCTTCGCTCTCTGGGACCGAGGCAGCTTCACGTCCGAGAAAAAGTCTTGAAGTTTCTTCTTCCGCCCTCCAAAGCCTTTGGGACAAAACCTGTCACCCGGAATCCAACTGCGTAACTGTAATTCTGGGGTGAATGTGTCAGCATCAAGATGCATTTCTAACTTATGCGATGGGCTAGCCACCTCCGCAGGATTATGCTTGGAAATCACCATACGTTGGCCCGTCGAAGGCCAAACGACATCTCCAGGCAGTGCAACGTTTAGCGGAAGTGAGTTCACGTTATCTTGAAGGATTACGGATGTTGTCGAGAAGACCAGTCGATCATATTCCAACGCGATATCGATATCATGAATCTTCATGGTCCAACCGGATTGACCATGATCCAAGCAATCCAACACACGTTGGACAACATCAAATCGAAGATCTTTCGTATTGCCCTTCAACTGCTGGAAACCACATCGAACGACTCGGCGTCGAATCGCTAATGGCAATGCAAGCAAGGCAATTGTATCCAATTCTAATTGCTGTTCATCCTTCATCACACAAATGTCCTGAAAAAACTCTGTGGCCATGTTCTCTAGATACTCATGATCGTCACGAATGATCTCCGCTTGACGGGATAATGTATGAACAATCCCCGGAGCATACTCCTTCAGATGGGGCAGGAGATCCTGGCGGAGACGATTTCGCAAATACACTGGCTCAGTATTTGAAGAATCCATACGATAGGGCAGTTGCCGCTGTTTCAAATATGCGATGATATCAATTCGAGGAATATCAAGAAGCGGCCGCACGATCCGTTCGCCCCGCTTCGGTGGGATGCCACTCAAGCCTCCAGTTCCACTTCCTCGGAGCATCCACATCAACACCGTTTCAGCCTGATCATCCGCCATATGTCCCAGAGCAATTTTTGTGGCATTCCGTTCCCACAGAATTCTTTCGAGAGCGTGATAACGAGCCTCTCGCGCATAGGCCTGGAACGACTGTTTTGATAATTTGGCATCGCGCTTTTCCAGTCGGATATCACGGACGCTGACCGACACACCCATGTCGTTCCCTAATTTCTTGACAAAATCCGCGTCCCCTTCACTCTCATCACCACGGAGCCCATGGTTCACATGCCCAACAATCAGATCCCACTTCCAGCGTGAAGACAACGCCACCAAACACGCCAATAAGGCGACAGAATCTGGGCCACCAGAAACAGCCACGACAATGCGGTCCCCCTGACGCAATAAATTTCGCGCAAGAATAGCTTGATGAACGCGTTGCTCCATCTTCACAGCATCTGTTTGGTTGCTCATCTAACTATTTCCCTCGTTGACCATCAAAAGATTGGAGGGGTTGCCGTTATATTTTCCCAAAATGGCCCTAGCCTGGGCCCCATCTTGATCCATTTGCTTCAACAGATTATCGACGCTGAGAAAGGTCATATCTTCTCTCACCTGCTCAATAAAGGATACGGATATGTCCTTCCCATACAGATTTAGCGTCTGATCAAAAATATGCACTTCTAAGAGTCTCTCACCTTCCTGAAACGTTTGACGCTTGCCTATATAGGCGACAGAAGCATGGCAATCGCCATCCACCTCTGTCAGTGTGGCATAAATCCCATCTGCAGGAAGCACACGATAAGAGGGAATCCGAAGGTTGGCCGTCGGCCATCCCATTTCACTACCACGTTTTTCTCCCTCGATGACCGTACTTGTTAATCGATACGGCCGACCCAAACATGCTCTCCCTTCCACCACGTTACCGGTTGTCACACACGTCCGAATACGCGTGGAACTCACAACCGCTCCACCAGAGACAACTGGGGTCACAGGCTGCACCACAAAATCATTCAGAGCTCCCAACCGATGAAGATCTTGAATGGTGCCACTGCGTCCTTTTCCAAAGACAAAATTTTCTCCGACAAATAACTGTCGCACACCCAACCCATCATGTAAGACTTGCTGCACGAATTGATTGGGCGTGAGTGCAGCCAAGGCATGAGTAAAGGGGAGGATAATGAGTTCCGCTATACCCAGGTGTTCAAAGAAATCATATTTTTCCTGAGCCTCGGATAAAAATTTTGGAACAGTTCCCGGTCGCAAGACTTGGATAGGGTGAGGATCGAAAGATAAGACCATAGGCAGGCCATCGAAGCGTCGTGCATTTTCGACGACAGCCTTAATTAAGGCACGATGGCCTACATGTTGGCCATCAAAATTCCCAATTGTCAGAACAGGAAAAGAACCGAGAGGAGCTGGGGGCAAGCCTCTGGAAATATTCATGAGTCATTGTTATTGAGAAGTAGCGCGGCCTCTTTGGCAAAATACGTCAGAATGAGGTCAGCTCCCGCACGTTTAATGGAAAGAAGACTTTCCATCATGACAGATTTTTCATCAATCCAGTCTTGCTGAGCTGCGGCTTTAATCATACTGTATTCCCCGCTTACTTGGTATGCAGCAACTGGCACCTGTGCCATATCGCGCACTTGCCTGAGAATATCCAAGTAGAACAACGCCGGCTTCACCATGACGATATCGGCTCCTTCTTCAATATCCAACTCGACTTCCCGCAACGCTTCTCGAGCATTAGCAGCATCCATTTGGTATGAACGCCGATCACCGAACGAAGGGCTAGAAAATGCCGCATCCCTGAATGGGGCATAGAGAGCCGAGGCATACTTAGCAGAATAAGCCATGATCGGCATTTCAGTATGGCCTCGTTGATCTAACGCATCGCGAATGGCTTTAACTCGGCCATCCATCATATCCGAAGGCGCAATCATATCTACGCCCGCTTCAGCATGACTGAGGGCCATAGCCTGAAGACAATCTAAGGTTTCATCGTTGAGAATTTTTCCCTCACGCACAATACCGCAATGTCCATGAGAGGTGTATTCATCTATGCACACATCCGTAATAACCATCAAATCAGGAAGCGCGGCTTTTAACGCTCGGACGGCTGTTTGCACAACCCCATCGTTCGCAAGCGCCGAAGACCCTCGTTCATCCTTGTGCTCCGGTATCCCGAACAGAATGACCGCAGGAATTCCCAAGGCCCACACCTCAGAGACCTCTGACACCAGACGATCAACTGACCACCGAAATTGGCCAGGCATTGATTTGATCGGCTCCTGCTTATTCTCTCCAAATGTGACAAACAACGGATAAATCAAATCGGCAGGCGTCAACGAGATCTCGCGCACCATGCGTCGCAATGAAGCATGCTGACGGAGTCGCCGCAATCGGTGAATTGGAAATCCCATTATTCCTCTACGAGTGTGTTACACAGTTCCTGGCAAGAGATTCTTGGCAACGAGTAGAATGATATCCTGATGACGCACATCGAGAAGATATAGCATTCTACGCTCTCGATACTATTTACGAGGAAGATTGGTTAAAAAGACGACAAGGTCTCGCACGGAAATCATGCCAGCCATTTTCCCATCTTTCGTAATACCTAAATGACGAATATGTTGTTTCGCCATTAAGTCATTGGCATCCAACAGCGTACGATTGCCTTCAATGGAAGCAATAGGTGCTGACATAATTTGTTCCGCTGTCGTCGTAAGAGGATCCGCCCCTGCTGCCACAACTCGCCGCACTAAATCCGTATCGGTGAGAATCCCAATGATTTCTTCCCCACTCGTGACAAAAATGCTGCCAATTCCGTTATCGCGCATCATTTCAGCCGCCGTTTTCACCGACACATCGCGGTCAACTTTGACGATTTTTTCTATGGGAACCATACACGACTTTACTGGAACCATAACACTACTCCCTCCAATTCAATCGGTTAACAGATATATGTCGACAGCTTAGTCTTTCTGTATTCACTCGCCGACAACATGGTTTGTGATGAAAGGTCTCATCTATAAAGACATCTTCGCTTGACTCTGACTCGCATGAGCGACAATGGCATCAACCAAAGCAGGCACAGTATTTTCCGATGCCACAATATCCACAGAAAGACCTTCGTCTTTCACCGTTTGTGCTGTAATCGGACCAATACAGGCCACAGTGGCATGCTGCGTCAGCTCATGCATCTCTTGTCGATCAGTAAATAACTGACAAAAGTTTTTGACCGTTGACGAACTCGTAAATGTTAAATAGTGAATATCTTGATTGCGAAAACGATCAGAGAGAGGCTCTCCTTCCACTTCTGGTTGAACCGCTTGATAGGCATGGACCACCCGAACAGATGCACCCATCTCTCCCAATTGCTCCGGAAGAATCTCCCGAGCCACTTTTGCCCGTGGAATCAGTATGCGAAGGCCCTGAATACCTAACTGGCCTAATGATTCCAAGATCCCCTCAGCCTGAAATTCATTGGGCACCAAGTCCGCCACAATCCCCCAGCGATTCGCTTCGACTTTCGTCTGCGGACCAATGCAGCACACACGTGCTGTTCCGAGACTGCGAGTATCTTTTTGATGAAACCACAACCGCCCCATGAAAGCCTTCACGCCATTCACGCTCGTAAAGATGATCCAATCAAAGGTGGAAAGTTCTTGAATAGCTTCATCGACAGGGCCCCAACTTTCAGGAGGAGAAATTTCCAACATCGGGCACTCAATCGGTTCAGCTCCCAGTTCGGCAAGCAAATTGGACAAAGCCGGCGCCTGCTCACGAGGCCTTGTCACCAAGACGCCTTTTCCAAAAAGCGGCCGCGATTCACACCAATTGAGTCTATCACGCAATCGAACGACTTCACCCACAACAATAACCGTAGGTGGACTCAAGTGGGCTTGAGTCACCTTCTCAACAATATCCGTCAACGTCCCAATAACCGTCTGTTGCCGTGCATAGGTTCCCCATCGAATGGCCGCAACGGGTGTTGTGGGCAACTTGCCTTCCTGAATCAGCCGATCAACGATCTGCGGTAAATTTTTTGTGCCCATCAAAAAGACGAGAGTCCCTTCGGATGAAGCCAAGCGAGGCCATTCCATTGCGCTCGATGATTTCGTTGGGTCTTCGTGTCCAGTCACAAATGCGACCGTCGAGGCCAAGGTTCTGTGTGTCACAGGAATCCCTGCATACGCTGGCACGGCTACTGCCGCAGTGACACCAGGAACGACCGTGAATGGAATACCGGCTTCAGCCAAGGTCTCGGCCTCTTCTCCACCGCGACCAAAAACAAAGGGATCTCCACCCTTCAAACGTACAACACGTTTTACTTCTCGTGCTTTACTCACTAACAACGCGTTAATTTCTTCTTGATCCCGATAAGACCCGCGCCCTTTGCGCCCCACATAAATACGTTCTGCGTCCTGTGGAGCATGCTTCAATAACTCGGGATTGGCTAGATGATCATAAAGCACGACATCAGCCAGTTCCAAACATTCTTTCCCACGCACGGTCAGCAGTTTAGGATCACCAGGACCAGCACCGACAAGATAGACATGGGCTCTTTTTCGTGAATGTCCCATTGATTTATGCCGCGCCGTAGATTTCCTGTAAAATCGGTTCTGCCCCACGATCTAACAATTCTTCAGCTACCTGTACGCCAATGGATTCAGCCTCAGACATCGAACCAGATAACGAATAGCGCACATAGCGTTTCCCATCAAGACTCGCCACTAACCCATCCAAGGTGAGCTTCTCCCCCTCTATGACCGCATGACCCGCAATGGGTACCTGACAGCCTCCCTCTAGTCGCTTTAAGAGGGCCCGCTCAGCCGTGACCGCAACCCGCGATGGTTCGTGCTCAAGCTTCGCGAGAAGATTCCGCACAAAACGATCATCTTCTCGTCCTTCAATACCTAAAGCTCCCTGTCCAATTGCCGGAAGGCTTACTTCAGCAGGAAGACATTCAGTGATATGGGCATCCCACCCTAAACGCTTTAATCCAGAGGCTGCTAATACAATGGCATCATACTGATTCTCTTGAAGTTTCCGTAGTCGCGTTTCAACATTGCCGCGCAACATCTCAATTTTCAGGTCTGGACGGGCATGGAGAAGTTGAGATTGTCGCCGGAGACTACTCGTGCCAACCCTGGCACCCAAGGGCAATGTCTCCAACATGTTCCCATCGCGTGTGAGTAAAGCATCCCTCGGATCTTCGCGTTCGGGAACACAAATAATGATTAAGCCGGAAGGCAAGACTGCCGGCAAATCTTTCATGCTATGAACAGCCAGATCAATCTCTTTTCTCAAGAGCGCTTCTTCAATCTCTTTCACAAAGAGCCCTTTGCCTCCAACTTTGGCAAGAGGCACATCCTGAATTTTATCCCCGCTAGTTTGAATCCGCTTCAGAACAACAGAAAGTTCAGGGGCCATTTGCTTGAGCTGCCCTTGGACCCATTCGGCTTGCCACAGTGCTAATTGGCTACCACGAGTTCCGATCACGAGCGTGTCCCGTTCTTGACTTGTCATACTTATAAATGATCTTTCTGCGAAAGTGTTTTCTCAGAATCCTGATCTCCAGCTTCGGCTTCTAAGGGTTCTGACTCTAATGAATGAAGTTCGCGTTCACGAAGTTCAAAGAACCGTCGCGCTGCTTCAATAAATGCAAAACCATTCTGTGACTGCGCTTCACTTTTTAAGGTGACCAACGGCCCGTGAAGTAACTTATTCACAATCGCCGAGGCTAAGCCTTCAATGGCACCGCGTTCTTTTTCTGAAAGATCACCTAATCGATGAAACGCTTTT
>JAJDBQ010000183.1 GCA_029261255.1 Nitrospirales bacterium
GACTGAAGTAAACTTCGTGGTGTCGTTGGAGATGGATCCTCAACGACCAAATGTGTTGTATGCGGGAACGACTGGTGGCGTATATCGTACGATCAATGGCACGGAAAGTTGGGAGAAGAAAACTGAGGGGATGGTCGCCGCCGATGCCAAGATGGCGTCGATGGCTATCGGGGTGAATGGGTTAGCCGTTGATCCTACGAATAGCGATATTGTGTATGCAGGCACGACAAAGGGTCTGTATAAATCGACGGATCAAGGTGAGCGCTGGGTCAAGATTCAGGGAAGTATTCAAGATTCGTATGTTAGTGCTATTCAAGTCGACCCGTCCCAGCCTTCCACTCTGTATATGGCGACCAGTGATCGAGTGCAAAAAAGTGAAGACTCTGGCATGACCTGGCAATCTAAAGTTAATGGATTAGAGGCCACGAGTATTCGTAGTCTGCAGATCAGTCCAAGTAATTCTCGTGTGCTCTATGTCGGCACGAATGGAGGCGGGTTATATAGAAGTGCTGATGCTGGCGATTCTTGGAAGCGCGTCCCCTTGACCCTCACATCTTCTTCGTAACGTCTTCGGGGATTATTGTCCAGTTTCTTATAGAGAGCTACTAAATGCCTTTATCCATAGAGGTGTTGAATAATAGGATATCCCTTGGCGAATGAACGCATTCTCGGCTTGAGGATGCGTCCCTTTGAGCCGATTCAAAAAGTCCATCCAGCAAGACCTCAGCCATTCCCGGCCTCCGTAGCTCACTTCCGCCTATGCGAAGCCGTTTCGGAAGGCATGGAGCCGCTAGCCTGTCAGCCGTAGTTTTGGCCGCTTACGCGCCAAAGCTGGCTTCAGCGGTGAGCGCGAAGGCTGGCGTATTGTTTCCACCGACCCTTCATGGGTTCTGCCATGAATCGGGGAGGAGAAAATAGACGTCCATGGTCAGGCGAGCGCCATAGGTGGGGCCAAAGTCTTTGCTATTGAGCTGATCGTTCCAGGTTTCAAAGGTGAATGGATAGGCCCGAAAGGCCGCTGTCCAAAACCGTTCTTCCAAGGAGTCGCCGAGTTCTCCATTAAAAATACCTGAATCAAGTGTTGCTCCGAGTTCCACCTCAAGCCAAGGACGAAGCGTGTGCTTGTCATACCATCCGTAGCTAATAGAACCTTGGGCTGTATATGACGTATTTGCCAAGTCACGGAAGGCGGCTCCTGTGGCAATGCGTGAGGCTCTCAACATGCCTGATAATCGCAATGGGCGAAAGAGATTTGTAAGAAATCCTTTCTGATTTCCATTCAGGTACTCAATGGTGGCTACTGGTGACCAACGCCGAAATCCCGTTCTTGCAAATAATTCATGGAATAAGCTTCCTGTCTGACCTCCTCCACTCAAATACAGAATGCGCTTTTGTCCAGTAACGGGCATCCAACGAGTTAACGAGCCTGAAACGGCGAAATCTGTTTGTTTCCGTTTGTCTCCGACCGGTACCGGCTCTATGCCCCAGAGTCCGTCGTGAATGAGATCGTTTTGGAGCCATTCTGTTGGCTGGTTGCGCGTCGGCCCAATGCCTAAGGTGAAATTAGTGCTCCAGTTATTCAAGCTTTTTGTCAGATGTTCTGTCCAGGAAAGGGTAATGAAATTGATGCCAATGGTTTCACCGATCCCGTTGAATCGTTCTCCTTCACCATTAAACTCGGTGAATCGAAAGAGCGAGAGACCCATTTCAAGTGACGGTTCTTGATCAGGATAGGATAGTGCACCCCAATGAATAAACGGTGCGGGGGTTTCTGCTCTCACCTGCAGAGGAGGGAGAGCTCCAAATATTAAGAGAATGCATGCCAGAAATATTATTTTTGAGTCCTGTAAAAAGCGGGTATGATGGTTCATGGTTGAGTTGATGACCATAAAATGGAAATAGATGTTGTGAACACCTCGGAAGCGGTGTTGTTAACATCACACTCACTTGATGTCAAAACAATACGGGGAAAGCCGGGAAAGCCGGGAAAGCCGGCGACAACTAGAGGGACGAGGAAGTCATTGCCTCGCTGACTTTTCCAACAAGTTCTCGAAAATTACAGGGCTTGTCAACGATCGCATAGGCGCCAAGATCGATCGCTTTGAGTTTTTGTTTTTCTTCGATGATTCCACTGAGCATGATCACGCGAGGCGTATGCCCATTCAGCGTGGATTGTACTTTTTCTAGCAAACTCAGTCCATTCATCTTTGGCATATGATAATCAGCGATGATCACATCAGTCTGATGGTCTTTCAACCATTCTAGAGCTGCAGCCCCATTTTCAGATTCCTCACACTCAAAGCCTGACGATTCCAGTACGCCTCGCACCGTGCGACGCACAGCAGGTTCGTCATCGACGATCAGCACATGCCGTTTTTTTTCCGGGTCATGATTCGTCATCACAAAATTGCCCTTAGGAAAAGTCAACACCATTATCAACTTACCTCCTGGAATGCGTCTGTTGTGTTCCAGAACAGAGGCTCGTGAATGGTTGACGCATTGTACATACGTAATACGCCTTCGGGAATACCCTCACCATATATTTTGTGGGAGAACGAGTCTTCGGGCACAATGCTTAATGAATAGGCAAAGTGATGATTGGTCTATGAATGAACGAATCATTCAGGAAAACGATGGTTTACCAACAACATTATCCACAGAATTAGTGGATTAGCTCATTTTGCTCTATGTGATTGAAAAATATGAATTATCAATTAGAATTTCGAACTCGATCTGTGGGAAGTCTCTTGGATTCATGAACAGGTGCAGGCACTCACAATGGAAATGTTGAAAAAAGCGACCAGAGGCGTTCTCACCATTTGGCTGTGCTCTCACGGACTATACGTAGGATCCGCTCGTCAAGCCTACTCCGCCGAAGTGAGCTACGAAGGGCGGGAATGGCTGCGGCCTTGCTGTATGATTTTATTGACCATTCCTGGCAGAGCCGGATATTTGGATTGATATGAGGCATATATGGGCTATCTTCCAGAAATATTTAAAAGCCACGCAATCTATCAAACAAACGGTTGCTAGATAGGTGTATTGGGGCTAAAGCGTTGTAACCGAGTCGAGAATTGGGTTGTGTTATGAGAAGGATTCTGACAACTGAGATTGGACAGTCTTATACAAGGGAGTCTCGGGGAGGAGTTCAACGCTTGGGAAGCCTAGACTTACGGCCTGTTGAACAACCAATCGCGCAAGACGCATACGAGGAACGGTGTTTGAGGGAAAGTCTTCTTGGAGAGCCACATAGGTGTGTGGTGGGATTTTGACCGAAAAGAGATCTCCTTCCGGCGATGAAAAGATAAAGCATTCCATGTTGGAATGTCCTACTCGATAAGTCAACTTGAAGGAAAGGTTCGACGGTTCGAGTGAATTGTCTGCAGAAGGAAATTGTTGAAACGTACTCACAACGACATCGATTTTGATAGCAGAGGGCAGTCCTGGAAGCCATTCTGGCATGCCTGAGGGTTCACGGTGGTAATAGCCATCGGGTGTCTGAGCCACCCGCCATGTTGCATTTTCATTCGCAAACGAAAGGATTCTTAAAGACATAAAGTTAGATAACTGCGGAGAGGGCGAGTTGATGATTATTTAGAAGGTACTCTTTGGAAATTGAATGCTCAGCATATAGTGATGGTACCATGGATTCAAATAATGGGTATGTTGAAAAAAATCACCAGCGGCATTCTTTGAGTCAGTAAAAAGTGAGAAGTACGTAGTAAGGAGAGAGGCCATGGTCAGGAAACAGTCATGAGCGCCATGGGTTTTCGTTCCCGCTTCCTCTGTTGTACTCCTGACGCCTCACGATCTCTAGTGGGCTTTTTTGACCATTCCCATTGGCTCTTGAGATGGAATGGGTCTCGTCCAATTTTGAGTTTTTTGTTCAGTATATTCAAGAAGCCCATAATAAGGAATTGATTCTTCAAAAAGAACAGATGTTCTTGTTTGAATAGGATACGGACCAATGAATCAAAGCTTGGCCTAGGCCTGTTGAAAAAAGGTTTGTAGGTTTTTCAATGAGCGGGTATTCAAACTGATGAATTTCGATAATAGGTTTCGTGAATTCAATAGAAGTATACAAAATGTGGTGGAGTAGCTTATTATGTTCTACAATATACCCATCTGACAGGCAATTCTATCCTGCATCTTTCAGTATGGTGTCTCGTCCATACAACATCCCAACGCAAATGAATCCTACGTGTTTTCAGGATATGGATATATTTTCTGACTGAATATTTAAGATTCATTTACGCAATTCTTTTGACGAGTGAGGCGGAGAGACATGGAGGGCTAACTATGGCAAGCCACTTTCTGTATAGGGCCATCAGACTGGCTGGTGTATTGGGAATCTTCAGTGTCGTGTGTGCGTGTGCAAGTACTCCTCTTGAACAGGAAGTCTTTATGGGAGAAGGCTTTCAGTCTTCCCTACCGAATGGAGAGGCTCGAGTTCTGGTATGGGGGAATCATTCAGGTGCCATGACGCGCACCTTAGGTTGGTTGCATGACCATCAGATACCTGCGGTGGATCCCTCATGGATTGAAAAAGAGTTGACGGACCCAATCTTTACTCGTCGAACGAGAATGGAACAAAAGAGGCAAGTGTTGGAAGCAGCAAAATCTGTCGGTGCGTCTCTGGTCCTCTTTGCGCAGGTAGAAGACAGTCAGATGGGTTCGAAATTTGATGTCATGAGTTTTGGCCATAAACGTATGAAATTCATTGGAGTGCAAATCCGAGGAATGGAGGCGGAAACCGGGGATGTAGTTTTCGGTGCGAAGGCCTGGAATTCTGAGCCGCTCGCCGCATCTGAACAATTGGTCATGGATCTCACGACGTTCGCTCTTGAAAAGGCCTTCAATGAATCTCAATCTTCCGTATCTCTACAACAGAATGCGCGGGAACCGGAGACATCAGAATCGCAGATCGCAGACCATTCTATTCCGAGTGATGAGGAGAGTGCTCGTGTGACGTCAGTTTTTCAGTCAGCCGACGATCATCCAACTGTGACGTCACATATTTCTGCTCAGTCTGTATATGCTGGAGGTGAGGAAACGACGGGCGAGGTTGTCACGACCTTACTGCCATTCACAGACGACAATATTTTAGAGGAGGAGATCCGGCCTTTCATGTCTCTTCAGCAGACTGAGCCGCAACAGGAGGAGCCAGGAGAACAAGTCGCAGGTCTTACCACTCTGGGTGATGAGGGGACGGCTCGAGTGATGCCAGCCTTTCCGTCAGTCGTGGATCAATCAATCGTTCTGCCCAAGCAATCTACGGAATCGGTTGACGTGGGAGAAGAGGAAAAGATTGAAAGGGATGTGCGGCCTATGGAGTCTTATGGCGAAGGAAGCACTATAGAAACGGAACTTCAACCTTATCAAGAATCTTCTACGAGTGAGTCGTCGGTTGTACTACAATTTGCGAGTGGGGCATTGTCTCTCTTGTATGCGCCGATCAAAGTGACCTATGCCGTGCTTGGAGGGTTCTTTGGAGGTTTAGCATATGTATTGACGGCAGGGAATGAACCGGTGGCTCAGTCGGTCTGGGACGCCAGTCTAAAAGGAGACTATTGGCTCACAGCCAAACACCTACAAGGGGAAGCCGTGATCCATTTTAAAGGCGAACCTTCATCAATTTATGCAGCCCAATAGGTTGGTAGAGACGCTGTTGTCGTTGAATAATTTCATAACAGTATTCAAAGAAGGGCGACTCGTATTCAATACTTCAATAAGGAAAAGATATCAGGATCCGTATTCGTCTTCCCAGTTCCAATACGAAATCTGAGTTGAGGCAGTCGCGATCGCTACGGCCCCGATATGTTCTGCCCCAACTTTCATACGATAGAGCAAACATTCTTCTCCTCGGTTTTGTTGATCGAGGGTCAAGAGCCCAACCTCAGAATGTTCAGGATCAAATATCATTTCACAATGTGCTAAGCCTTCTGCAATTCCTCTCCCCTGCATCTTGAGATACGCTTCTTTACAGGTCCAATAAGAAAAAAATTGGTGTGGGCGTTCACGTTCTGGCAAGGACGCCAAATGCTCAGACTCGCGCTTGGAGAAATATCGTTCGGCGATATCACGATTCTGTATAGCACGGTCTATTCGTTCCACATCAATGCCGACAGCATGTTGGAGCGTCAACGCGATTAATGCCATGCCCCGGGTATGCGATACATTGAATTGAATGGGAATGGAAGATGGCTCTACCAATATGAGTTTTCCTTGAGGCTGCGCTTTGAAATGGATTTGGGTCGGAAGGATTCCTAGATAGCGGCTCAATAATATGCGGAGAATACTGCGGGTGATGACAAATTGATATTGGGGATGGGGTGTGCGGCATCGGTCGGCGCGATCGCGTTCATCATCTGAGAGGTGAAGACGAAATCGAGAGGCTCGTTCGGGCGAATCATCGAGCAGTGCTCGCCAAATATGAACGACTTCTGTCGTCAAGCTATCTCGTAAATCTAGTGGCGGCGAGGCCCAATGTGTGGTGATCGACATGGTTTAGCTCATGCTTGTCATTGAAGAAGTCATGGTCCTGCTGGGCTTTATTATCATGAAGCTAAGTCTAGCGAAGACGTGAGAACGCATGATACTCAAGTCAAGGTGTACAATAAAGAAGAGCAGACTTATCCATGAACACACTCATACTACTTGTTGATGATGATGCGAGCTTGCGAGCTACCTTGCGGGCGTGTCTGGAGATGGCAGGCTACTGGTGTGTTGAAGCGAATGATGGTGAAGATGCGCGTGTTTGCTTGGAGAAAGGACATCCTGTCAATTTGATTGTGACAGATTATCAGATGCCAGGAGTTTCAGGTTTGGAATTTGTCAGAGGCGTAAGAAGTCAGCAGAAGACCGAAGGGATTCCAATTATTTTCTATAGTGGCCAATTGAGCGTCGATTTAAAAGTCCAGGCGATTCAGGCAGGAGCCAGCGAAGTGTTAGAAAAGCCTTTCCCTCTTCAGGAATTTCTTGATCTCGTTGGGCCACTCTGTGCCAAAACGGTGAAGTGAGGTACCTGGCTATCCTTTTCTCTCGGGCTATTCAATATCATCTTCGAAAAATGAGCACAATTACTGATTGCTTCCAGATGAATGCAATAAGAGAAGCAGAGGGGGCTATGCGATAGGTGAGATTGGAAGAATACAGGTGAAAACACTACCTTTGGCTGTCTCGCTCATCACGACGATATCACCTCCATGAGCTCGAGCCACCGAACGAGCAAAACTTAATCCTAAGCCACATCCATCTAGCGAGCGGCTGTGATCACATCGGAAGAATCGATCAAACACGCGATTTTGATCAGAGAATGGTATTCCGACACCCGTATCTGTAATGGTGAGGTGAAACTCTTGCGGAGAGGGGATTAACTCAACGCAGATTCGACCCCCAGTTGGCGTGTACTTCATCGCATTATCTAAGAGGTTGGCCACCATGCGCTGAAGGTTGTGTTTGTCGCCCATGAGTTGACAGTTGGGGGCAATTGAGACCGAGAAGATTATAGATTTTTCCACGGCTACGGGTTCATAGAATTCGCAAAGATCGGCAATCAGTTCAGAATAATGTATTGGTCCTTTCTTGGTATGAGTGACCCCCGCTTCCATCTCAGCCATATCCAATGTCGTATTAATGAAATGCATCAATCGATCACATTCTTTAAGGATATCACCAGCTGTTTTATTGTTGTCTTTTGATGATTCAGGATGAGACTGCGCGATCTCAGCCATAGCACGAATGCGAGTCAAAGGACTGCGCAGATCATGGGCAATATTGTCCGTCATTTCACGCATTTCGAGAATGAGGCTTTTTATTCGTGCAGCCATAGCATTGAACGAATCTGCAAGTGTCTGAATTTCATCACCATGTTCCTCCACACTGACACGGCGATCTAGTTCGCCCATCCCAAGGTCTTTGGCTGCACGACTCACTTCTTCAATCCCTTTCACGGCCGTCCGGGCAATGAGCCATCCAACGCCTGAAGCCAGAGGAATGCCCACAAAGAACATGCCTGCAAAGACCTTGAGAAGCAGATCCATCATTTCTTCTTTTTGCTCTAACGTCTCGCCTACTTGAAGGATGATACCGGGACCAATAACGCCAGAAATAATTCTGGCAGGATATTCCTGCTCGGAGAGTTTGATCGTCTCTAAAATGGGATGCGATGCAAGAATGTCTGCCCGTTGCAGAGAGGCCATGGCGAGTTCTGCGCCATTCCAATCAGACAAATCGGATGATGTGATCATTCGTTTGTTTTTCTTGTCATACAGGCGTAGTAATATTTCGCTTTGGTCACTTGAGGCCGCTTCTCGTCTTATTTCCTCGATAACTCTCTCGAGACCCTCTTCAGTCAGCCAGTCCTGAAACTCGGCGATGTCTTCTCGTAAATCATCATCCATCCGACTATTCAAAATTGCATTCAGGGACACATACAACCCGATAAATGCCACAACTAAACACACGAGAAAAGCCGAGGTATACCACTGGGTGAGACGAAAGCCGAGGGTTCTCGGGAATTTAATCATGCCCCCCCTTTAGGACATATCCAAGACCTCGAATCGTATGTATGAGTGGAGCACTGAAATCCTTATCAATTTTTTCACGTAGCTTGCTGATACGTGCTTCAACCACATTCGTGCCAGGATCGAAGTTGTAATCCCACACACGTTCCATAATCATGGTTTTGGATACGACATGCCCGGCATTGCGAACAAGGTATTCTAAAAGAGAGAATTCTTTCGGTTGGAGTTCAATTTTTATTCCATCGCGGACGACGGTACGAGCCAACAAGTCTAACGATAAATCTTGAAACGTCAGGCTCGTGGGCTCAAGAACATGTTGTGCCCTTCGGAGAAGTGATTCGACTCGTGCCAGCAGTTCACTAAACGAAAAGGGTTTAATCAGGTAATCGTCTCCACCATGCCGGAGGCCTTGAATGCGATCATCAACGGAACGTTTCGCACTGAGAATAATGATTGGAAGGCTTTTTTTATCTTTGCGTAGTTGATCCAGGATGGAAAGGCCATCCAAATGAGGGAGCATCAGATCGAGGATGCCCACATCATAGCTTCCGGTGAGAGCTGCATGGAGTCCAATCGAACCATCATCAAAATGGTCAATGGTAAACCCCGCTTCTTTCATGCCTTTTTGAATGAAATCAGCAATGATGTGATCGTCTTCAATAAGTAAAATTCTCATAGAGAATGTTCCAATGATACACCCATGCCGCTCGAAAGTATCTTGCTAGAATTCGTAGTTATAAAGTCAATGTTTTGGCTCATGTATAATTTCACGTCCTGGGTACGTTGAGTTATTCCCACCTATGGAATAGTGTAACTCAAGTGTTTATCTTTACGACATTACGATGTGGTGAACTTTTTGTAACCTGCGCGGCCGTTGTCTTACCATCTTATTCAGTCTCTGTGCATTTTTTGCTAGGTGTGTTTAAAAAAAAGATGTTTTTCCTGCTGACGACGAAAGTTGGGCCTACCATTCTGAGTCTTATCCTTTGGATTCTGTTGATTTGGGCGACGCCAGGTATGGCTCAGGACTCATCGTCACAAGATCAAGGATTGACCTCACCGGAACCCGCAAGGATTTATCGAAATCCAGAAGAGCGAAGAGAGGCTGGTTTGGGGAAGCAGATTACAGAGTGGCTGAGGTTCGGCGGGGTCGTCGAATTGGAAAAGGAATGGAAGAATAATAAAATTAGGGGAAAAGATCATACGGAGGATCCAGATACTGAACTGGCCATCGAATTGGGTTTTGAGGTTGAGTATGACGATTGGCTTGAAGCGGAAGTCCTCTTTGCGATTGAAGACAATGGTCGCCGACACTATCAGGAATTGGATGAAGGTTTGATTGGAGTAAATCTTGGAGAGTGGGGGCTGAAGGTTGGCCGCCTCTATGTTCCGTTTGGTGCCTACTATAGTCATTTTATTGAAGGGCCGCTGTTGGAGTTTGGGCAGACGCGTGGTAACGCTGTTCTCATGGATTACACCTTTTTCAATTCTATTGAGCTTGCTGCTTATGTTTTTGATAGTAAAGTGGATCGTCGAGAAAACCATAACGAGGTTGATTGGGGTGTGAATGTTGAATATGTTTCAGAAGATGAATCCATTCGAATCGGCGCGGGCTATATTTCTGATTTGTCGGAAAGTGAAGAAGAATTACTCCTAGATTTCAACAATAACTTTCTGCGTCGTGTCCCGGCGTGGAATGCGTATGCGCTCATCGGTATGAATTGGTTTGAATTCACAGCAGAAATCCTCAGAGCCACGCATGCGTTTCAGGAATTTCCTAAAGAGACAGATCAACCCTTTGCCTATAATCTGGAACTGGCCTACTTTCCGATCGAGAGTATTCAAGTATCCGTTCGAGGGGAGCATAGTGAAGAACTGGAGGATGAGCCTGCATGGCAATATGGAATTTCAGGGACATGGGCCGTATGGGAAAATGTGACGGTGTCGGTTGATTACTTATACGGACGATATAAGGAAAGATTTGCCTTTGATGATTTTGATAATGCTCAAATTTCCCATCACCAAACTGCATTGCAACTTACGTGGGGCTTTTAATATGGTGCGAACCGTGTCCTTCAATCGTCGGGCAAGGAATGTTTTCATGCTGAGCATCGTCTTTTGCGAAAAATATTTCCCTGAAGATCATGATCAAATACGCGATGATCACGACGGAGTGGTTTGCTCAGTTTTAACGTCAGAGTCGTATCTTTTTCTAAGCCCTTCCCTGCCATAACCTTTCCTCCTTCATCCCTGTTTTCTCACCATTCTTACCAATCGATAATGTCATGGGCAGGTTGTGATGAACCTTGTCATCTATTCTTGTGCTTTATTCACTCATGTCCAAAGCGGCTTCGATCAGATCCGCTTTAGTACAAACAAGGAGGTAAGCAACATGGCAATGGGAACATCACTGCATCGAACTGTTTCGGCCGCTATTTTTGGCATCGGCCTCTCACTGGTACCTGCGGCTGGTTACGGACAGAGTACCTGTCCAATGGCAAACTTCACGCCGGACGAGAAGTTTACAAGCTCTTTCATGGCCAAGAAATGCAAGTGGACCCTGAAGGGTGGGACCCCGTTTTTCCCTCTCCGTCCAGGCTGGCAGACTGTTCTTGAATCCGAGCCAGACCCATTTGAAGGAGAACCAGGAGAGGTTGCTGTGGTCACTGTGCTCAAGGAGACGCGCAAAGTAGACGGTGTTCGAACACGCGTGGTTGAGGAGTTAGCCTTCGAAAAAGACGGAGATAAACTCATTCCTATTGAACGCTCACTCAACTTCTACGCCATATGCGAACAAACCGGATCGGTGTTCTACTTTGGCGAAGACTCCATGGAATTGGACGCGAACGGCAACGTGATTGCGACCACAGGGTCGTGGCTTGCTGGTGTCAATGGAGCCAAAGCCGGAATCATCATGCCAGGCACAATCCTGGTTGGTGGAGGTTACTACGAAGAGGTCGCCCCATCTGACTCAGCCCTGGACAAAGCACGTATTAAGGCGATTCATCGACGCTGCGAGGTTGGGGGCTTTAATTTAAGGCAATGCGTTGAGACCTTCAATACGAGCGATTGCGATTTAGATGCGGCGGAGCCGAAAGCTTATGCAGCCGGCATCGGCAACGTTAAAGACCAAGCTCTTGTTCTTAAAAGTTACGGTTTTACCAAAAAGTATCGTAAGGGCCATCGTCGCGGGCATCGCGATGGGCACCATCACTGATCAGATCGGTAACCCGGCGAGGAGCTCTGACGCTCGCCGGGTTGCTCGAAGAACGGAAGTATTTATGCGATAGATGAGGAAAGCATAAGCGCGGGATGTGTCTCGTGCCCCAATTGGCTTTCAATATGGAAGATGCCGCCGATCTAGAATGGTTATTGAGGTAGGTGCTGAATAAATTGATAAATGATTTTAGCCTGGAGGTAGTTGCCTTAAGAACGTTTGCCAGGCTCTAAGATTCGAAATCGTACTTCGTCGGATTGCGTATACGCGGATACTGTGTCCCCGACAAACAAGCCACACCGATAGAGCCCTGGGGTCCATTCGGACTTGGGAGATGAGAGCACGAAATATCCTGACTGTTCATTTGTCGACATGACAACCTGGTCTTGAACCAATGGGGCTTCGCCCCACGTGATGGGTGATGTTTCGAGGTAGCATTCCGTAGTTAATGGAATGGCATCATACGAGGCCGTGACAAGTGCAAAGACCAAGTAAATCTCTTCCTGTGTCGAAGGAAATGTATCGTTGGGATCAATGGGAATGAATTCATGACTGCCTACTTG
This sequence comes from Nitrospirales bacterium, assembly GCA_029261255.1. Taxonomy (GTDB): domain Bacteria; phylum Nitrospirota; class Nitrospiria; order Nitrospirales; family UBA8639; genus Nitrospira_E. Next base: position 12,306 of record JAJDBQ010000183.1, read on the forward strand.
TAGATCATCACGCATGACGCGACCTGCAGGGATCACAAATCGAAACCAGCTGAAATCTGCGTCTCGTCCCATCAACGAAGCCCGAGTATGAAATAGTTCATCAGGTTTAAATTTTTTTGCGGCCAGATTGGTGTAGTAATCGGGAGGTATCTCCGTCAGATTGGCTGCCGGCAATGTTTCATTGGCATCTTGAGTGGGTTGTTCGGGCTTGGGAATATGTTGCCACACTTTTTCAAACCATGAGTCAAGTTTCTTCTTATCGATAATCTTGCCACTGGGTGTTGCCACATCAATGTTTTCCCCTGACTCTGGATCAAGTGCGGCAGCCTCCGTCTCTTTTGGCGGTGTGGCATTGAGGATTTCTGGCGGAACCGTCGCAATTTCTTGAAGAATCTCAAAATGAAGCAAGGCGTCTTCCCATCGTTCTAGAGCCACAAGGCTTTGACCGATGCGGAAGATTGTATCTAAAAAAATCTCACTGAAGCTCTCACTCGTTGGGCCCAGTTCAATACTTTTTTGAAGAAGGGCGAGAGCTTCTTCATGATGCCCGAGCTCCATCAAGGTCGATCCTAGTTCATATGAGACATGGTAGTCGGTGGGCTTCAATGAGAGAAGTTCACGAAGGATAGGCTCGGCTTCTTGATAGCGACCTTTGGCGAAGTGTTCCCACCCTTGATGACGAATCAAGCCCCACCGCTTGCGGTCTTTGGCTGTTCCGCCTGGGCTAAAAATAGGCTGATGTCGGCGTCCGCGCTCTTTGGTTGCTCCGTAGGTGATCATTAAGAGATTTCGGGCTGCCATCTCAATTGGTGAACCCCGTTGCGCTGTTTTCAAGACATGTTGTACCGCCTTACGAGCGTCATCATATTGCAAAATATCAAAAAGAGCGCGAGCCATGTTGAGTCGCCAACCTGCCATCTCGGGCGCCAGATTTACCGCTTTTTTGTATCCTTCAACCGATTCTTCCAAACGGTCGAGTTTGCGAAGTTCATGGGCTAACCGTAAATGAATCAAAGGATTATTGGTTTCTTCTTTGGCCATCCTACTCAATTCAGCAATAGCCAGGTCTCCATTCCCTATGCGAGTTAACGTACTCCATTTGGCCCAGCGAACAGTGACGGATTCTGGTGATTCTTTGAGTATAGCCTCATAATCCTCTAAGGCTTCCTGATTTCTTCGGGTAGTGGTCAGGATATCTCCTCGTAACTTTCTCAGCTGTTGAGCCTTCGGATTTTTACGCAGGCCTTGTTCCAAAATATCCAAGGCGTGCGGAACCGATCCATCAATCCAGGCCTCTCTTGAACGATCAATCACGACTTCGTCTGACTGTATCTTTGGATCTTGCGCGAAAATGGTCGTTGCAAGCATGACCATCGAAAATGCCACAACACTGGTCATCCTCATAAAATGCTTGAAATGGCTCAATCTCAACATGTTTGAATGGATGTCATGTTTCAAGGTTATTGCCGTAAAAATTCTCTATTTATGAACGTGCTTTTTTAATGATAATCGCTGTCTACAGAATGGGCGGATATTCTTCGACTTAGTCTAACCATCACCTGTCGCAGTATAGCATATTGAAGAAATGAGACGCTTTAATCAACAGAAATTAACGGTAAGGACTATACCATGAGATGAGGATTTTTCGTGAAATTTCCATAGTCCCTTGGTCCCTTGTACAGGAAAATGTGATCTGACCGATAGAGTCATGAAGCGGAGGTTTGAGTGAGGAAGAAGTGCATGATCGGAATTTTCGGTATCGCTCTATTCTTGAGTGGATGTGGAACGTATTCTGCCAATTACGCTGATAGTGATGAGCAGGTGGATCTCTATCTCAGCACGTTAGATGATAAACATTTTGTCTGGTGCAAATTAGACTTGGAGCAATGTCGAAGAGATTTTGAGAATTGGAAAATTACACCAAGAGGTCGAGTCATCACCAAAGAATACGAAAAAGAAAAAACCGGGAAAATATACAATACAGATCATGTGCCGAATGCCTTTCGTGCTCATTTTGTGGATGAAGGTCAGTTCGTCGAGCGAGATGAAGATATTCACTCAAAAGGAATAACGGAATCACCAGGAATACTTGGTCCTGAAGTCCCGTCGAATTATTGAATTTGCCTAGGCATCCATAAATCGTCTCGATAGGCTAGGCTGTTTCTTGCGCAACAAGCGCCTTGGTTCTACACTTTCAAGAATCGTTTCGCGCAGTTTTTTAACTTCTTCAACATTCTCTCGAATTCCATGCCAAGCTCAGCTTCTCGCCGTGGCGAAATTTTTCTGCATCGTGGAGATTTGGATCAGGCGCGTCATTGGTATGAGCAAGCGGTCCTCGAAGAGCGAGATGGGGGATCTCCTAAGGATTTGTCCGATGCTCTCGGAAACTTGGGTAATGTGTGTGCCGTAATACAAGATCATACGCAGGCAGAGATTTGCTATCGAGAAGTTCTGGATATTCAGCGTACCCTTCAGGAAGGCAATGCCATTGGTGAAACGCTGGTGAATCTGGGGAATCTGAAAGCCGACACTGGCCAAGCGGAGAAAGCACGAGCGTTTTATCTTGAAGCGTTAGATACGTTGAAGCCTCTCGAAAACGACCGCGCCCTAGGAATTCTCTACAGCAATCTCGCACTTCAAGAATTTCAACTACACAATATTGATGAGGCCATCGATGCGTTTCAGGTGGCTCTGGAATTTCATCGAAAGGTTGGAAATGAGGATGGGTTGGCGGCGACCTACGGTCAACTCGGAAAAACATTTTTGGTGACAGGGAACTCTCAGAAAGCGGAGTCCTGCTTAAACAATGCGACCGAACATTTCATCAAGTTAGGCAATGGGCCTGGAGAGGCCGGGGCCTTGCGATTGCTCGCTGATATGTATGTGGAGCGTAGAGACCAGATTTCGGCACTGTGTTGTCTTGAGCGTGTGGTTCAGATTGACCGGACCTATCGTTTACCTCAATACAAAGAAGATGATCAACGCTATCAGGAATTACGACAATGCGGGGCAAAAGGCGAATAGATAGAAATTTGACCGGGTAATACTTTGCCCTTGCATGCAGCCTTACTTCCCTCGATTAATTTTATTCCAGCCCATATCCAAACTTTTTGATGATCATTCGAGCTTGCGGGCCTTGGACATAGTGCAGAAAGGTTTTGGCCGCTTCATTCTCCTGACCATGGACAAGAAGCACAGCTTGTTGTCGTATTGGCTCATGTAAATCCGCTGGTACATTCCAGTGACTACCCACTCCGTTAATTTTGGGGTCGACAACCTGAGCACGGGCGACAAAGCCAAGTTGAGCATTTTCCGAAAAAACAAAATGAAATGTTTGTCCAATATTTTCTCCTCGGACAATGCGATCCTTCACATGATTCCAGAGCCCCAATTTTTTGAGGGTTTGTTCAGCTGCCCCTCCATACGGAGCCGTCTTAGGATTGGCTATCGCCAAATGTGTGAACTGGCCATGTGATAGGACGGTGGGACCATCATGTTTGAGCATGTTGGAATTGGGACTCCATAAGGTCAAACGTCCGACGGCATAGGTAAATCGACTGTCGGGCACCGCAAGCCCTGCTTCTGCAAGCAATTTCGGACGTGTGACATCGGCGGAAAAAAACACGTCAAAAGGGGCCCCATGTTGAATCTGAGCGAAGAACTTTCCGCTCGAGCCAGAGCTGATGAGGGCTGTATGTCCTGTCGCTCGTTCAAACTCAATCGCAATCGCATTGAGGGTAGATTGGAAATTTGCCGCAACGGCCACGCCTACTTCTTTGGCCGACGCTGTGGCCAAAAGAATATGAAATAGGCCACAGAGGATCATTAAGAATATTCTGACGGTCATCATGATTCTCCAATTTCAAGATATCTAAAATCTGAATGTGGTCAGGATGTAAAAATAATCGGTGTCTTTTTCCCCACCAGGGGGCAGTCCTGCCTTAGTAGGAAGCCTATTGAAATAATCGCCCTTGAACCAGTGGTCATAACCAGCATCGAATTCTACATTCTGATTCACTTTCCATTGAATCTTCAACTCCACGTCATGCCCGAGAAACTTTCCCGATCCTCCGGATGCATCACGAAGGCCACTGTTGGCAAAGGCTCCGCGAGCAGTCGCCAAGTACCAAACTCGGTGCTTCAATTGCAATTTCCATCCATCCACGGGATTCAATATGAGGCGCCATCCAGGGGAGCTTATATTCGTACGGAAGAACGGCCCGAAATTGCCTGTAGGCATATACTCAAAGCGGCGAGCGCCGAAAAGTGTATCAAACGCTGAATCTTGGCTGTCGTTTGCGTTGCGATCTCCGCTAGCATAGTCGTAGTAAATAAGCAATCGTGGTGCCCATGGGATGTCGAAGGTGTAGCCCAAGTTGAGATGCTGGAAATGTGCGAAATGATCGATATTGCCTCGTTTTCCGGTTTGCCACACCGTCTCAATTTCATAATCGAAATGCCTAATTCCGGGATTCTTATGCAGTCGTATGCCAAACGTGGAAAATGTTCGCTGGGAATTGACTGTAGAGCTGCGTTGATCATTCAGTCCGAAATAGTAGACATTAAGCCTGAGCCAGGCTAGGTGGCTGCTTTCAACATAGGCTCCCCAAAATACATTTTGGTTGGATTGTTCGTCTAGTTTCCTCTCATCTCGCAATACGGGTTCTACCAAAAATGCACGAAATCGCCAGGTCTTGTCTTTGGCTAGTTGCCAATGTATCCCATCGAATGCATTCGTCGTATTGCGAAATGCGTTGCGAGCGATGAATCGCCGCCCCCCAATGTCCATGGTCATTCTCCCAAGATGGAGATCGGTGCGGAGCCCGGTCCCAAATAGATTGGGTGTAGTCACGGAGATCATGAGTTGGAGAATGTCAGTTTCATTTTTGATGCCGGTGTCTACGAAGCTATTGGCATTATCCAAATGAACGCGGGAATCTTGCCCTTCAAAGAGAAATTTAAGTATTTCGCTATTTAGTCCCAACCGAATGCGGGAACGCTGTTGAATCTGAGCGTCCGTCTGCCCTAAAGCCTGGATCGATCGCCAGGGGTGATCATATGTTTCGAAGCGCGTTCGATGTTCTAAGCCGAGGTCAAGCCACCTTGGAAGATTCAGTGCGTGCTTGAGATAGCGATGCCATTGCCATTCGCTTGCTTGAACGAGCACGGCGTCAGCAGACTCTGGAAGCCGTGTAGTTGTAGCAGAATTGACCCGCTGCATTAATCCAGTAGTGAAGGGTTGGCTGCGAGATTCTGAAATATTGAACCTGAGAGGAATGTCAGGAGAGCTCAGAGCTCTATTGAGGTTGCCGGAGGTTAGGAGAAGGAAGCCGCTTAGAAGAATACTTCGCCATGTTATCTTCACGTGGCGCATGACTCATGCTGAAGGATGTAGAGGGCATGGGTTGAATCGACTCGAATGTTTGATATTGATAGTAAATTTAAAGAATCCAATTGTCAATTATAAATACTTATAAGAGGCAGCGGTTTCTCGAAAGATACTTTCGAAATATGAAAACGATCAGTCTGAAAAGATAGGAGGATGGATGAGGAGAAGGGCGACTGATTCGAACTGTAGTTCGAAAGTAATGATGATCAAGGTTGCCTACTGTTGGCGATGATCTTCTGCCATTCTTTTTCGGTGACCAAATCTTTAATTGATTCTACTCGGTCTAAAAAAACCAGTCCGTCTAGATGATCGACTTCATGTTGAAAAATTCTGGCGAGAAATCCTTCGTATTTCGCTTCGATCAAGACACCTTCACGATTCTGAAACCGTATTCGAATTGTTCGGTGTCTTGGGACTAATCCTCGCATGCCAGGCACAGTGAGGCATCCTTCCCAATCTTTGTGCATCTCGGAAGAGCCCCATGTCAATTCGGGATTGATCATTGCCGTTGGTTCCATGTTCGGCGCATAAGGGTAGCGGGCGTTTGGGTGAGAAGAAAGAATGATGATTCGCTTGGAAATAGAAACTTGAGGTGCGGCGAGCCCCATGCCGTTTTCATCGGCTGCGGTCGCAAACAGGTCATCGATAAAGGCTTGAAGTTGATCATCATGAACATCAGTGACGGTAGCAGCTTTCTGTCGAATGACCGGTGCGCCTAGTTCCGCAATTTCAAGGATTCGAGCCATATTCGATCATTCTTCTTTTTGGGAGACTGATGACATTGAGGTCAGCCTATCAACCCTGAATTCAGGTGGTTGGTCGAGTGAAAGCGAAAGAATCTGTACATCATTCATCGTGCGTGGGGCCTTAATGATTGTTTGAAGATGTGTGATTTTTCCTTCGCATCTTATGCCCTGTAGAGAGCTTGGGGTATGAGTGAGCAAGGCCTTGGTTTCAGAGAAAGGAAATATTTCACTACGGAACGATGTGTAATGAGGTATGCATCCCTTTGTCGTAATGCCCGGGGATGTTGCAAAACAACACGTAGCGTCCAGGATCCAATGATACCGTTTTCTTTTGGCTTGTGCCTGATGGGAATTCTTCAATTTCATCGATGATTTCAATGTCAGCACCGTCTTCATTCACGAGATATTCCGTCATAACTCCCGACTGACTCTTAGCTTTTTTTCGTGGTAAATCAGTGATTCTCAGGTCTGTTCTAAGAATCACCAGTTCGTGCGTACTCATCCCCTTATTCACCGCTTCGAATGTGAGTCTCCCAGCTTTGGCTTTGGTGGTATTGGGATGAACCGTAAAATCTTTGAGGATGACGGTCACCTGTTCTTTTGTCGGTTCAGTCTGGGCGACAGCGGGCTGGTCCAATATTGAAATGGCCCAGGTCAGGCATGCGAGTGTAAACGTCAAAAACAGTACCTGATGGATTATTGATTTCTTTGGTGTCATCGCGTCACGACTTTCTGCGAAATGATGAGACATGTTTCACAGAATTAAGAGGTACCATTCTGTGGACTGTATCAAGTGTATGAGCTATCAAATTTCCGTTCATTTTCACGACTTCGCTGATGTGCTTCGGAGATAGTAACGCGTGCTCTTTTTTGCCGTCTACCCGTAGCTGCTCTCGTTAAGAGAAATTCTGATCTTCTCTGTTGCCAAAGGCTAAAGTTTGGGGAAGCAGCGGAGTACGTGAGATATTTGTGGCCATTCGATTCACCTGCACGGCAAAATTCACAAATTCTGTCCTTGAGAAATGAAGCGTCATTGATCCGTATGAAAGGTGGAGGTTACCGCATTCACACACATTCAGCTTGGCTTGTAGGGTCGGTGGCATCAGTAGGGCCTTTCTTCATGGTTGAGTGACGATATGTTTGAGGGAGTGGAAGGAGTTCTCAGCATGAGAAGCCTTGATGGATGAAGGGTATTGTTCTTGGCAATGTTTTAGAATTTCTATGAGGAAGGACAGTCCTCGCCAGTTCAACGAATGTATAAGGTGATATCTGATCACCCCTCTTGGATCAATAAAATAGCTTTGGCTGCGGTTTGCGCTGAGATTCTCTGCCACACCAAATATTCGACGTAATCGTTGCAAGGGGTCGGCTAACAACGGAATTCGGAGAATTTTAGCTTTGGATTGCTGGGCGTTGAGAAACGGATCTTCAGATAGCGACATTCCTAGGAGAATCGCACCCTCTTTTTCAACAGTCCGATAGCATTGGTTGAGAAAAATGGCATCGCCATAATCAAATAGGGGCAAGCAAGAGAGGATGCCCCATTGTCCTCGCAAGGAGGCCAAGTTGAGCAGGGTCATTTGGCCTTTCAATAAGGCCGGGACTCGCATGCGTGGTATCGTGGTATGCCCAATTTTCATGTGCGTGTTCTCCTTTGAAGAAGTCTATCGATGGTAAAAAAGGGGAAGAGCGCCCAACATGAGAGAAAGGCGCCCCTCCCCAGTGGGCGAGGAGAATCCTCGACCGGGAAGAGCAATGTGTTGGCTGGCTTCAACTTGTGGTTGAAGTCAGCAATAGCTTTGTGTGTACTCATATGGAGGATGCAGGTTCTCCTAGAATGCTGCTGATGTCTCGCTGTCTGTATTGATAATGATACTCAATATTAATATCATTAAAGGTATCAATAATTATTCAGAGAGTCAAGGTTCAAGGAGCACGTCTGTTGACGAAATACAATCGAGGGCCGTCTGACTTAGACTTTCAGGTCATGGGGGCGGAAGTAGGAGAGGAGAGAATACGTTGGTTTTGGAATCTAGGGGCTAAGTTTCACTTGGACTATCAGAGTCTTGAACGACAAGAACTCCTTGCATGATGGGGTGGAACGAACAATGGTAGTGATACGAACCTGGAGGTAAATGGGGAATAGTAAAAGTGCTGTTGGGGCCGAGGGGGCCAGAATCAAAGGCGCAATATGCACCAATTTGACATTCGTCGTGAGTAATGGAGTGAAGCGCTCCCGTTGGATTATCCCAAGAGATAGCTGTTCTCGTTCCAATGTGAATGAGCGTCGGGGAGTAATATGGCGCGAAAGTGTGAATCGTGATGCGTGCCGTTGATGGAGCAGCTATAGACAACGAAGCCATCACGAATAGGCTAACGAGGAAAAGTCCAAGAATTTTATTTTGCAGTGGTGCCGACTTCATGAATATTTTTTTGGTTGGCAATCTATTCCTTAATCTAGTATTCACACGAATGGAAGACTATCAAATTAAGAATATTCTCTGATGCCTAGAGGAAGAGACCATATTCGAGAAAGTCAGAGGACAAGTATATTTTTCCGAAATTAGGGCGCGCTTTCTGTGCTACTGGATGGTCCCATAAAGAGAATAGATTCATCACCACGCAAATGCTCTGGCTGAATCACGTATGTTCCTCCTAAGCTGCTATCCCATATAGAGGTTGCTGTTTCTGCATTTCCTCCCGTCAAAATATAGGCAAAGCCTCCAAAGAATCCACCGAGCACGGCATAGGTTACTTTGATCGGGGTGTACAGCAATGACAACGCCCCACTCCCAATTATCAGTCCTCTAGACGCCTCCTGGGGTGGAGTTTCTTCATCGGGGCTCTCTGAATATAACGGTTCGATTTCCGATTCTAAGATATCTTCATCCGTGGAGTACGCGAGAGGTTTGGTCTCTTTTGCTAGGATTTCCCCATTGTTAAGGGAATTTGACTGGGCAGGAAGATTGGATGTTTCGGTGGGAGCGTTTTCGACTAGTGGAGGATCTGGAGGCAAAGTAGACATTTCCTTATATGCCGGATCAGGCACAACCCGTACATGTTCTCTTGTTTTCACTTGTTGATGCACCATCGGCTGAGGAGGCACAGAGGATTGTGGCTCTTTCAGGGCCTTGATGAGTGCGAATGTTGTGAGGTCTCTCACCAATTGGTCGGATGCGACGAGTGGTTCAGAATTCCAGACCTTTGACCCAAATACGAGATCTCTCGTATTTGCGTTGATTCCTCGAACTTCAACTTCAACAGTCCTCGGAGTCTCATCATCCTGTTTCATCGGATCAATATTTGGTTCAACCAGCTTTTCATTGATGTGTAAAAAAATCACCAAGGGAGCCCCTACTCTCCGAGCTGCTGAGAGCATGTGAGCTTGTGGCTTTGCTTTGGTTTGAGGCGCCATTGCCGTGTTATCCATGTTGTTGTCTGCCAAGCGATAGAGTACAAGTATTTGCTCATCATTCAGCCAGTCTGATGCGTGTTTCAAGGCCTCCGAATGATTTCCCCATACGACTGCACGAGTCTGTAGGCTGGGCATTGAGACTCGAAATCCTTCTCCGTTGAATTTCTTCTGATCCATGCCATGAGTTGCGCACCCGGTAAACAGAACCCATACGCAGAGGATCGTGAGACAAAAAATTAATGGTTTCATGGATGAATTTTTCATTATTCGTATTGTATCCCGTATTGACAGATTCGTGAAAGAAAAAAAGGATGAATAACAGGGCGCGTCTCACAAGCCATTTTTGAGGAGACTACCAGGAAGGTTCACTTCGTTCTATTCCCATTATGGGATGAAATGGTCGAACTCTTTCGAGTAGAGAAGGCTTCATAAAAACTTTATCATATTTGGTTAAACGGGCTCTAGTAACTCTTCATATCCTGTCATGTGGCAGTGACATAGCTCTCGGGCATTCAGGAGGTTATGTCCAGATCTGAAGGGGAATGTTGAAAAAATCCCTCCAGCGGCGTTCTTTGAGCCAGTAAAAAGTGAGAAGTAAGTAGTAAGGAGAAAGACCATGGTCAGGAAACAATCATAAGCGCGATTGGTTTTTTGCTCTAGCTTCCTCGGTTGTACTCCTTGCGCCTCACGCCTGACTCCTCACGATCTTTGGGGGACTTTTTTGACTATTCCCGTCAGCCGCTGACAACACAAATTTCTACAGTATTTATCAGCGATCTTTGAGGAATATTCAACAGCCCCTGAAGGTAGTGAAAAGGTTCAAAGCTTTGACTGAGCAAGGCGGGACTACTCAAGGAGTGAGGTCGGGAATAATGGCGGAGGCCGGGGATCTCTACCGTTTCTCAAGATATTGCCGTGCTGTATTTAATGCCCAGTCATGAACCAGCCAGCGATAGAGAGACGTTTGTGATCCCCAGCTAATGCATCAACACGGCAGACGCGGTGAAACTGGGGTACTGTAAAGATCACCAAAGAGCCCGGGGAAGGTGAAATGCATTGTGCGACTTCTAATTGTGTCGTTCCCTGTACGCCTGCGGTTTTTTTGTAAAGGATGAGTTCGCCCCCCCAATCAGGCTGCCATTCATCATGAAAATACGTGGCCAAAGCTAAACGGCGAGTGGGAGGTATTTTCCCCTGCGCATACGTGTACGCATCGTCTGTATCGTCATGTGTCGAGAGGCAGTCACCGCTGCCGTAGGAATAATAATTGAAATTGATATGGCGCCCTGTGATATTGGGAAACGATTCCATATATTCGGCGATACATGAGAGCCCTACTCGCTCCATAAAGCGTTGACCTTCCAAAGAAGCCATCTCGGATTTTAACCAATTCCCGCAATTTTTGAACGCGTTGGCTACCGCTGGCATCTCAGCTAACGAGGTCCAGGTTGTGCTGTTCATGGCGTCTCGAAATATTTTTCGTTCTTCCGCGGACCAAAAATTCTCCAAAATTAAGAGAGGGTCAGAGGCAAAGGAGAACTGGTCTGCGTGAAAATCTGAATAATGAGCTTTCATGGGTCTTTCTCAATCATCTTGTAAAACCTCTATGCCGCGACGGAACATCTTTGTAGCAAGTTCTCCTTAGTGCCGCAATCCGTGAATTTCCTTCTCTGTCCCGCGATGAGGAGTGATCGTTCGGATTGTTCTTTGCCAAGGGGGGAGTTGCTTAGGGGGTGTGCATTCCAAAGAGATATCAAACGTATCCTTTCGGATATCTGCTTTGAGCTCCTCGACATCGTCCAAGAGGCAGGCACTGAAAGATTGAGAGAAAATATCTTTCAATAACAGGTAGTTGCTGTTGGCTGTTTCTGCGAAAGGCACGAAATGGTTTCATGGCAGTGGTTTTGCAAAGCTTAGGAAATGAGTTCGCCGAAGGGCAATCAGTGAGGTCTGACTGTCAACCCTGTTTGTGCTGGGTCTTTCGCAAAGGTGGGTTGTCTGTGAATCTTACTCTACCAGTGACTATTAATTTGCCAGGAGCTTTTCCCAAGGGGCCGGTGGCAGCTTTTGAGCTTATTGTAGCCATGCATCAACCCATCCTTATCATAGACGATGATCGATCTGTGAGGCGCGCGTTGCGATTGCTGTTAGAGATTCATGGCTTTGACTGCAAGGAAGCCGATGATGGATTGGAGGCTCTGGCTCTCCTCGATGCGGGTCTTTCAGTGGACGTGATTATTTCCGATTACCACATGCCAGCGATCAATGGTGTGAATTTTCTGCAAGCTTTGCCCAATCGCCTGAGTGGCAAGGACGTGCCTGTGATAATGTTAAGCGGTAATATGACAAAAGAAATGGAACGTAGCGCGAAAGAGGCTGGAGCGTATGTTGTGATGGCAAAGCCCTATGATTCTCCGCAGTTATTGGCAGTAGTCTCGCGCGCATGCACTCAACCCACTTCCGAAGACCTGCCATGATTCACGGGCTGAAGTGCCAGATGCGAATGTATCATGATGATAGGCCAGAGTTGATGGTTTTTTGCGATGAGGAGATCCGCAGTGATGCAAACGATACTAGTGGTGGATGATGAAGCGGATATTGCCGCTTCCATGCAAGAGCGATTAACGATGGAAGGGTATCATGTGTTGACGGCTTCTGATGGTCGAAAGGGGTTGCGTGTCTATCATGAGCAACTGGTCGATCTTGTGATTACTGATGTTCTTATGCCCGAAATCGATGGTCTGGAAGTTGTGCGTACGCTTCGTCGCCTTGGCACAGCTATTCCGATTATTGCGATGTCGGGGGGTGGTGATCGAGATTTAGATTTTCTGATTGAAGCAACAGAATTTGGAGCTACCCGGACACTCGCCAAACCCTTTCGGCTTGAAGAACTGGTTGGCATGGTCCATGACCTGCTCGATTCAATTCCTCATCAGGTGCTGTGAGCCTATTCATTGAATGAGAGGTGGCTCTCAGTCATATGAAAGCTTGCGCTGCATCCGTCTTCTCTTGTCCTTTAGCCTCGATGACACATTCGGTATACTAGATCCTCTAGAGAATGGCCCGGGTTTCTCATCTCGAATGACCCGACAGAACATGTTCGGGCGAACTCGTGTTGACGTACGATTGATCAATGATGAAAGGTGAAAGAGGACATGGCAGACAAACGCTTTATTCTGGAATTAGGGAAGTTGCTAATCGCAGCCGCGTGGGCGGATGGTAATTTAACGACCACGGAAATCAACGGCCTCAAAGAACTCCTTTTTCAACTCCCTGATATTTCTGGAGAGGAATGGATGGAGTTAGAACTCTATATGGCTTCTCCTGTAGGTGAGGAAGAACGTCAACGTCTATTGGATCGAGTGCTTGGACGGATGGGATCAGCTGAGGATAAAGCCTTGGCTTTGGAAGCCATGGGGAAGCTCGCATCGCCAGGAGCATCGGAGAGTGATCAGCAAAGGGAAGTCGTGCAGCAGCTGCGTGATGATCTTGAGCAAGGCAGCAGCGGTTTCTTCAGCCACCTTCAGAGGCCGTTTCGTCGCATGCTGAATTTGCGTGGCCAACAATATACGGAAGAACATGATCGGGAAAGTCGTTTAGAAGATTTTATTAAGAACACCATCTATTTCCAGGTCAGCATGGAATTACGAGACCGAGGGATTACCTTTGACCTGCCCGATGCCGACATTCGCAAGCTGTGCCTTGCGGCAGGGTTAATGGCAAGAGTGGCTGGCATTGATCACGTCGTCTCGCCCGAGGAAACGAAGGTTATGAGCGGTGTGCTACAGCGCCGTTGGACGTTGACAGAAGAACAGGCGCAACTGGTTGCGGAAATCAGTCATCACCGGATTTTTCGCGGGTTAGATGGCGTGAGACTCGTGAAGCGTTTTAAAGATTTGACGACGAGAATAGAACGGCAGGAATTTCTCCACTGTCTATTCGAGGTAGCCAATGCTGCTGATCAGACGGCGCTGGAAGAAATTGAAGAGATTCGCAGCATTGCCAGAGGTATGGATCTCACACATCAAGATTTTCTTGATGCGAAACTAGCGATTCCTCGTGAAGACCGAAGTGGTCTTTAGAATTTAAGATGTTTTTAGTCCAAGCCAACTGCAAAAAGAAATTTAAGCAACGATGTCCTTGAGTCATCTTTTTTACGCATCGGTCCGACTACTGTTTTCGCAAATCCTTACTTAGATCCTTGCAACCGTCTGCACACTCTTCTTTATCCGCTCGTAAGAATGAGCAGTTAGATCACAATATGGCGTCTATATGGTTATTGCCATTGCCGGGTTTCGCCCCGGCAGGCGACCTACTTTTCTTTCGGGAAAAGTAGGCAAAACCATTGACGCCCAATCCGGCTATATTAGATTGGTCGGACGCCAGAAGGAGAGCGAACCAACTCGCTTCACTCAAACAAGGTCCGCAGGATTGAAGAGCGTCCAACCCTAGGGTCGGATTGCAGGCGTCAGACATACTGAAGAGGAAGAAAGGTAGGGAATGTGGGATAAGGCACTTAAGTGGGCGATATCTAGGGTGTCGGCTGCAAGGTTTGCATCCATCACAGTACTGATTTTTTTACGCGCGCGAGCGAGGAGAGGGTGGGACGAACAATGGTGAATGAGAGTTGGATGGAGCTGAAAGAGAATCAACCCTGTGGCTGGTCATAATCATGCTTATATATATCTAACTAATATCTGACCTCATATTTGATGCCTAAAGCGGAGCTTAATTTTAGCTTTCGGTATTCGTGGCCTTATTGAGGATTTTGTTCTCTCTGAAGATGTGAGAATACATAACCTGCCAACAAAATCCTCAACTTTTCTACCGGAAGAGAAGTATCTTCAATCTCAGTTCCATGAGAAATGTCATCACGTAGGTCCTTGCATCGCTTAAACAGGGCAATCTCTTCTTCTTGATTCTTTCCAAGGAAAGAAGAAATTAAAATAAACTTATCTTGCAGATTAAACTTGCCCTTCATTACTGTCCTTATTCGCGACACAAAGCTATTTATGCCCCTTGCGGAAGATCCATTCGAAATGCCTGAAAGAATTTCGTCTTCATAATATTTATTAAAAATTTTATTGATAAATATTTCAAGTGCTGCCCATGAGAAAAGATACGAGCGAAATTTATCATGACTCAAATCCAATGACTGCACATACAGCTGAAAAACTCTTTTTAGCTCTCCTGGATTTTGTGCCATTTGTGAATGCCGATGTGATAATTTGACGATTTCTGAGGTTATGGGGGTAGATGCAATTATTGTTACGGAACCAACCTTTGCTGTAAAGGAATAAAGGGGCTTTCCATTTTCATCTCTAAAATAAACACCACTTGATATCCTTTTTGCGCCGTACTCAGGTTTCGACGCTGCAGATACTGATGCAACAATTGTATCAATGAATGATTGATGCCTTTCCTTGATCTCGTCTATATCTACTGCATCCCAACAAATACGAATATTCTCAAGCTCCCTGTGTAATCTTTCGTTAAAAGTTAGGTCCTCATCTCCAGTTATAGAAACTGCCAACAATGCGCCAGATGATAGTCTACTTGCGCGCGATTCCCTTATACGATTTATCTCTTCTTTAAGTTCACGGGGAAAACTATCAATCCGATTGCCGCCAAATACGCCGTTTAACATTAGATTGCCGCATGCAAGGCCTGTATCTATTGCATGGCAATATTCATCAACATTTTTTGTGAAATAAACCTCTATGCCTTCGTGTGAATCCTTAAAGATGACGATATCTTCATCTTGCTGGTGTGATAATGCAGGGAGTTGAAATAATGATGAGTAGGTATATTTCATTATAAGTAATGGTATCAAAAATTGATTATGCAGTATCAATTAAATTATGAAATTTGATGAGCCGTTTGGTGGATTTTTAGTTCTCCTTTCCTCTGCAAGAGAAGGTTTTCGTCGTTTCTGCTTATAAAACCGGCGAATCTGATTCGCATCGCCTCATAGTACTCACTCTTCGAAATTTTCGACGCCTGCAGTCAGGGCCTAAGGACGGACGCTCTTATATCTGGCGGGTCTTGTTTGAGCAAAGCGAGTTGGTCCGCTCTCCCTCTGGCGTCTGTCCATTGTATATGGCCTGACTGGGCGTCAATGGTTTTGGGTCCTTTTGCCGAAACCAAAGGATCTCGGCTGCCGGGCAGAAACCCGGCATGCGTCAATTGGGGAAAATGAACAAGCTGTTCAATGATTATCAGAGTAGAAATGTCTTTGAGGTTGTTGTAAGAACGAAAAGAGCGGCTTCGGGGAAGAGAAAAATTAAGTCTTAGTCCCAGACTCAAACCGGTCAATCACTCCAGCGCCGACGGCATCCCCCCAGACATTGACGGTGGTCCGGCAGCGATCTAAAAACCAATCCACAACTAAGATGAGGGATATCCCTTCAATCGGCAGGTCGACGGCTTTGAGCACAATCACCATTGTGACGAGCCCAGCTTCCGGAATCCCTGCTGCCCCAATAGCCGAAAGCGTGGCAGTCAGTAGAACGATAATCGTTGCTCCCAATCCCATTTCAATCCCATAGGTCTGGGCAATAAACATGGCGGCGATGGCTTCATAGAGCGCCGTCCCATTCATGTTGATGGTGGCTCCTAAAGGGACGACGAAACTGACGACTCGACGTGAAACTTTTCCTTCTTCAATCAAGCTATCCATCGTGAGTGGTAACGTGGCTGAACTGGAGCTGGTTGAGAATGCGGTCATGAGTGGGGTACTCATGGCTTTGGCGTAGGCGGGGGCTGAACGTTGACCAAGAAATCGTAAGGCTAGTGGGAGTGTGATAAATCCATGAATGGCGAGGGCCAGAAGCACGGTCCCGACATAGGCCCCAAGGCTCGCGAGTTGCGGCCAAAATCCACTAAACCCTCCTGCTTCGCCCAAGCGCCCGGCCAGCAACGCTCCAATGCCAATAGGCGCGACCCACATGAGCAGGTGCACGATGGCCATCATAGCTTCATTGACGCCTTCGAAAACTCGGATGACTATGGTGCCTTTTTCGCCAATCGTGGTGAGCACGCCGCCAAAGACTAAGGCAAACACAATCAACGGTAAGATTTGTGTTTCGGCCATGGCTGCAAATAAATTCTTAGGGACGAGGTTTGTGAGAATAGATTTGAACAAGCCACTGAGGGTCGTGGGTTTATCTTCTATTCGCTCAGAAAGATTTGAGGTCTGTGCCTGTGATGTATCTAGGTGTGTTTGGTCCGTCGGGGTTCCAGGGTGAATAGTCACGACTAAGATCAAGCCGACCAATACCGCTAGGCCTGTTGTGGTCATAAAAAAGAGGACCGTGCGAAGTCCAATGGCACCGAGCATGCGCACATCACCAAGACTGGCAATGCCCACAATCATCGAGCTCATGACCAAGGGGACCACGAGTGCGAATAAAGCTTGTAGAAAGAGGTCGCCGATAAACGCGATGCTGAGGCCTATCGATGGGGCAAATCCGCCGAGGAGAATTCCCGAAACAATACCCAGAAGCATGCCGATGAGCAGATGGTGTGGGTTGGAGGCTTTCATTTGAGTGGTGTGGGCCAGTCAATCTCGAGCAGGTCTGCACTATTTAATTTTCGATGCCAATCGTTATTGAACACTAGCCTGTTTGAGATAGACGATTGTCGTTGGGGTGGATCGAAATGAAAAATGAGAAGGCTGAGGTGTAAAGTTAGAAGGTAGAAGTGAAAAGTCAGGAGAACAGAGTGAGAAAGAAGAAGAATTTTTCCGTGGCGTTCTCTTTTGCTGCACACATCTCACTTTCAACTCCTCACTTCTTCGGGCTACCTAGGATGAATACTCGTCCATGGGAGGACAGGTACAGACTAAATTCCGGTCTCCGTACACACTATCAATTCGTGAAACGGTTGGCCAGAATTTGTAGTCCCGTAACCAGGGTGTGGGGAAGGCCGCTTGCTCTCGCGTATAGGGATGTGGCCATTCGGATTGGGCAATGGTATCCATGGTATGTGGAGCATTTTTGAGTGGATTATTATCTCGAGGTAACCGACCTTCTTCAATCTCTTCAATTTCTTTCCTGATGGCAATCAGTGCCTCGCAGTATCGGTCGAGTTCGGCTTTTGATTCGCTTTCAGTTGGTTCGACCATCAGCGTTCCTGCTACGGGGAACGAAATCGTCGGTGCATGGAACCCGTAGTCCATGAGTCGTTTGGCGACATCTTCCACTTCCACTTCGGCTGATTTCTTAAACGGCCGAAGATCAAGAATGAATTCGTGAGCAGCCATTCCGTTTTTTCCTGTAAACAATACTGAGAAATATTTACTTAAACGGGTCGCCATGTAGTTGGCATTCAAGATGGCGACTTGTGTGGCTTTGGTGAGTCCGTCTCCACCCATCAGTTGAATAAAGGCCCAAGAAATAGGAAGGATATTGGGGCTTCCGAACGGCGCAGCTGCGATTGCCCCGATGCCCTCAGATCCTCCAGTTGACACTAATGGGTGTTTGGGGAGGAACGGAGCGAGATGCGCCGCTACGGCAATGGGTCCCATCCCAGGCCCACCACCACCATGGGGGATACAAAACGTTTTATGGAGATTGAGATGACAGACATCGGCGCCAATATCTCCAGGCTGAACGATCCCGACCATGGCATTCATATTCGCGCCGTCCATATAGACTTGCCCGCCGTGTTGATGCACCGTCGTACAGACCTCACGGATGGTTTCTTCAAAGACGCCATGGGTTGATGGATACGTCACCATTAAGGCCGCGAGCGTGTCATGATATTTCTCACATTTAGCATCTAAATCTTGTAAGTCGATATTGCCGTCACTATCGCAGGCCACGGGTATCACTTGCATGCCGGCAATGACGGCACTGGCCGGGTTTGTGCCATGCGCAGAAACCGGAATGAGGCAAATGTTACGTGCTCCTTGGCTGCGCTGTTCTTGGTACGCACGGATAACCATCAACCCCGCATATTCACCTTGCGAGCCGGCGTTTGGTTGCAAGGACACAGCGGCAAAGCCCGTGATAGCCGCGAGCCATGCTTCCAATTGCTGAATTAAGAGGTGGTAGCCTTTGGTCTGCTCCTTAGGAGCAAAGGGATGAAGTTGGCTGAACTCTGGCCATGTCACCGGAATCATCTCTGCGGTGGCATTCAGTTTCATCGTGCAGGAGCCCAACGGAATCATCGAATGCACCAGTGAGAGGTCTTTCGATTGCAGACGGTGCATATATCGGAGGAGTTCATGCTCCGAATGGTACTCGTGAAACACTGAATGCATCAGGAAGGGCGAATGTCGCTGCAGTGCTGTTGGGATGGCATTGCTTGTTTCTTTCCCCAATTGATCCAAGGAAAACGGTAGTGATGCACTGGTTGAGAATACTTCTAAAATTTGGCCAACGTCGTGTATGGTGGTGGTTTCATCAAGCGAGATGCCAAATGTGCCGTCTTCAAATTGTCTAAGATTCATCAAGGCCTGCTGTGTCTTCTTTAGGATTTCCTCGGCAGTAAGTGAGGGACACTGTATGCGGATGGTATCAAAGAATGTGGATGTCTGAATTTCGCATCCCAGTCGCCGTAAGCCTTCTGCCGTGATCGTAGTCAAATGGTGAATCCGGCGAGCGATGTTTTTCAACCCATCGGGCCCATGATAGACGGCATACATGCTGGCCATATTGGCTAGCAACACCTGAGCTGTACAGATATTGCTTGTTGCGCGGTCGCGTCGAATATGTTGTTCGCGAGTTTGTAAGGCGAGCCGATAGGCTTTCCGTCCTTTTTTATCTTTCGAAACTCCAACGACCCGTCCAGGAATCTGTCGTTTAAATTCATCTTTGGTGGCCATAAACGCCGCATGAGGTCCGCCATATCCCATGGGTACACCAAATCGTTGCGAGGAGCCTACGGCAATATCAGCACCCCACTCGCCAGGTGGCACTAAGAGGGTTAGAGCAAGAAGATCGGTGCTAGCGACAACTAATGCCTTGGCTTCATGGGCTTTTTCTGCCAACGTCTTATGCGAGCGCAATGCGCCATCCGTTGAAGGATAGGAAAGGAGTACGCCAAACATGTGGTCTGGTCTAAATTCAAGCGTATCTGGATTGCCAACTTCGATTGTAATCTTCAAAGGCTGGGCGCGGGTGTGCAAGACTGCCAGCGTTTGAGGGTGACAGTCTTCGGCCACAAAAAATGTGTCACCTTTTGATTTACTGAGAACGTGGCACATGCTCATAGCTTCTGCCGCGGCGGTGGCCTCGTCCAACAGTGAAGCATTGGCCAGCGGAAGACCCGTCAGATCAGCCACCATTGTTTGGAAATTGAGTAATGCTTCAAGCCGCCCCTGCGCGATTTCGGCTTGATAGGGTGTGTATTGTGTATACCAGGCTGGATTTTCCAGGATATTTCTGGCAATCACAGGAGGGGTGAGACAGCCATAGTATCCCATGCCGATGAAAGATCGTTGGACCTGGTTGTGTGTTGCTATTTGACGCAACTGCTCAAGCATGACTTCTTCTGATTGCGCTGTGGGAAGATTCAATGGTTCTGAGATACGGATTTTTTCTGGGACGGTAGCTTGGACGAGTGCGTCAAGCGAAGCCAGTCCTAATGTCCCTAACATTTCTTGAATCTGGCCGTCTGTCGAGCCAATATGGCGATGCGCAAAGTCAGTCATGACGAGCTGGTTCCTCTAGGAAAATCAAGGGGTCAGATGTGCTGCATGTGAATAGAATAGCAAGATGTCTTGCACCATAATATTACTGACAACACACTGCCTGTGATGGAAATTGAGAAGTAAAAACGAAACCCGTTAACGATGGCTATTGATGGTCAAACAACAACAAAACAGGATGATAATAGCCTAGCATGTTTGTCTCTTGCCCGCAAAATCTGTCCGCGGTTTGCTCATAAAATCTTGCGAGTGCACAACAGCAATCCTATATCAAAAAATTACGTTTCGGTTCTTTTCACAAAGGCTTGAGGCTGTCTATCGATGAAGATAGCTGCTGGAAGTCGAACAATCATCAGACTGGCTCCTCTATGATTCAATGTTTCTTTTCGCATATGTGTTGGAATTATTGTATTTTTCTACATATTAGGCTTTATTCATGAAGGGGCAATTCACAAAAACAGGCCTCCTACTAGCAGAGTATTAGGCCTTTATGGTATAGAATTTTCAGGTATGAATCTGTCGTGTTTCTGAAGGAGGACAATATGGCCGTGGAAAAAGAAAAAATTGAATTAAGTGTGTATGGCGTCGCTGAAATAATAAAATGGTGCGTCACTCGTAATAATGGACGAGTTCCCGGAGTGGATACCCCGGTGTTTCAGCAACTGCAAGATTTAGTGAACGAAAAACCGGCGACGAATGATTATTTCACGCTGGATCAATTCTGGAAAACCCGGAAGGTGTTTGAATTCACTCCTGATGAAATAGCCACTATTGATCGTTGTCTCTATGACATTCCGAATTTTGATGGGGCTCAGCTCCCACAAATCCGCTATAAGTTCTGGCCAAAAGTCGTCGTCCAGGCCTAGAAATAAGGCATAAGCTCTTATCCCCTGATCAACTCTTGATCGGGGGATTTCTTTTTCCCCATCTCCCTCTTCTTTTTTACCACCATTGCCATTCGTTCGTGGCCAGAACATGAATGCCGAGAATTAAGTTTGTCGTGGCATGGGCGACAACGCAAGGCCATAGCCGTCGTGTTTGATAATATAGGCAATTATACGCAATCCCAGCCATCATTCCAGCCAACCATAAGTTATGCTCTAGTCCGAATAGCAGAACTGTTGCACCAAAGGATGCAACGGTAAATGTCCCAAAGGCCACTTTTTCAAAATCAGGATTGACGACCCAGCGAATCAAAAAAGATCGCCAGAAAAGTTCTTCCATGAGAGGGACGACAATTGATGCCCCAAAAATTCTGATAGCAGCAAGTCCCCATCCTATTCCGGTGCCTTCTTCAAACGGGTTGTAGCCGGTCATCTCGCCTTGAATCGCCCACGACCAATCCATCCTGACCCACAGGACGTATACTAATATGCCGACGCCAATGCCTAATCCAGCCTCCTTGGCATCTGAAAAAATGGGATCATGCAATTCCTGATACGACGACCAGAAATAGACGAGTAGGCCTAGTACTACGACTGTTTTAATGGGATAAAGCCAAATGGCGCTTCCAGAATCAGCAGGGATGAGGCTGCTGATTCCAATGAATCCCATATAGGCAGCAAATGGAAGGATACGAGGCCACATCAAATTCACCCTTTCGATAAAGGCAAGCTCTTGGAACAGCTGTCAAGGCAAGACTCGTCTTGTCCTGCGTCGTGTTACATTTTCGGAGAAAAGGGGGACGCTCTTGATGGTGGAGGGCTCACTGCAGGATGTTACGCTTCACCTTGAAGTAAATCTAGCGGAGAAAAATCGTCGGTAAGGATTTGTCCAGGCTTTAATGATACGGGCTCATGGGACAGGAAGAACTCCAACCCTTCAATCGGGAATTGTTGACGGTTCATCGATCGCGTCAGGCGATCCATAAATAGAGGCGACCGCATGGTTTCCACAGGCTTGCCGGCAAAGAAGATGAGGTTGACCGAGCCTTCTTTGATTTTCAGCCAATCGGGGCCTGCCACACCGTAGGTGGTAATGTTGTCAAACTCTAAGCCCATCGTCGTGAAGACGGCTTCGGCGCGACGTACATTCGCTGGGGCATCAGAAGAGGCCAAATTCACTGCTATTGCACCATCAGGATGCACATGGTTACGCAATTCATGAAAATATTCTTGGGTTGTCACATGGAAGGGAATCAAATGTCTGGCAAATACATCCACCCACACAACATCGTAGCGCGTCGGGTTGTTGCGGAGAAACGTCCGTGCATCTTGGACCACCACATGGTGATTGGCCGGTGGTGTATAGTCAAAATATTTGGCAGCAGCATTGACGACTGACGGGTCCATCTCCACCACATCTAACTCCAAGTTTGGCCAATATTCAGCGAGCCATTTGGCAAGAGACCCACCGCCATGTCCCAAAATTAATCCGCGTGTTGGTTTCTCCATAATGGGCAACACACCCATCATCACCTGGC
Organism: Nitrospirales bacterium; assembly: GCA_029261255.1. Classification (GTDB taxonomy): domain Bacteria; phylum Nitrospirota; class Nitrospiria; order Nitrospirales; family UBA8639; genus Nitrospira_E. The sequence goes on from JAJDBQ010000183.1 coordinate 34,932, forward strand.
TATAGGGCAGAGCCAAAAACGTCGGCTCAGCTTTCCACATGACGGCATGAAACGTATTATTTAAAATGAGATATCGAAATACGTCATTCTCACTCACCCGGACTTGCTGGTATGGACTATCTTCTTGGTGGATGGCCGGTGGTAAGACGATCACTGGATGAAACCCCATCCACGTGATTCCACCAACAATGATAAGCAGTGCGACTTGAAGAAGAGGAGAGAATAGTCGAGATTGCAGAGTCCAAATGACTCCTAGAACCATCAGCACCACGCCTAATATGGCCACCAATGTTGTACTGCCTATCCAGGTGAGTAAGAAAAATGATGTCCCCCACGTCCCAACCAGGCTTCCCAACGTAGAAACTGCGATCATGGCACCAGTATGCCGGCCGAGATGTCCCATATCTGCAATTGCTAAACGCAACAACGCTGGCAAGACACCGCTCAATCCAAAAGCAGGAATTGCCAATAGTGCACTGGCTGCAAAGCAGGGGCCCCAGCGTGGGTCCTGAACCCATTGAAAGACTTGAAACACGACCGGCTGTCCCGCCCAGGCCAACAGTAATGTCCAGCCTCCGGATGCCAATAACAGCCAGGCTAGGACTCGTTGGGGAAGATATCGATCAGCCAACCAACCTCCTGCTGCGTACCCAGTACTCATCGCTGCTAATACGACGCCAATGAGCGCTCCCCAGACAAAGACTGAGCTGCCAAACACCGGGGCGAGCAAGCGGCTCCCAACAATTTCTAAGCCCATCACAACAGCTCCTGTGGTAAAGGCCGTCGCAAAGCACCACCATCGTGGTAGGCTAATAGGACCAGGAGATTGGGAGGACAGTGAGGGTGTCATATGAGATAGATACCAAGGGGAAAAGGGAAATGATGCTAAAGCATGATCTTCAGGGTGTCAATTCAGGGCATGATGATCGTTTCAGAAATCAATTATTTCTCTTCAATGTTCTACCCCACCGATAATTCTCAAGCTGGACAAGATGGAATTCATTCTCGTAATTCAGTAATATTTCCCTTCGGATGACTCAATCCCCTTCACCTCCATCAGGATCAGTGTCTCCTCAAGAGCCGCAAGGTGAGACCCAACAGATCAGCCGAGCGGCGGGCGTGATCGGGGCCGCCACCTTGTGTAGTCGCATTCTGGGATTTATTCGCGACATGATCTTGGCTAATTTGTTCGGAGCCAATGCCGCCGCCGATGCTTTTTACATCGCCTATCGCATCCCAAACCTTCTGCGGGAACTGTTTGCTGAAGGCTCCATGTCCTCGGCATTCATCCCGGTCTTTACCGAATATCATTCCACACGTTCAAAGCAAGAGGCGTGGGAGCTTGCCAGTGCGGCGTTTACCACACTCCTCACCCTGGTGACGTTCGTCACACTTCTCGGCATTCTAGCCGCCCCAAGTCTCGTCTGGTTATTGGCCCCCGGTCTCCATGAGGATGCGGCACAATTAGCCACCACCACATTGCTGACCCAAATCATGTTTCCCTACTTGCTCTTTGTGAGCTTGGCTGCTCTTGCCATGGGGATCCTTAACGCACTTCGTTCGTTCGCCATCCCAGCCTTAGCTCCGGTTTTCTTCAATGTCTGCGTCATTGTCTTTGCTTTAGCCATCTCCCCGATGTTTGACCAACCGATTCTTGCTGTCGCCATCGGAATTGTGGTGGGAGGATTGGCGCAGTTTCTCATGCAACTTCCTGCGTTACACAAAAAGGGATTCTTACTTTCATGGAATTTCCATCCGACCCATCCGGGCGTGAAAAGAATGGGTGTTTTGCTCATTCCAACACTTTTAGGCTTAGCCGTGACGCAAATCAATTTAACGATTAGCACCATCTTAGCGTCCTATTTTGAGGGTGGCCCTACCTATTTGTTCTATGCCATGCGGCTGATTCAATTTCCATTAGGCATTTTTGGAGTAGCGATGGCTACTGCGATTTTGCCGAGCTTAGCCAAGCAGGCAGCAACTGGCGCGCATGATGAATTGCGAGCCACGGTCAATTTTGGTTTACGGATGGTGTTTTTCATTATCCTGCCCTCAATGGTAGGGCTCATGTTGCTGAGAACACCGATTATTCATCTCTTCTTTGAACATGGAGCCTTTTCCGCGTTGGATACCATTGGCACTGCATCAGCTTTGCTCGGATTTTCTGTAGGCCTCTGGGCTTTTGCGAGTTATCGAATTTTGGCCATGGCCTTTTATTCCTTGCAAGACACGCGGACTCCCGCTGTTGTGGCCATTGTGTCTGTTGGAATCAATATTGGATTGTCTCTGTGGCTTATGAGTCCACTAGGACATACTGGACTGGCTCTGGCTGCCGGGTTGGCGGCCATAGGCCACACTCTCATTCTCGCCGTCATTTTAGGACGACGTCTCCATGGGTTATTATGGCCAACATTAGGCGCGTCCCTGACTCGAACAGGAATCGCACTACTTCCCGTGATTGGCCTCTGTGTTTGGATGGCCTCACTTCCCTTATGGCATGAAGTTGGGCAAGGTCCGCAAAAAATGGGGTGGTTGCTTTTAGCCCTTGGCGGAAGTGCGATCGGGTATTTTGGGGTCCACTATCTTTTGCGTTCCGATGAACTGGAACATATGAAACTTATGGTGTTGCGAAGACTTCCAAAACGGTCTCCTCGATAAGGAAATTTCAAGAGAAGATAGGCTAGTCATGTCTTCCTCTATGGACAGAGCATTCACATTTGTGAGAAGAGAACGGTAGGGATATGAAGAAACAGGTAAAGACGGCTCACTCATGGGCCGATAGGACTCAGTTATGGGGTACGTATAGAAAACACTGAACCGGAGAAGAGGAGGGGGGAGCTTTATGACGCCAATCCCTGATCACCATCCGCTGAAGCAGCTATTTGGTCGATTGACCGAACGAAATTTTTCCGAAGCCCTCGGCTGGCCTGACTTTCAAGTCACGGACTATGTCGCCAACCTTCTTCTTGAATTCATCCATTCAGATCAACTCTCCCGCATTGCCAATCACGAGGGTGAACCCGTCGAAACGGTCGTCGAATTGCTCTATGAAGCGGAGACGCATAGCCAGCAGACGTCCGCAGAAAAAGAATGTGACATTCATCGGCATATCGGGGATTTGACGTTGTTTCTGGCCGGAGTGTTCCCTGAGTATTGCCGTCGAATTAAATGTTCCGGGTTAATCCACCACAAAGATTTCTTAGTGGACTATGTCAAAGCCGGTAAGCGATCCTATAGTATTGTGGCAGCTCACCAAGACCCGCAAGCCAAAAACCCACCCTCGCTCTTCCAGACACTATCAACCAACTTCGAATTATGTGTGGCTGGATTAGGATTTGTGCGATTAGATCTTGATCGCTTTCAAGATTCCCCTTCACCGCAGGCCAAGAAGACCATCTTCCATTGAACATATGGGGAATTGCTTGATCCCGAGCTACGTGACCTCAGGATAGTCAAAATACATCATTGTCAGTCGCCACCGTAAAAAAACATCAAGAAATCAGCAGTCTGGTATCCATCTGGCTTTAGATTGCGCAAGATTGTACCGAAATACCCAGAGGAAACTCACGAGACATCCTCGTTGCTCCAACCCCTGTCTAGGAGGAGGGTGATAATCCATTGAGGGACGTGGCCGTTCAAAGTAATTTGAACAAGGTTCTGACTGAGAAATAGCATTGCCTATGGAACGAGAACTCCAAGAAAAGCTCCAATCGTGCCCGAATCTTCCTAGCCCTCCGGCTATCGCAATTAAAATTATTCAACTTGCGAACGATCCAGATGTTGATTTCAAGAAAATTGTTCAGCTGCTGACTTGTGATCCCGCACTGACCAGTAAGATTTTGCGGATCGCGAATTCTCCGATCTATTCGTACGCCAAAAAAATCGAAAATCTTCAACAAGCTCTCATGGTGATTGGGCTCAATGCCACCATTTCCTTGGCCTTATCGTTTTCCTTAATCCCAGCACTTCAATCAAGCAAAGGGGCGGGGCTAGATTACGATCTCTATTGGAAGCGAGCCCTGATGTCTGGCATTGCATGTCAGGTCATTGGGAAGGTTTGCGAAGTGATAGAAATTGAAGAATTGTATCTCGCTGGCCTACTCCAAGATTTAGGCATGCTGGCATTGGATCAAGTGTTCCCAGATCTCTATCTCGCTTATACAGGACAACAAAGTAATCATGCGAGTTTGATCGCACATGAGGAGCAATCGCTTGGCCTCACGCATGGGGCCGTGGGGAGTTGGCTCTTGACGCAGTGGAACCTCCCAGATCGTTTACGCGTGGCTGTTGCTGGTAGTGACGACCCTACTCGTATCCCGATCGAAGACGAACGAGCAACGTTCACGCATTGCGTCACGCTCTCTGGCATGATTGCAGAAATATTTTTAAGGGAAATCGATGACACATACCTGCAGTGCGTGAAACAACAAGCCAGTTCGTTATTGCAACTCACACCCGAAACACTCATGACTGTACTCGAAACAGTCAAAGAACGCCTGCCCGATACCGAAAAAGTATTTGAAACCAACTTGCAGACCTGGAACGATCCTCAAAGTATTTTAGAACATGCCCGAGAATCATTGTTAATGAGAAATCTCCAAGCGCTGCAACAGGTTGAACAGCTCAAACTCGATACGGTCAACATGGAAGAGCAGTTTTCTCATTTAAAAGAAACGAACCGTCACGATGCCTTAACGGGAACACTCACGAGAGCGCATCTTGATTCATGCATGGAAACGGCTTTCGAGCGAGCCGTAGCGGACGGGGAATGCTTAACCCTGATTTTCGGAGACCTCGATAAATTTAAATCGGTGAATGACACCTATGGCCATCAGGCAGGAGATCTGGTCCTTCAATCTGCAGCTCGTCTTCTTCTCACCAGCCTTCGTGGGACAGACAAGGTGGGACGATTTGGTGGGGAAGAGTTTGTCCTGATACTGACCAAATCATCAGGTTCAGGAGCTGAAATGGTGAGTGAGCGAATCCTGGAAGCTTTTCGCAATGCCCAACATGAAATTTCCAAAGACCAAAGCCTCACCGTGACTATTTCCCTGGGGGTGGCTACGCATACCCCAGAAGATCCGTATTCTTCGGTCCAAGAACTACTTCGCCATGCTGATGAAGCTGTCTATTACTCCAAGACACATGGTGGAAATCGCTGTTCCACATATGAAGCCATGAAGACCGCACAGACAGCATAGTTCTCCTCTGCATTCTCGTTTGGTAAACGTCTGTTACTCCGATATATATATTCTCAGGATGAAAGATATCCTCAGATACGTGTATCCTTGGCTCTTCTGAGGCATTTGAGGAGCGCTAACTGCTCTAAGGGATGGTGCTCTCATCATCCATAGAGTTCTTGGTAAACGTAATGAATTGCCGAAATTCTGGTTTAGTTTGGAGGCATTCTTCTGGACGAGTTTTGCGCTATTTTTCATGTATCATGCACATGGACTGCATAGGAAGCGTCATCATCGGTGAAAATTCATTGAAATCCCTTTCTTCTCATATACACAAAACCGCTAGTTGATCAAAGAGAGAAATTGCGCTAAAAATACGACCGAGGCAATGACAATGCATACTTCAATCTTTCATCTTTCTTTTCCTGTTCGAGATATCGAATCAACCAAAGCATTTTATGCTGATGGCTTAGGATGTCGCATCGGACGGCAATCAGCGGTCGCCATCATGTTAGATTTTCATGGACATCAACTCGTGGCTCAAGTCACAGAAGACTTGGGAGTCCCTCAAAAAAATATTTACCCGAGGCATTTTGGTCTTGTGTGTGAAACAGAAGACGAGTGGACGCAATTGCGAGATCGAGCCAAGAAGAATCAATTGACGTTTTTTCGTGAGCCTCAACGTCGCTTCTCAGGTAAACCCATCGAGCATCTCTCTTTTTTCCTCAGAGACCCATCCCAGAATCTTCTTGAATTCAAGTTTTATCTCAATGCAAATGCGATCTTAGGGGAGCAAAGTTTTTCTCAGATTGGGGATGAACATGAGCGTCTATCACCAGAGGGGTAGCAAATATCTTTCTCTTAGAAAGGAAATGCACTGTGTGCAACCGTTGAGGTGCAATAAGAGGCAAAAGGAGCAAGACGACAATAAAAAAAAGAGCCTGTGTGGAGATCTTCCACACAGGCTCTTCTATTGAACATGTCTTTTGGCTTATACCTGAAGGAGAGCGTTAGCGGTTTCCCGTGGAGAAACCACTCTTCATGTCGTCAATTTTATCGTTGATTCTTTCTTTCGTCTTCGATTGAATTTCTTCCCCTTTGCTTTGCTTGTTTGCTTCACCCTTCGCTTCTTTCACCTTGTCTTCGGCTTCAGTCGCCATGTTCTTCAGCTTCGACTCAGCATTTTCGACCTTTCCTTTATCCATGCCGAGATCAAGAGCAGAGCCCACAGAGCTGAATGCCAATAAGAAAATTCCGGTTAACAATGTGGCAAGTACATGTCTCATCCTACACCTCCTCTAATTGGTGAAAACCTGAAAAGAATTAATAAAAGAATGTAGAGGGAGTAGAAAAGTGTGGTGCCTTTGCGGTGGAAAAGTCAAGACTATGAATCTTGTATTCCTCTCGCGTGACTCGGTTTTACCCCAAAGCCTCTAAAACTTCCTCGTAATGTCCATCGACTTTGACCTTGGGAAACACATGGCTAATGGTTCCATCTTTGGCAATCAGTACGGTGGTTCGTTCAATCCCCATATATTTGCGACCATACATTGATTTTTCTTTCCACACGCCGTAGGCCTGAATCATGGCCTTGGATTCGTCACTTAACAGCGGAAAATTAAAATCGTATTTGTTGGAAAACTTTTGATGAGAAGCGACAGAGTCGGCACTGACCCCCAAAACTACAGCCCCTTTTTTTCTAATGGCCGGTAACCCATCTCGGAAAGAGCAGGCCTCCTTAGTGCACCCGGACGTATCATCTTTGGGATAAAAGAAGAGGACAACCTTTTTCCCTTTCAATTCCGACAATTTCACGACTTGCCCTTTCTCGTTGGGCAAAGAAAAGACTGGCGCACGACTGCCAACTTTGAGCCCACTTGGCACAACGGGTCCTTTTTCTTTTGCAGGGATGGATGCGCTCTTCTTGGCCACTGATGATTTCGTTTTCGTTGTGGGCGTTTTCTTTGGTGTGACTTTGGCCTTAGCCGCGTTTTTTGTTAGGCCAGACGTTGGCTTACTTCCCTTGCCCGATTGGGTCTTTGCCGGCATGAGAACCTCCTTTTGATGAGCGTGTAAAATGAATGGCTCGATAAACATTCAATTCTTATGAATGATGGTCAGTTCGATTGGATATTCCAATGTTTTTGGGTTGGCTATTCTACAATGTTTCAAGTGTAGAGTTCCTCTTTTTCTGAAATGAAATATCAAGGAAAGGCTTGGAGCCTCTTCCGCTTCATGAACGGGTGACGACAAAGCGCGACATTCATATGTGGAAGACGCTGAACTAGCGTGAGTGATTGAGGAGATTCTAAGTACAGGGTTGGATGGGGGGAACTTATGCGATGGATTTTTCTGCAGGCATCGAAGCTAAGGCCAGAGACGTAAAGGCATCAAGGCGAGCTTCTAAGGCTTGGATTTCTTCGTTTTTCTTGGTCAGTTCGATCTCCAGTAAATTGTTCTGCAATTCGGCATTCTGCAGATCATCCTGAAGGCTTTGTAATTCAGGATGATACCCGTCGAGTTTGTGTTGCGTTTCTTGTAACTGATCAGTCAGGCGGGCTTTCGTATCCTGCAATTCTTTGGACAACTGCGCATTGCTGTCTTCTAACTTTTGTACGTCTTTCGTTCTCTCTTCCTTAACCAAAGACAGTTGTAATTCAAGTCTATTCACCTGATCGACTACATCAGTTTTCTCTTTCCGCAATCCATCAACAATTTTTTGAACGTCTACTAGGAGATCAGCAATGTCTTTTGTGTCAGGCATGGTTCGACTTTCGTGGGGAAAATAGTGGGATTCTCAAGAGTCTTTCCCTGAAATATCGGTTTGTTTTTCCTCCAACATGAGTGAGGGTAGACTGGTCTTTGCGTTATTCGGATCCTTATTCCGAAAGGTGAGTGCGCTCCATTCTCGACGCAGTAGGAAATTCGTCCTTGTCCTTTGTGAGCGGATATCCATAGATGTTTTCGGTAAAGTTCCCTTTCAAATTCTTGACAATTTTTGACCAAATGGTATAAATATATTATTCCTATCGATTTAGTATGAATTGAGCCATGAACCGACTTCCGATTAAAGTCACATACGCCATTATGGCGACGATTGAACTTGCTCGCCATGATCGGTCTACGCCTCTTCATGCTAAGACCATAGCCACGCGGCAGGGAATTCCAGCTCGTTTTATTGAGCAAATTCTCCAAGGACTGAAGCAGGCAGGGATTGTACGTAGTCTCCGAGGTGCTCAGGGAGGCTATAGCCTAGTCCAAGATCCCAATGAAATCACGTTGGCTGAACTGGTGAATTCGATGAATGCCGCGGAGACTCCGATTTCGACGACAAATGGATCAACGGGGAAAGGTGAGGCGCGAGGTGCTGCCAATATGATACTTTCCAATATTTGGGCGCAGGTCCAGGAAGCCGAACAAGCGGTTCTTCGCGTGATTTCACTCCAATCTTTAGTTGAGCAACATCAAAAGCTCGAATCCCAGCGCAGCTTGATGTATCATATTTAGTTCCGCTAATTGAGAATAAAGGCACATGAGCATAGACACGACTGACTT